>JAOTVL010000030.1 GCA_029863525.1 Gemmatimonadota bacterium
TGTTGGCCCTGCTGGCCCTGCTGACCCTCTTGGCCTTGTTGACCCTCTTGGCCCTGCTGACCCTCTTGGCCTTGTTGACCCTGCTGGCCCTGCTGACCCTCTTGGCCTTGTTGACCCTGCTGACCCTCTTGGCCTTGTTGACCCTCTTGGCCCTGCTGACCCTCTTGGCCCTGCGGACCGGGCTCGTTGAGGCGACGGTCCATCGCCTCCATGCTGCGAACGAGGTCGCGTGTCTCGTCGAGAGCTTCGCCCAACGGATTCGCCTCCCGCTCACTGGCCGCCCCCCGGGCGCGCTCCAACTGGTCGCGGAGCGCCTGGAGGTCACCCTCGATCTGGAGCTCCATGGTCACCGCGGACTGAGGATCCCACTGTTCGATGGTGCCGCGAGAGTACTGGAGCTTCTCCTTGAGCTTCGACTCGCGGATCTGATCGGCCGCATCCTGGAGGCCTTTGGCCGCCCGCGGGTTGTCGACCTGAGATCTGCCGGCCGCCTGGTCGAGCTGGCGCTCCAGACTCTGGACCGCCTCGTTCATCTGGTCTTTCCGTTCACGCAGGCGGTCGATCTCCGCCTGGCGCTCGGGTCCTCGCTCGGTCGGGAGCTCGCGGACGTCGCGCTGCACGTCCCGCTGTTGCTGCTGCAGTTCCTCGACCTGAGCAATGGCGGCGTCCGCCTCGCGTCGCGCCCGATCCGAACGGGCCCGTTCCAGCTCGCGTCTCGCCTTGTCGAGTCGTCGCTGTGCGGAATTCGCCCCTGAACTGGCTTGTGAGCCAGACGACGCCGCGGATTGCCGCATTTGCTCGGCGGCCTGCTGGAGATCTCGGGCCGTCTGCTCGAGCTCCCGGTCGCCCATCTCTCTGGCGAGTCGCTGAAGCTGGCGTGCCGCTTCTTCGGTCTCCTCGGCCAGGGCCCGTTGGGCTTCACTGCTCTGGCCGCCACTCTGGTTCTGTGCTGCGGCGCGGCGCTGACGCTCCGCCATCTGCTCCTGACGCCTCGCCAGCTCCTTCAGCTGCTCGAGCAGCTCGTCGACCTGGTTGTCCGCTTGCTGCTGCTGCCCGCGCTGGACGGTTTCGTACTGGTTCTTGAGCTTGTCGAGCTCGAGCTCGAAGAGGTCAGCGAGGTCCTCGGCAGCCTGTTGACCACCTCCGCCGCCACCACCTCCTTGTTGCTGTTGCTGCATCTGGACGTACCGCTCGTACGTCTCCTCGGCCTGCTGGAGGTACCGCAGGGCCTCCTGCTCGTCCGGGAGCGCCTCCCGCAGCTCTTGGGCCTCCAGGTCCTCCCGCGCCCGGGTCATGGCCTCGAACGCTTTGGGAAGAATCTCCGACACCGAGCGGAACCCCTCGTCGGTCTGGGTGAGCCCCCGGTTCTGCATCCGCTGCAGGAGCGTCGTGACCTGGTCCTGCAGTCGACCCTGTGCGAGACTGACGCTGACCACGTTCTCGCTGAATTCCTCGGCCGGATAGGTGTCGCGCTGCCGAATCAAGTTGAAGGTGGCCGCGATGACCTGTCGCTGCAGGTCCGAGAGGGCCGATTCGGGCTCTTGTCCGCCACCCCCGCCACCGCCGCCTCCGCCCTGCTGCTCGGCCTGACGGTAGGCCCGCTCGAACGGTCGGATGTTGAGGAAGTAGATGTCGCTGGTGACGACTCGGGTGGAGCTTGCCGAACGGTTGTCCCTGACCATCGCGTAGTAGGAGACGAGGTCGCCCACCTCGAGCCCCCACTCCTCGAGGAACATCGTGTGTCCCATGGACACCTCTGCGATCGGCTCGCCACGAGCCTGGAAGACCGTGACGGTGTCTTCCGTACCCCCGTTGACCGAGTAGACGAGTCGGATGTCACCGATGCCATAGTCGTCGTCGGCGACCATCTCCAAGTAGACCTCTTCGATCGCAGAGGCAGGCATGTCCCGGCCCGGCGTCGAGAAGCTGATGGAGGGCTCGAGGTCGTCGAGCACGTCGATGCGGTATTCGGGCGACGCCGGGACCATTTCCCCATTGTCCTGACGCGCGAGCTCGATGGAGTAGAAGCTGCTCTCGCCCACAGTGAATCGCACGGAGAAGGTGCCATCCGGCTGAGGCGTCAGCTCGGTGGCGGGCTCGCCGTCGAGGAGAAGTCGCCCTTCGGGCGCGCCGATCGTCGGCTCGATGCGGAGCTCGACGACCGTTCCCGGGAGGGCGACCACGTCTCCACCGTCTTCCACGACTCGCGCCTGCAGCCCTGTGTAGCTGGGGAAGTAGTACGTCAGGTCGAGCTGGTCGACGTACGGTAGATCCGCCACGTCGATCGTGAATGTCGGTGACCGAATCCCGGTCGCTTCGATGAAGTACTCGGTGGGCTCACCCACGCTGAGCAACATCACCTCGAAGCCGCCCTCGATCGCGGGAAGCATCGACAGCCGCTGGAACGTCTGTTCGGACTCACCCTTCGTGAAAATCGACGCTTCGACGGATTCGAAACCGCCCAGCGAAGCCGTGACGATCTGATCCGATCCCCGTGCGATCGTCACGTCCCCCGGAATCACGGCGACCGAATAGGGATTCACCTCGGCCGCGTCGACGGTCGGGAAGAGCAGGGCGCGTAGGCCATGCCGGAGTTGGGTCGGTCCGAGCAGTGCGGTGGACACGGCCAGCACCACCAACGCGGTCAGCGCGCCCGCGAATCGGTAGAGCCCACCCTGTTCGACCCTTCGACCGAAGTCGACGGCGCGGGCCTTGTCGAGTGCGATCTCCGTGACGCGATGGGTGAGGTCGGGCGAGGCGGTGCGCGAGCCTTCGTCGAGTACCGCGGTGACCGCGTGCTCCAGGGTCGGCTCGTGCTCTTCCAGGTACAGGGCGACCTGTGCGTCGGTGACGCGCTGCAGAAGGGGTCGAACGAAGAAGACCAGGAACGAAACGAAGAACGTGCCCCACGTGAGGATCCGCGCCCAGAGAACCGCATCCGCCGCGAAGCGCGCTCGCTCCAGGCCAAGAGCCGAGAGGAGGAGAACGGCCCCGGTCAGGCCGCCCACCCAGACGAGTCCCCTTAGCGCGAGGCGCGCACGCCATCGCCACTTGACCCCCCGAACGACTTCGAGGACCCGATTCAGCGCCATACGACGTTCAGATTCCCTCATGACCCTTCTCCCGATTCGGCCTTCTCCAACCTACGTCCGGTCGGTCGAGCCAGCCATTGTCCACGCATCCACCCCGATCCGCTTACGCCGCGCTGCGCGTCCGGCGCGCACCGCCATATCCATCCTCTAACCCGCAACCCGCCCAGCTGCTCCGGACCTCGGTCGGGAGGCCCAGTTCGAGATCACGGTCTCGGCCACGAAGAGCATGAGGGCTGAAAACAGGAGCCATCGCCAAAGCGACTGTCGGCGCTCCTGATCTTCCCGTCTCAACTCGAAGGCATCGCCCAGCGCCGCGGTCCCGTCCGACGGGCCCGTGGCGGCTTCGATCTGGAGGACCAGCTCGTCCGGATCGATGCGCGTCAGATTCGATTCCTCGAGGTCGACGTTGACCGCCATGACGAAGGGGCGCGCGGGGTCGGACCCCGGCTGCCGGACGGTGTAGAAGCCGTGCTCCTCGAGCGGCAGGTACCGAGGTCCGTCGCCTGCCGGCAGGGGCGCACTCCCGCCGGACGGCAGGATCGCGACCTGGTCGAGGCCCTCGACCAGGCCCGCCGCCTCGGAAGACACCAGGCCCGACGTTTCGAGGGCCTCCGGATCTGCCAGGTCCACCACTTGTCCGGCTACGAACCACTCGACCGCCTCCGCCCGCCCTCCGAGGTACTCCGCCATCCGGTGCACGAAGGGCAGGAACACCGGCTGCAGCGCCAGGTCGTTCCAGAATGCGTCCAGCGACGTGGTCCACACCACGACCTTGCCCCGCCCATATCGCAGCTCCGCGAGGGCGACCGAACCGTCGTCGAAGCGCCCGAGCACCGCGGCGGAGTCGGATGGCACCAGGCTTCGAGCGCGGTAGAATCGCGCACCGGTGAAGTCACCGCTCCGTGGCCCGGCGAAGACCTCGAAGATCGGATGCTCGTAGTCGAGGTATCCTAGGCGACCTCCCCGACCCTGGATGCGGTCTTCCACCTGACCCACCGTGCCGGGAAGCATGTCGGCCGCAGACGCGGGCCACCCTCCGCCCTCCCCGAACGCGATCAGCACGCCCCCGCCCTCGTCGACGAACGAGCGCAAGCGCTCCGCGGAGGGTCCGTCGATCTGGACGTTGTTGAGGAAGACGGCGGCGGTGTTGTCTAGGTCAACGGGTCGAACACTGCTGGCTCGCCGCGTACGCACGCCGAAACGCCCGTCCTCCGAGATTTCCAGTGCCCCGCGCAGATAAAGGCTCACGTCGCTCGGCGCCTGGGCGGCTTCGACGATGAGCACAGGCAATGAGGTGCCGGGGGACAGCACGAAGTGATGCGCGTTGTCGGCCAGCAAAGGGTCGTCCGGAAGGCGCACGGTTCCGGTCGTGTGAGGCTGCGAGAGCGTGAACGGTTGGAACGTGACGGCCGTGGCGGTATTGGGAGCCAGGGAAACGCTACGCGTTTGGATTTCCTGACCGTCGAGCTCGAGTGCGACGTCGACGTCGCGCGGCTCGGACCCACCGCGCCGCACGATGCGCGCTGTCGGCGTGACCCTCTCGCGTCCTGCCACGTTCTGTCTCGGAAGCGACACGTCGGTCACCATGACGTTGTCGACGGCTTCGCCCGTTCCGAGCGGAACCGGGGTCACGGTCGAGCCCGCGGGCAGGCGAATGCCCTCGTCCCCCGTCCATCCGTTTCGCTGGAAGTCGCTCAGCAGGTAGACCTCTCCCCACGGGAGGTTGGACTCCTCGATGATGGTCTGGGCGACCTTGAGCGCGGGCCCGTAGCGGGTCGCACCGGACGAGACCCTGAGCGTGTCGAGCGCACCCTGGAGCCGGGTGCGGTCCGACGTCGACCGGGCCACAACGGTAGCGCCTCGGGCGAACGCGACGAGTGAGGCGCGGTCGAGTGGTCCCAGCTGCCCGAAGATTCGCTCCGCCTCCGTCCGAGCTTCCTGGAGCTGGTCACCGACAGCCATGCTATACGACTGATCGATGAGCACGACGACTTCCCTCGGGCCACCCGTACCTCCGTCGCCGATCGAGCTCTGATCGAAGAACGGTCGCGCGAAGGCGGCCGCGACCAGGATCAAGGCGAGCGCCCGCAGGGAGAGCAGGAACCAATGCTGAATGCGTCGCCTCCGCTGCTCTTGGTACGGGATCTTCTCCAGAAACATGAGCGAAGGAAAATGGACCACATTCCGTCGCTGGCGGCGTGTAAGATGCACGATGATCGGGACGACGATCCCGAAGAAACCGACCAGAAAGAGCGGGACGAGAAAGGTCAGACTCATCGTGTCTTGCTCAAACGTTCGCGGGCGAGCAGGTACTGAAACAGCGCCATGTCGAGCGGCTTCGACGTATCGAGCAGCGTGTAATCGATGCGGTTCTCGCTGAAGCGTTGCTGCAGGTTCTCGAGATGCTCACGCACCATCGCGAGGTAGTCGCCCTTGAGCTTGCTCGGGATCACCGGGATCTGCTCTCGGGTCTCGAGATCTTCGAATCCGGATGCTTCCTCGAACGGGAATTCCAGCTCGAAGGGATCCAGGACGTGGAAGACGATCACGTCGTGGCCCCGGGCGCGCAGAGGTCCGATCGCGCGGATGACGTCGTCCGCCTCCTCGTAGAAGTCCGAGATGACCACGAGAATGCCCTTCCGTGCGAGCATCTCTGCAACCTGCATCAAGGGCGCCTCGAACTCCCCGGGCCGGCCGGCATCGGACTGATCGAGCCGATGCAGGATGGTGTCGAGGTGCTTCATCGACGGCGGCACGTAGTCGACGATCTCGTGATCGAACGTGACGAGGCCCACTCGGTCGCGCTGCTTGCTCGAGAAGTACGCGAGGCAGGCCGCCAGATAGCGTGCGTAGTCGATCTTGGCGAGGGAGTGACTGCCGTAGCTCATCGAGGCGGACAGGTCGAGCACGACCGAGAAGTTCGCGTTGGTGTCGGCCTCGAAGAGCTTGATGTAGTGGCGGTCCGTCCGCGCGTAGAGTCTCCAGTCGATCCGCCGGATATCGTCACCGGGCATGTAGGGCCGGTGCTCGGCGAAGTCCACGCTGAAGCCGAGGTACGGCGAACGGTGCAACCCCGTCAGAAACCCGTCGACGACGGTCCGTGCGAGGAGCTCCAGGTTCGCGATCCGACCGAGGACGGCCGGGTCGAGGAACTGGCTTCCTCCTGCGGTCGCGCGTGCGCGGGAAACGGCCACGGGGTGGTCCTACATGCCCGAGGCGGGGAGCGGCGCCTGCTCGAGGAGCATGTCGACGAGCTGCGAGGAGGTTCGGCCCTCCGACTCCGCGTGGAAGTTCGTGAGCACGCGGTGACGCAGCACCGGTTGAGCCAGCGCCTTGATGTCATCGAACGTGACGTGGTAACGGCCCTGCGTGAGCGCCCTCGCCTTGGCCCCGAGCACGAGGTACTGGGCGGCGCGCGGAGACGCGCCGTAGGCGATCCACTTCTTCACGAAGTCCGGGCTCGAGCCGTTCTCGCTCGGCCGGGTCATGCGAACCAGACCGACCGCATAGCGGAGGACGGACTCGGACACCGGAACCCTCCGCACCAGCTGCTGGAACGCAATCAGGTCAGGCCCGGTGACCGCGTGACTGAACTCGAAGTCCATCTGGCCGGTGGTCGAGCGGATGACCTCGAGCTCGTCCTCTTCGCCGAGGTGGTCGATCGCGATCTCGAACATGAAGCGGTCGAGCTGAGCTTCGGGGAGAGGATAGGTCCCTTCGAGCTCGATCGGATTCTGTGTGGCGAACACGTAGAAGGGCTCTTCGAGCGTGTATGTGCGACCCTGAACCGTGACCCGGTGCTCCTGCATCGCCTCCAGCAGCGCCGCCTGCGTCTTGGGCGGCGTGCGGTTGATCTCGTCGGCGAGGACGATGTTGGCGAAGACCGGTCCCGCGGCGAAGACCATCTGTCGTCGCCCCGTCTCGGTGTCTTCTTGAATGATGTCCGTCCCCGTGATGTCCGAGGGCATCAAGTCGGGGGTGAACTGAATTCGTGAGAACTTGAGGTCGACGACCTGCGCGATCGAGTGGATGAGCAGCGTCTTGGCCAGGCCCGGCACACCGATGATGAGGCTGTTGCCACCGACGAAGAGCGAGAGCAGCACCTGATCGATGACCTCTTCTTGGCCGACGATCAGCTTCCGGAGCTCGGTGATCATCTCCTGGCGTCCGTTCTTCAGCCGGTCGGCGAGGGCGACATCGTCTGCGTCGTCCAGCTTCACGGTTCCGATTGCGTCGTCAGCCAAGGTCTTTCTCCGTTGCAGTGTCGGGGCGGTGCCCGGGGTCAGAATATTCGATGTCGGGAGAGGTCAGTGCGTTAGGGCATACACGATGTAATTGACACCCAACTTGTACGCCTCGTTCGCGAGGTCGATGGGGTAGTAGCCGCGGTCGCTGAATTCCCAGTACTCCGCGATGTCGTTGTTCGCGTTGATGATCACCATCAATCGCTTGGTCGGATCGTTGTCCTCGTAGATCCCGTACCAGAGCGGAATCCCTCCGCCGTACGGTGGAATCACGTCCTGCGGGACGATCCGAAAGAAGGAATCGAAGATCTCGTCGTCGTCCGGGACCATCACCATGTCCAGCTCGGGCAGGGCTCGCCGGAGGTGGAATTCGAGGTTGTCCAGCGCGTAGCCGCCCTGGAAGTCGTCGACGATGAGGAAGCCGCCCTTGTGCAGGTACTCACCGAGCGCCGTGACCTCCTCTTCCGTGGGGTTCCACGCTCCGATTTCCACGATGTACGCAATGGGATACCGGAAAAGCTCGGGATCGGCGAGGGTGAGGACGTTCGAGCCCTCGGTTTGGGGCCGGACGTAGGTGGTCTCGTCGAGGATGGCCAGGAAGTTGCGTTCCGCCCTCGGGTAGTCGTGCGCCCACATGGCGCCGCCCCCTCGACCCCGGCCAAAACCGAAGCCCCGACCGCCGCGACCCGTGTCGTAGCGGATACGAACGAAGTGGTAGCGCCCGTCGTAGGGGGCGTTGAAGTCCTGCCGCGGAGCCGCGATGTCCGTCGGACCGGCGGCGACGCCGCGCATGGTCGCGCCGGCGGTCGCGAGGGAGCCGATCGTGACGAGGCCCATGACGCCGACGGCGCCCCCGAGTGCGCGGAGGGCCGTCACGAGCCGGACCCGCGCAGGCGCAGGAGGAGCTCGAGTGCGTCCTCGTAGTTCGGCGCGATCTCGAGCGCGCCCATGACCGATCGGCGGGCGCCCCGGAGGTCGCCGGCCTGCTCTTGGGCGACGGCGAGTCGGTAATAGGCGTCGGCTTTGTCGGCCGGATTCAAGGCGACGATGGCTCCACGCTCCCGGACCGCTCCCTGGAGGTTTCCGAGGGTCGCGTGCAGCGTCGCGAGCCGCGCGTGTAAGTCCAGGTCGTACGGCCACACGAGCACCGCCTTGTCCAGAACCCGCGCGCTCGCTTCGGTACGGCCCAACTCCTCCAGGACTTCCGCCTGCGCGAGGAGCGCCTGGTAGTTGGACTCCGAGAGGGCGTTGAGCCGGGCCAAGGCTGCCTCCGCCCGTTCGGGCTCGCCGCGGTCTCGGTGAATCAGGGCCAGGAACCAGTATGGGCTGTCCGGACCACCGTATTCAGGGAAGATGCGCAGCGCCGCCCGGAGCTCCTCCTCCGCCTCGCCGAGCGCACCCTCTCGGTACAGCATGATCCCGAGGCGAAGTCGGGTGAGCAGATCACCCGGATGAGCACGGGCGAAGTCGCGCACTGCCTGGAGGTCGGCATTCGCTCCGGGGGGGTCACCGATTCGAGCCATCCCTGCCAGCGGCCCGGCGAAGCGACGGCGGAGGTGATCGTCGAATTCCTCGTCGAACTCCTGGATCGGCAGGGAGAGCACGGTCTCGAACATCTGCTCTGTCGTGCGACCCTCCCGATATCCGTCCAGCATCCGGCGGATGGCGTCGAAGCCGAACCGATCCTCGATCAGCTCGAAGACCAACGAGGCCTGGTAGTACGAGTGGATCACCTGTTGCGGATAGTCAGGCCGCATGAATCCGTCGTTGAGCTCGCTCACCTTCTTCAGGCGATTCTCCCGGAGCGCCGCAACGAAGTCGAGTGTCGGCTGGTGCCCCCAGCCCTCACGGGCCTGTCTCTGCTCGTGGACCGCGAGGCCCTCCGAGAACCAGCGCGGCACGCGGTTGTCGGACATCGCGAGGTGGAAGGTGTGCGCCAGCTCGTGCCAGAAGACCGATGCCCAGTTGTAGTCGCCCATTTGGCGCGCCGAGGGCGAATCCATGACGAGCACGCGACCGAAGCTGACTCCCAAAGCACCGAGGCCGGCCTCACCGAGCGTTCGTACCGAGAAGTCCGCGGAACTGGGGTACAGCTCGGCGCGAACCGGCAAGTCGGGCTCGACCCCATAACGGCGAGAGAGGCTGTCGAAGGCCTCCTCGGCGATCGGAGCCAGGTAATTCGCCAGCAGATCGGCCTCGGTACCGTGCAGAAAGAGCTCGAAGTGGTCGGTCTCTCTCGCGTCGAATCGCTCGAAGGTGTCGAGCAGATCGAGGTTGTTCTTGAACCACGGGTTGTATGGATCCCCCTCGAAAGCCCGCTCCAGGTTGGCACGCCCCGCCTCGATGTGGCCGATCCGTAGCTGGTTCATCCCGAGGAGACCCCACGCCTCCCAGGAGGCGGGGTCGAGCGCCACCGCAGCTTGCGCGCGATCCACGGCCTGCTGGTAGCGACGTGTCTTGGCGGAGAGGTCCGCGAGCGTAAGGTCGAAGTCGGCGTACCGCGGGTTGATTTCGAGCACCCGGCCCCGTGTGCGCTGAAATCCCTCCACGTCGTCGGCGATCAGGTACGCTCCGGCGAGCGCGGTGAGCGCCACGAGGGAGCGAGGGTTCACCGTCAGCACCTTCTCCGCCTCTCGGCGCGCCTCCAAGGGTCTCTCGTTCGTGAGCAGTTCCTCGGCGACCAGCGCCCGAGCTTCCGCATGGTTCGGGTTGATCTCGAGGAGCTGGTCGAGCACGTCGCGCGAGCCTGGGCCCCCATCGAAGATCAGCGACTTCGCCATACCGAGGAGAGCGCCCGGGTGCCGGGGGTTCTGCGCCAGGGCTCTCTGGAATTCCGCCTTCGCCGACGGGCTGTCGTACTTCTCCAAGAAGAGGTTCCCGGTCCGGACGACCGGGTCCAGCCAGGTAGGGTCGGCGCGAGACGCTTCGTCGAACGCCCGCAACGCGTCCTGGAACAGGTCGGAGTTCGTCCGTCCCAGGTACCTCACCGCGCGACCGACGGCGGTGAGGTCCCGAGAGCCGAGCGAACCATCCGCCTGGTTGTAGACGTCGATGAAGCGATCGAATCGCTCCATGGCGTCGTCGATCTGCCCCCGCGCGAACCTGAGCTCCGCCAAAGCGACTTCGGACGTGAGGGCCCACGGCCCGCCCGACGACGCTCCTTCGCCGTATGCCTGCTCCGCCTCGTCCAGCCGACCCAAGAGCTCCAACGCCTCTCCGGTCCGATGCGCCACGGCTCGAGGTTGCGGGCCCGCCTGCCCGACGCGCACCGCCTCCTCGTAGGCCCCCGTGGCCAGCAGGGCGTCCATGAGACCGATCCGGGCTTGATCGGCTCCCGGCTGATCTCGGAGTACGTCCTCGAAGGCCTCGATCGCGTCCTGGTATTCGCCGGCTCGCAGCGCGGACCGTGCGGCGTTCGCGTCCTGGGCCTCCGCGCCCGAAGGCGTGAACACCACGGCCAGCACCAGAGCCGATGCGCCCCCCCACGCGCGCACGCCTGTTCGGCGCCGGGAGTGCGCGAGTGGACCCCATGGACCGAGGATCCGGGGGCGTCCGCTCACGGCCTCCCCCCGCTCTCGAGCGCTCGGATCTCCCGATTCTTGAGCGCGAGCTCGATGAGCAGCGGCTCCAGCGCGTCGAGATACGCGTCCTCGTCCAACTGGTCTCGGAGCGCCCGGACCTCGTCGATGCGACCCTGGATCTCAGCACGCTCCTCGTAGAGTCGGGCCAGCTCCGGGTCGTCGGGGACCTGCGCCGCGGTTCCGGACACGCCACCGAGGTGGAACGTCGCGGCAAGGGGACCGTCGGGTCCCGCGAGGTTCGCGTCGTGGCTGGCCGTGCCGTCGCCGTTGTCGTCGAGGACCGCTGTCTCGGTCAGGAGCTCGTTCTGCTCCTCGTACAGCCGTTCGACTTCCAGGCGCGTGTAGTCGAACGCCTCGAGAAGAGAGAGTCGCCCGTCCTTGTCGAGGTCCGAGCCTTCCCCGGCCACGGCCGCGGCGAAGAACTGACCGAACTCCGTCGCGTTGAGTTGTCGGTCGGAGCGGGTGGCCGCGATGAGCACCCGATTCGGACCCGAGAGCGGGGCGATGAAGCCGCCGCTCGCCGTGCCGGTGTGCACGAGGGCGAGCGTCTGCGTCGGGAAGGCGACCAATCCCAATTGCAGATCGCTCGGTACGAGGTCCGGTCCGGGAAGGTTGAGTTGGGGCTCGTCGCGACCGGTCGTGCCGTGTCCGATCAAGACGACGAAGAGGCGATCCATCGGGCCTGCTCGCTGGGCGATCTCGCCAAGAACCTGGAGCACGTTGGCCCGGGTCGAGCGCAGGCTGATCCGTTCGGGGTCCGCCTCGACGTTTTCGCCGAGGTACACCACGTCTTCCCTCGGGAGGCCGTGTCGTGAGATGAGAGCGTCGTAGATCTGCGTGGCTTCGGCGTGGAAGCTCTGACGGTACTCCTCGGCGCCGCCGAGGCCCGTCACGATCACGGCATGCGTCCGGCCTTGAGCGGATACGCTCGCCAGGGGAACGAACGACCCCAGGGCCACGACACAGACCACGAGCCGAAGACTCACACGAGTCCCCGGAGTCGGCGGAAGCCCCACTCGGCGCCCATCAGTAGGAGCAGCAGCAGAAAGAGCCCCGGCATGTCCCAGAGATCGTGCTCTTCCACGAGCGTCACACCGGCGCCGGAGATCGTGATGTCCTCGGGCAACGTGGCCGAGGTCTCCGGCGTGTAGAACTGACCCCCGGTCTCGTCCGCGATGCGCCGGAGCAGGGAGGTGCGGCGACCCGCGTTGTAGAATTCCTCGTCGCTGGGTGCGGCGTGGAGGTACGTGTGGGCGGTGCCGAGGGGTGCGCCGGCGCGCTCCGCGACGATCTCGATCTCGTAGTCGCCCAGCTCGGCGGGCCGAAGCTCGACAGCATATTCGCCATCACGTTCGACGGTCCACTCCACGGGGAGCTCGTCGACGATTCCGCTCGGACTCGTCACGCGTGCGGTGACCGAGGCGTCGTTTACGTCGATGAAGGTCGAGTCACTGACGGAGGAAAGGAGTCGGACCGTCTCCCCCGGCTCGACCCGCTCCTGGTCGGTCGAGACGGACACCGGATCTGGAACGCCGTCGACCAGCCACCGGAGCATCTGCTGCCAGAACGACTCGTGGCTCATGTCCTCGAGCGCCACGTCGGCGTGCATCTGCCAGAGCCACGTGTCCTGCGTGGTCAGCGCGACCGACTTCCCACGTCCGTAGCGCTGGAAGGCGAGGAGCACCTGGTCGGCGCCGCCGCCGGTGACCGCACCGTTCAAGAGTGACGTCGCGCCGGGTCGCGTCTCGACGAGACGATTCACGATCGTGATGGGAGGGAGCGAGTCCCAGCGAGCTTCGACCCGATCGAGCTCGGCGTCGAGCTGCACGATCGGGTGCGCCAACCCGGCGAGCGTCGGCTGGGCCTTCACCTCTGCGAAGAATCCCTGAGTGCCCCCGTTCGGCTCTCCGAGGATGACCGGCATGACCTCTTCGACCGGCGTGCCCGCCCAGCCGCCTTCGGCGAAAGCGTTGTGGCCCCCGAGGAAGAGCAGGCCGCCCCCGCGCTCGGATGCGAAGTCGGCGATCATCTGGAGTTGATCGTGCGTGAAGAACGACGCTTCCACGCTGCCGATGACGAGGCCGCGGTAGCGGTACAGATCTTCTCGGGTGGTCGGGAAGCCGAACTGGAGCTCCGTGCTGTCGCTGAGCGCGAGCCGGTAGAACTTGCTCTCGGCGGTGCGCTGCAAGATGACGAGCTGTAGGTTCTCGTCGCCATGTACCGCGCGTCGCATGTACTTCAGCTCGAAACGCGGCTCGCCTTCGAAGTAGAGGATCTTGTCGCTCTCCCCACGCACCTCGACCCACGCGGATCGTCGATTGTTGCGGTCCACACGCTCGCCCGGCTGCGTCGCGATCGAAAAGTCGATGCGGCGGGACCCGGAGCTCTCGAGCTGGAAAGCGACTCGCGCCACGACCGGCTGTCCGTCCGGCCCGAGCTCGACGGTTTCTTCCGCGAGAATCCGCTGGTCGTCTTCGACCACGATCGGAACACTCCGCTGACCGAAGCCGCTCTGGGTCACCACGAGGTCGACCATGATCGTCGAGCCTTCGAGCACGGCACGCGGAAGCTCGACCCGACCGAGCTCGACGTCGGGCTCGATGAGCTCGTCGCCGACGCCCACAGTGAAGACCGGGACGCCGGCCGCTTGAAGCGGCACGAGCGACTCGGCGAGCGGACGGTCGTCGTTGTCCGCGCCGTCGCTGACCACGACCAAACCGGACAGTGGGACGCCGGCCAATTCCTCACGGGCCACGTCGAGGGCGCCGGCGATATCGGTGCCGGTACCACGGTAGCTCAGTTCGTCCAGGCTCTCGATTCGGCCCGCGACGTCCGAGAAGCGGAAGAAGCGGAGCACGAACCGTTCGGCCAACGCGTCGATGAGGGTGCCGGTGTCGGGGGTGAACGCCTCCGCAACGAAGTCGCTCCGCACCGTTCCGTCTTCGTTCTCCAAGCCCATGCTGCGGGAGTCGTCGATGAGGACGCCGACGAAGTTCTGCTGCGGGACGACCGTCGAGAGGACGAGCGTCGGCTGCATGAGACAGAACACGAGCACACCCAGGAGAGCCACACGTAGAGCCGCCATGATGCTGCGGTCGGTCACGGTGCTCCTGCCACGAGCGATCGTGTACGTCGCGACGGCGCTCGCGGCCACCAGCCCCACCGCGCCGAGCCAGAGCCGGACGGACGCCGGCGCCGCGAAGATGAACTCTCCCTGCTCGAAGGCGAGTGGACGGTACTTGAAGAGGAAGTCGAAGAGCGCGTCCATCAGTGACTCATTCCGTAGACGATCATGTTGGCGCCCATCTCGTAGGCGAAGGTCGAGTACATGAGCGGGTAGTAAGGGCTTTCCGCCCACTCCCAGGCGTCGCCGAGGTCCGTATTCCAGTTTACGACGACCATGAGCCGGCCTTCGTCGTCCTCGATCCCCTTCACGTAGGGGGTGTATCCGTCTCGCTCGTGCGTCCGATATCCGCTGGCCCCGTTGTTGATGTTGGGTACCTGCAGGATCTCATCGATGTCGTAGAAGGCGGAGAAGAGCTCGTGGTCGAGCGGAAGGTCCCGGATGGGTCGGTCGGGGAACACGGCGCGCATGTTGGCCTCGAACTGGGCCCACTCCCGGCTGCCCCAGAAGTCGTCCACGATGAGGAAGCCCCCGGCGTCCAAGTAGGAGCGCAGTCCATCGACCTCTTCGCGGGTCATGTTCATGCGACCTACCTCCACCGCGTAGATGATCGGGAAGCGGCGGATGTCCGGATCCGCCAGGCTGACCGCGTTCTCCCAGTCGTATGCATTCAGGCGTACGAGCCGCTTGAGGACGATCAGGAACTGACGGTCACCCTTCGGATAGTCCGTCGCCCAGGAACCACCACCGCGCCCCCCGTACCAGCCCCGGCCGCTGCTCGAATAGACCGCACGCGTCCAGTAGAATGGCCAACGTCCCGAGGGCTCGTCGGGGTTCATGCGAGGTCCGATCTCTCCTCCCGTGACGGGTCGCCCGACCGCCGGAGGCGCCTCTTGGGTGAGAAGTCCGGCCGCGCGAGCGGGATCGACGCGTGCCCCTCCGGTGGATCCGGGTGAGTCCGCGTCCGAAACCTCCAAGCGCTCGCTCTCCCGGTCCGGGCTCCCACACGCCGTGATGCCGAGCGTGAGAGCGGCACAGACCGAGACGATGCAGGCGGTAGAGAATCGCCTCATGGGCTCTTGGTTCCGGTTGTGACGCAGCGGGATTCATTCCTACGGCGTCGGTCCATATTCGTTCCTGGCGGGTGCTCCTATTCGTATTCGACACGGGACGGCCCCGCCACGCTGAGTCGCCGAGCTGAACCTCCTGGGTGCGTTCGCCGTAAGGGGCACAGCTCGTCCGCCGCCGATGAGCCGCGGAGGAAGTTCACCACACCGAGCGAGAGTACGACTCCGAGCCTAACTTGGACATATGACGACCGATAAACCGATGACCGTGGCGTCGCGCAGCGTCACCCTACGCGACTTCGCGATCTTCCAAGTGAAGCTGTTCCTCGACGGCTTGAAGGACTTCGTCGCGATCTGGCTCTCGATTGGCGCGATCATCCTCGACTTCATCGCGGGTCGGGGCCGAAGGCCCCGGCTCTTCTACTCGGTGGTGCGAGCCAGCGAACGCTTCGACAAATGGATCAACCTCCACAGCGTCGTCGAGCGCATGGACGCCCTCGAGACCGACGACGGCTTGTTCGGCGCGAGTACCGCGGGCGACGACTCGCTCGTGGGCAAGATCGAGCAGCTCGTGCGAGGCGGAGACGAGCCGCCAGCGTCGCGGCGCTTGGTCGAGGAGCCAAAGGGTGAAGACGACGACCGACCGGCCGCCGGGAAGTAGACGCTACTTCGGCGGACGACTCCCTTCTCGACTTCTGATCGGGGCGTGGCCGGCGGTTCGGGACCAGGCGTGTCGGGGTCTTGGGTGGGGACTTTCCCTACCCTGCCGAGGTCGCTTTCCCGACCTCTCCGCCCCTCTCTCTCCCGACACCTGTCGCGAAGCCCCCCCCGTAGCTTCATAATGGGCCAGCAGCCGCGAGGCTGCGATGAAAACCGACCCTCAATGGGGGGAAGGATGGCGGTGAAGCTTCCAACCGTCGGCGATCGAACGCCGACGGATCAAGACGTTACGACCTATACCGTCGACGACAAGTCGGTGGAGATCGTCTCGGATTCAGGCGAAGGCGCGCAGAAGTGCGGCCAGATCTTCGGTGCGGTCTCGGCGAAAATGGGCAACGGCGTCTGGACCGTGGAGATCATTCCGGCCGAGGTCGAGCCTCCGCCTCGGAACCCGGCGGGGGCCTCGGGCATCCGCGTGCGACTCGGGAGCGAGCCGGTCACCAACTGGGGTGACGAGACCAACCTCGTGATCGCGTTCAACGAGCAGGCGCTCCTGGGTCGACACCGTCTCAACGCGCTCGCCGACGACGCGACGATCCTTATCGAGAACATGTGGGCGACCCATCCGGACCCGGAGATCAGGGACCAGTGGTCCGCGGCCATGGAGGAGTTGTCCGAGAAGGACTATCGAATCGTAGAAGTCCCCATGGAGGACGCGTGTCTCGACGTCGTCGACAACCCTCGGCGCGGCAAGAACATGTTCGTGCTGGGCATGCTGGCGTGGATCTACGATCGCGACCTCGAGCTCTGCCGCGCACAGATTGCCGACGCATTTCGAAAGAAGTCGCCGGAGGTGACCGAGCGCAGCCACCGACTGCTCGAGTCGGGCTATCGATGGGCCGGCGAGCACCTCGACTTCCGCTATCGCATTCCGACGATGGAGAGCAAGCGGGAAATGGTCGTCATGAACGGGAACGAGGCGATCGCGCTCGGTGCCGTCGCTGCGGGTCTCGAGCTCGCGGCCATGTACCCGATCACGCCGGCTACCAGCGTTTCGCACATGCTGGGCGATGTCTTCGAGCGGTTCGGTGGCGTCGTCCACCAGGCGGAGGACGAGATCGCCGCGGCGGGCGTCTCCATCGGCGCATCGTACTCCGGAAAATGCGCCTTCACCATCACGTCCGGTCCAGGAATGGCCCTGAAGACCGAGTTCTTGGGTTTGGCCATCATGACCGAGATTCCGCTGGTCGTGGTGGACGTGCAGCGCGGTGGTCCGAGCACCGGCCTCCCGACGAAGGTCGAGCAATCCGACCTATTGGCCGCCATCTTTGGCCAACCCGGCGACGCGCCTCACGTTGTCGTCGCTCCGGCGACGATCGAAGAGTGCTTCCACGTCATGACGACGGCCCGCCGGATCGCGGAGGTGCTTCGTACCGTGGTGATCGTTCTTTCGGACGCCAACCTCGCGACTGGGGTCGCACCGTACCCACGACCGCTGCTGTCGGCCGAGTGGCAATCGACGCCCCCCGACCAACGCCCGATCCCGGAGGGACAAAGGCCGTACGACTGGGACCCGGACACCGGCATCTCACGTCGGTTCATCCCGGGTCAATTGGGCGGCGAGCACACGGTGACGGGCCTCGCCCACGACGAGCGCTCGAAGGTCGCCTACGACTCGGCCGTCAACGTGCGGGCCAGCACCATGCGGAGCCGAAAGCTCGCCGCGTTCCAGAGCACGCTCAGGCCTCCCCCGGTCAACGGTGACGAACACGGCGATCTGCTCGTCGTGGGGTGGGGCAGCACGAAGGGAGCGATCGAAGAGGCGGTCGAGAGGGCACGGCGCGAGGGGCTCGCCGTGTCGTCGCTCCATCTGACCTTCCTCTCGCCTCTTCCGCCGGGCTTGAAGGAGATCTTTTCGCACTTCACCAAGGTAATGACGGTGGAGATCAACTATTCGGACGAGCTCGGTGATCCCTTCATCACTGAGCAGAACCGTCGTCGGGGCCAGCTATCCTGGCTGCTTCGAGGCGCCACGCTCGTCGATGTCGACTGTTGGACGCGCGTGCTGGGTGAACCGCTCCGCCCAGGGAAGATCTTGGGAGCGATCCGTGACAACCTGCCCAAAGGAGGCTCGGCATGAGCGGTGAGTCCTGCGGACTCCTGCACGCGGCCCGCGATGACGATCGGGTCTTCGACAGGGTCGACTATGAAGGCCCGGTGGCCCGTTGGTGTTCGGGCTGCGGCGATCACTCGGTGCTCTCCGCGGCCCAACGCCTTCTGGCCGAGAAGCAGCTCGCCCCCGAAAACACCGTCTTCGTGTCCGGCATCGGTTGTTCGAGCCGTTTTCCGCACTACATGAAGACCTATGGGTTCCACGGAATCCACGGACGTGCGCTGACGATCGCCACCGGGGTGAAGCTCACCCGGCCAGAGCTCGACGTCTTCGTGGTCATGGGGGACGGAGACTGCATCTCGATCGGCGCGGGACATTGGGTGCACGCCGTTCGGTACAACGTGGACATGGTCGCTCTTCTCCTCGACAACGAGATCTACGGGCTCACCAAGAAGCAGACCTCGCCGACGACGCCCCAAGGATACAAGAGCAACACCCAGCCGCGAGGCAGCTACCTGCCGGCGATGAACCCGTTGGAAGCGACGCTGGGCATCACGAACGCTTCCTTCGTTGCGCAGACCGCCGAGTGGATCCCCGCCCACCTCTTCGCCACGCTGAAGGCTGCCTACGAGCATTCTGGCTTTGCTTTCGTCCGGATTCTCCAGCGCTGTCCCCATTTCACGGCGGACATCTTCGGCGAGGCGGCGAAGCAGCCCGATCGAGTCGAGATCCTGGAGGGACCGGGCGGGATTCGTGTCGAGGCGCTGGATGCGATCTACAAGAACAAGGTGGAGCACGACTCCTCCGACCTGGCGCACGCGCGGGCGCTGGCTCAGGACATGACGGCGATCCGGCTCGGCATCTTCTTCGAGGATGAATCCCGGCCAAGGTACGAAGAGACACGGTCGATACCGCAGCACTCGGCTCACGAGAAGATGGAGCTGCTCGAGAAGGAGTTCGAGCGCTATGCCGTCTGAAGCCGTGATGGACGTGGCCACCGATCTGTCCGAACGGGCCGTCGCGGCGTTGGAGCCTCGTATCGAGTCCTTTCGCGCGGCGGTCGTAGCTGCCGAGGAAGAGGTGCGCACCGAAGTGGTTCGACGCGTTGGCGAGGAGAGCTTCAAGACCGAGCAAGCGCTGATCGAACTCGGCCCGTTCGCGATCGGTCGAATCGATCCGGAGCGCTTCGCTAGCCTCATGGGGATCGGCGACACTTCGCTGACGCCCGACGCGATCGACGTCCTGGATCGCGCCGAGCGGGTCCTGAAAGGGCTCGGCAGCCCGTCCGTCCGGCACACGGTTGACGTAGAGCCCGGTGGCGACTTGCGAGACGCCGTGAAGGCTGCGCTCGCGCGGTTCGGACGCGCGTTCGGGGCCGCGCGCGCGGTCGAGCTGGCGCGCGCGGGTGCGTTCGAACCCGGTGAGCACGGCGCCCTGCTCGGAGCCCTCCCGTTCCGCCTATGGAACCGAGCCGAGCGTCGACTTGCGCCACCTCTCGTGGTTCGTACCCGTGGAGAAGACTGTGTGCCCGCGGGACTGGGTGAGTTTCTGGACGGCAACGTCGCCTTGGTGCTGCTGCCGGAGGGCCCGACGACGCCCGCGCCCCTCGCGCGCCTCATCACCCCCGGGACGTTCGTGATGCAGACCGCGGATCCGGACGACTTGATGCGGTTGAGGGGGACGGGGCATCCGGCCGTCGCGCTTCTCTTCGACCAGGACAGGCCGGGCCAGGCGTACTTCACGCACGACCCGGACGGCGGCGCGGTGCCGTGGGATCGTCTCTCGGTGGTACGGATCCCATCCGACGATGATCTGGGCCGGGGACGACGGGCTTCGGCCGGGACGGAGGAGCTCGCGCACCTGAGGGCCATGGCCACCCCGGCCACGGGTGAGGCGGACCCCGGCCCATCCGACGAAGTCGAGTCTCTCTTCGGAGACGGGCCGGACGCATCCGTCGACGAATTGGCGGCATGGCTTCTCTCACGCACGGACTTGGGCGAGGAGTAGGGGCCACGTGATCGCGCCCGCGGAAGTGCTCGGATCCGTCGCCATCCTCGGGGGTGTCGCCACGGTGTTCGGTGCGGCGATCTCGGTCGTGAACGCGCGCTTCAAGGTCTGGGAAGATCCCCGGGTCGACGCGGTTCGCGACCTGCTCCCGGGCGCCGACTGCGGCGCTTGTGGCCGGGCGGGATGCCGTGCGTTTGCGGAAGCCGTGATCGGGGGCCTCGCCACGCCCGCGGAGTGCACCGTGATGGGTCCTGAGGACCGCTCCGACGTCGCCGAATACCTCGGGGTTGCGGCCGGATCGGCCCACCAGCAGGTGGCGCGCCTCCTCTGTGCGGGTGGCCGGGACGTCGCCCCCTACAAGGCGGTGTACCACGGCATCGAGAGCTGTGCGGCAGCCGCCGCCGTGAGCGGTGGTGGAAAGGCGTGCCCTTGGGGCTGTCTGGGCTTCGCGGATTGCGCGGTTTCCTGCGACTTCGACGCGATCGAGATGAGCCCGTTCGGACTGCCAGTCGTCGACGTCGATCTCTGCACGGCGTGCGGAGACTGCGTGGACGCGTGCCCCCTCGACCTCTTCGTGCTCATGCCCGTGGACCATCACTTGGTGGTGCAGTGCAAGAACCTCCTGAGCGGCGACGCGGCGGAGGCTGTCTGCTCGGTCGCCTGCAACGCCTGCGGCCGCTGCGCGTCGGACGCCGTCGAGGGGCTCATCGAGATGATCGACGGACTTGCAGTCGTCGATTACGACCGGATCGAATCGGAGAACCCGAACGCCCTCGAGCGATGCCCGACCGGTGCTATCGTTTGGATCGAGGGCCAGCAATTCCCTGAGCTCCTCGCCGGAGTCGGGAGCGAGGTGTCATGAACGACCGAAGAGACGGGCACGGCGTGGAGCCGAGATTTCCTGGTATTCCTACCGCCACCGACGGTACGGGCGCGGTGGTCCACGCCGAGACGAACGCGAGCGAGGCCGCGGGAGCATACCCGATTACGCCATCGACCCAGATGGGCGAGGGTTGGGCAGACGCGATGGCCAAGGGAAAGACGAACGTCTTCGGTCGCCGGCTTCGCTTCTTCGAGCCCGAGGGCGAGCACGCAGCCGCGGCCGTGACGGCCGGCATGAGCATGTCGGGTCTGCGCTCGACGAACTTCTCGAGCGGTCAGGGCATCGCCTACATGCACGAATCCCTCTATGCCGCGACAGGGAAGCGTCTAACCTACGTTCTCAACGTTGCCGCGCGGGCGATGACGAAGCATGCGCTCAACGTGCACGCGGGTCACGACGACTACCACGCAGTCGATGACACAGGCTTCTTCCAGCTCTTCGCAAAGAGCGTACAAGAGGCCGGAGACTTTACGCTGATCGCGCACCGGGTAGCTGAACTCTCGCTCACGCCGGGGCTCAATGCGCAGGACGGCTTCCTGACGAGCCATGTGCTGGAGTCCGTCCGACTTCCCGAGCCAGAGCTGATCCGGGAGTTCCTCGGCGACCCCGCGGATGAGATCGAGTGTCCGACGCCCGCGCAGCGCCTGAGTTTCGGCCCGACGCGGCGGCGCGTACCCGAGCTGTTCAGCGTCGACTATCCGGCCATGCTCGGGACGGTCCAGAACCAGGACGCGTACGCCCAGGGGGTAGCCGCACAACGTCCGTTCTACTTCGACCACGTCGCCGCTCTTACCGATCGGGCGATGGCGGAGTGGGCCGAGTTGACGGGTCGTCGCTATGCCCGTGCAAGCGGGTATCGTGCGGAGGATGCGGATTACGTCTTGGCTGGCCAGGGTTCCGTGGTGCCTAATCTCGAATTGGTGGCGGATTATCTGCGCCAGGAACGTGGCCTGAAAGTCGGCGTCTTGAACGTGAGCATGTTTCGGCCTTTCCCGGCCGACCTCATCACCGCGCTCCTCGCGGGCAAGAGAGCGGTCACGGTCTTCGAGCGGTGTGATCAGCCACTCGCGGTCGACCCGCCCCTCCTTCGGGAGATCCGTGCCGCCATGACGAAGTCGATGGAGAATTGGCGGGTCGACCAGAGCGGTGGTCGGAGGAAGAAGGTCACGCGCCCCACGCCCTTCCCGGGTCTCGCGAGCGTCGCGCCGGAGGGCATGCCGGACTTCTACTCCGCGGGATTCGGCTTCGGGAGCCGGGATCTTCAGCCCGGCGACGTCGTCGCCGCGGTGGAGAACATGCTCCCCGACGGGGGTGGCCGTCGGCAGTTCTACCTCGGCATCGACTTCATCCGGAAGGGCACGCGTCTGCCCAAGTTGCGCATCTGGCAGGAACGCCTGCTCGAGGAGTACCCGGACATCGAAGGGCTGGCGCTGCGCTCCACCGGTGAGATCAACCTCCTGCCGAAGGAATCGGTCTCGATCCGGATCCACTCCGTCGGAGGCTGGGGGGCCATCACGATGGGGAAGAACCTCACGATGACCGCCTTCGAGCTCTTCGGCATGCACGTGAAGGCCAACCCGAAGTACGGGTCCGAGAAGAAGGGTCAGCCGACGACATTCTATTCGGTCCTCTCGCACGACCCGGTGAAGCTGAACGCCGAGCTCAAGCACGTGAACGTCGTGCTTTCGCCCGACGGAAACGTGTTCGGCCACTCCGATCCGCTCGCCGGGATGGAAGAGGGCGGGGTCTTCGTCCTTCAGAGCCACGAGACACCCGAGGCAGTCTGGACGTCGATTCCCGCGCTCGCCCGCCGGACGATACGCGAGAAGAAGATCCGGGTCTTCACGCTGGACGCCTTCGGCATCGCGTCGAGTGAGGCGTCCGATCCGGAGCTTCGGTATCGAATGCAGGGTGCCGCGTTCATGGGCGCCTTCTTCCATTGCGCGCCGCTCCTCGAGCGGGAGGGCCTCGACGAGAAGCGGCTGTTCGAGGGCATTCGTGCACAGACGGAGAAGAAGTTCGGTCACCTCGGCGTCCGAGTCGTGGAGGACAACATCCGCGTGATCCGTCGTGGGTGGGACGAGGTCGTCGAGGTGCGAACGGATGCCGAAGTGGCTTCGGTCGAGGTATCGGAGGCTCCTGTCGCGCCGATTCCGGCGGCCATGGCCGCGCCGCTTGCCGAGGAGGGTCTCGCCAACCCCGGTCGCTTCTACGAGCAAGTGTGCGCGGTGTGCGCGATCGGTCAGGACACGATTGCCGACCCGTTCGCGGCGGTCAGCGCAATGCCCGCCGCGTCGAGCTCCATCCGCGACATGACGGGCATCCGATTCGAGGTGCCCGACTTCATCGCCGAGAAGTGCACGGGCTGCAGCCAGTGCTGGGTGCAATGTCCCGACGCCGCCATACCCGGGCTCGTGAACAGCGTCGAAGACGTCTTCGACACCGCCGTCCGACACGCGACGAACGGCAAGCCGCTCGATCACATGCGCCAGGTCACCAAGCACCTCGCACGGGAGTCGAAGAAGATCCTGCACGGCGTGCCGTTCCACACGTTCGGCGAAGTCGCGGCCGCCGCGTTCGAGAACGTCGTCGACAAGCTCGGCTGGGATCCCGATCGTCGAGCGCGTCTGGAGGAGGAATGGTCGCGGGTCTATCCGGTGCTCGACGAGTTCCCTCTGGCCAAGACCGCGCCCTTCTTCGACCTCCCCGAGTCGCGCGAGAAGGGATCCGGCGGGCTCCTCTCGATCACTGTGAACCCCGAGGCGTGCAAGGGCTGCAACATCTGCGTCGAGGTCTGTCCGGAGCAGGCGCTCGTCACGGTGAAGCAGGACGACCGGATCGTCGATCAGCTGCGGCGGAACTGGAAGTTCTGGGAGCGGCTGCCGGACACGGATGATCGTTACGTGAATATCCGGGACTTGGACGAGGGAATCGGTGTCCTCTCGTCGCTCCTCCTCAAGAAGGACAACTACCGCTCGATGGCGGGCGGCGACGGCGCCTGCATGGGGTGCGGCGAGAAGACCGCGGTTCACCTCGTGGTGTCCACGGTCGAATCTCTCATGCAACCTCGCGTGGAGGCGCTCCTCCACGACGTCGGACGGTTGAGTGACCAGCTGGACCGCTTGGCGCGCGAGCTGCTCGCTTCCGAGGCCGATCTCGACGAGGCGGCGTTGCAGCCCGGCGATCATGTCGACGTCGACCTGTCGGAGGAAAAGAAGGCAGAGCTCAAGCGAATCACGCAGGCGAAGAAGGCGCTCGACGATCTCACCTGGCTCTACACCGAAGGGCCGAGCGGCAAGGGTCGGGTCTCGCTCGGGATCTCGAACTCCACCGGGTGCTCGTCCGTCTGGGGCAGCACCTATCCGTACAATCCGTATCCGTTCCCTTGGGTGAACCACCTCTTCCAGGATGCGCCTTCGATCGCGCTCGGAATCTTCGAAGGGCACATGCGGAAGATGGGCGACGCCTTCCTCTCGGTTCGACGGGCACAGGCGATCGTGGACGGCTCGTACTCCGCTGAGGAATTCGAGCCCTTCGCGGAGCAGTTCGACTGGAAACAGTTTACGGACGACGAGTTCAAGCTCTGTCCGCCGATTCTCACGATCGGGGGCGACGGGGCGATGCTCGACATCGGGTTCCAGAACCTCAGCCGACTCATGGCGAGTGGAAAGCCGATCACTGTGATGGTGCTCGATACGCAGGTCTACTCGAACACGGGTGGACAGGCGTGCACGAGCGGTTTCACGGGGCAGGTCGCCGATATGTCGGCATGGGGTGCTGCACAACACGGGAAGACGGAGGTCCGCAAGGAGCTGGCCTTCATCGCCATGGCCCACAGAGGCGTGTTTGTTCACCAGTCCTCGCAGGCCTCCGCTTCCCACCTCATCGGCGGGGTCATCAAGGGACTCAACTCCCGACGACCCGCCGTACTCAACATTTACACGCCTTGCCCGGTGGAGCATGGGCTTGCCGACGAATGGGCACCCCAGGCGGCGAAGCTCGCGCTCGAGTGCCGGGCCTTTCCATTCCTGACGTACGATCCCGACGGTGGTCCGGACCTGACAGACTGTCTGTCACTGGACGGCAATCCCGACATCGAATCGGTGTGGCCTTCGTACACGCTCGATTACGTGGACGACGACGGGCAGCCGGCCTCGATGGAGCTTCCGGTCACGACCGCCGACTGGGCGGCGACCGAGGTGCGGTTCCGGAAGAACTTCCAGCCCGTCGACCGTGCCGAATGGGACGACGACATGGTTCCGTTCCACGAATTCATGGCGCTCGCTCCCGACGACCGCGTCGGGAAGAGGCCCTTCATCTGGACCATCGATGGGGAGAAGCGCCTCGCTCGGCTTCAGGCGTCGACGCAGATGGTCTCACTCGCGGAGGACCGTCTCCACTTCTGGCACCAGCTTCGGCAGATGGCGGGGCTAGACGTCCCCGAGTCGGTGCACGGGTCGGTCGAGGCCGAGCTCGAGGCGGACCTGGACCGTCGGATCGAGGCGCTGCGGAGCGAGTACGAGGTCAAGATCGCGGAGCTGAAAGCGACGTATCCTCGTGTGATCGCCCGACGGATGGCAGAGGGACTCCTCGGTTTCCGTGGCGGCGAAGTCACCGTCGCCGAGCTGCTGAAGGAGGCGAGAGCGACGCGCGGGCTCGAGCCGGTCGGGCCGGTGGGCGACGTGAGTGGGTCCGGTGGCAACGGCGCCGCCACCGCGACGGAGGGGGCGGTCGGGGTAAAGCCGACGGCGTCATCCTCGGTCGGCGAGGTCGCTGCGGTGGAACCCGCCGAACCGGCAACCGAGGCCGTGGAGTCGGCAGCCACGTCGGACTCGGTCGCAGTGAGCGTCGACGAGTCCGAGGATGACTTCCGGATGGAGCCGTGGATCGAAACGGCGCGGTGCACGACGTGCAACGAGTGCACCAACATCAATGGAAGGATGTTTGCGTACGACGAGAACAAACAGGCCTACATCAAGGACCCGCTGGCCGGCACCTTCGCCCAAATCGTCCAGGCCGCCGAGCGTTGCCCGGCGGAGATCATTCACCCCGGGGATCCGCTGAATCCCAAGGAGAAGGACCTGGAGAAGTGGATCGCCCGCGCCGCGCGCTTCAACTGAGGATGGGCTCGTGAAAGCGTTCGGCGTCACCTTCCGACACGGAGTCCATCCTCCGGACTCGAAGGAGCTGACCGAGGCGGTACAAGTGCGGAGGATGCCCTTTCCCGACCGCATCGCTCTTCCGCTCCGACAGCATGCCGGCAAGCCTGCCCGCTGCCTGGTTCGCAAGGGGGATCGTGTGGAGCGGGGGGACAAGATCGCCGAGGCGGACGGCTTCGTCTCGGTCCCGATCCACGCGTCGGCCGCGGGCACGGTCGCGGCGATCGACTGGTGGCCTCACCCCGATGGCTCACTCGCCGAGACGGTCGTCATCGATGTCGAGCCCTTCAGCCCGCAGATCCCTCGGCCCAGATCCGTGCCGCATTGGGAGGGCCTCTCGCCTGACGAGGTTCGCGCTGCCGTCCAGGAAGCGGGCGTCGTCGGCCTCGGCGGTGCGGCGTTCCCGACGCACGTGAAGCTATCGCCCCCTCCCGACCTCCCGATCGAGTGGCTGCTCGTCAATGGCGCCGAGTGCGAGCCGTATCTCACGACCGATCACCGCACGATGGTCGAGCATCCGGAGCGGGTGCATTTCGGTATCCGCATCATGATGCAATGCCTCGGTGTCGAGCGGGCGGTGATCGGCGTCGAAAAGAACAAGCCCGACGCGATCGCGGAGCTGGAGCGTAGCTTGCCTGAAGACCTCGACGTCACGGTCATGCCACTGACGGTGAAGTATCCGCAGGGTGCGGAGAAGATGCTGATCGAGGTGGTTACGGGACGCGAGGTCCCGTCGGGCAAGCTCCCGATGCACGTGGGCGCCGTGGTTCAGAACGTGGGCTCCATCGCCACGATCGCCGAGGTATTCGAGACAGGTCTCCCCCTGATCGAGCGCATCGTGACGGTCACGGGCCCGGGGCTGCGTAAGCCTGCGAATCTGATTGTTCCGGTAGGCACCATGCTCGTCGACGTGCTCGAGTTCTGCGGAGGGGTGACGGACGACGCGGCAGAGATCGTGTTCGGCGGACCGATGATGGGCACGTCACAGCCCGACATGCGCACACCGATCATCAAGGGCACCACGGGGGTCGTGGTTCTCACCGCGGCACACGTGAAGCCGAAGCGCACGTACCCGTGCATCAAGTGCGGTCATTGC
Source organism: Gemmatimonadota bacterium (assembly GCA_029863525.1). Classification (GTDB taxonomy): domain Bacteria; phylum Gemmatimonadota; class Gemmatimonadetes; order Longimicrobiales; family Gaopeijiaceae; genus UBA2589. The sequence continues at coordinate 27,027 of JAOTVL010000030.1, forward strand.
CTCGATGCGTGTCCTGTGTTCCTCAATCCCTCGGAGCTCGGAATTCTTGCTCAGGCGGGTCGCTATGAGGAGATGGAGCGACTGCACCTGCTCGACTGCATGTTGTGCGGGTGCTGCTCGTACGTCTGCCCGTCGAACATTCCGCTCTCGCAGATGTTCGCGCTCTCGAAGAAAGCGCTCAGGAAGCGGGCCGCGGCGTGATGGACGTGCATCGCTTCGAGCTCACGGCATCACCTCACATCAAGGGACCCGATTCGACGCCGCGCATCATGTGGTCGGTGGTGGCGACCCTGGTTCCCGTGGTGGGGGCGGCGATCTACTGGTTCGGGCCGAGCGCCGCATTGGTCATCACCACGGCGACGGTCGGCTGCGTCGTTACCGAGCGTCTGTTCGGACCGGGCGGGACCCTGCGAGATGGATCGGCCGCAATCACCGGGGTTCTCCTGGGTCTCACGTTACCCCCCGGGATCCCCCTTTGGATGGCTTTCGTTGGTGGCTTCATCGCGATCGGCCTGGGGAAGCTCGTCTTCGGAGGGCTTGGACAGAACGTCTTCAATCCGGCGCTGCTCGGACGTGCGCTCCTCCAAGCGGCGTTCCCCGACGACATGACGACGTGGCCGGCTGCGGTGGAGCACTGGTGGCAGCTCCGAGGGGACAACTTCGCCCTTCCGCTCACCTCGGCGGACCCGACCGTCGCGTTGACCGGCGCCACGCCTCTCGGGCAGATGAAGTTCGAGCAGATTCCCACTGAAGCCGTGGATCTCTTCATGGGAGCCACCTCGGGATCGACGGGGGAGACCGCCGCGGTCGTGATCCTGGCGGGGGGCATCTATCTCGCCGTCAAGAAGTACCTCAACTGGCGGATCCCGATCTCCATTCTCCTCACGGTCGCCGTCCTCTCGCAGGTGGCACACTTCGTTGACCCCGACCGGTACCCGGGCGCGCTCTTCATGCTGTTCAGTGGAGGTCTCATGCTCGGTGCCTGGTACATGGCGACCGACATGGTGACGTCTCCGACCACGAATCATGGTTGTTGGATCTTCGGCGCGGGCATCGGAGCGATGGCGGTCCTGATTCGCCTGTGGGGCGGGCTTCCCGAAGGCGTGATGTACTCGATTCTCTTCATGAACGCGTTGGTACCGTTCATCAATCGGGCGACACAGCCCCGGGTGTTCGGAACCGGCGAGGAGGTCGTCGCTTCGTGAGCGAAGAGCGCCTTCCCGCCGTTTCGACTCCGGTTCCGTCGCTCGCCCTAGGGCCCGAGGAGCGTCGGGCACAGGAACCCCTGCGGGTCGAGAGCTCCTCGGTTCGTCTCGTTGGTACGCTCGCCGTGGCGGGCGCTCTGGCGGGACTGGCCATCGTGCTCGTCTTCCAGTGGGCGGAGCCGCGCATCGAGGCGTGGAGGGCGGAGGTCCTTGCGGCCGCCGTGACCGAGGTGCTGGCCGGGGCGGATCGGTATGAGACCGTCTTCCTCGCCCCGACAGGCTCCTCGATCGCCGATGCCGATACCACGGATCTCGACCGGGTCTACGTCGGCTACGATCGTGTCGGAGACCGGGTCGGCGTGGCGATGGTCGGAGTCGGAGCTGGTTTCCAAGACGTGATCCGAGTGATCTTCGGCTACCACCCCGGCTCGGGGGAGGTCATCGGAATGCAGGTGCTCGAGAGCAAGGAGACACCCGGCCTCGGCGACAAGATCGAGAAGGATTCGACCTTCGTGATCCAGTTCGACCGGGTGTTGGCGCCGCTCGAGGGTCTGAAGGCCGGGCGGGAGACCGGGGCGCCCACCGAGGTGACGATGATCACCGGGGCTACGATCTCGTCGAGGGCGATCATCGACATCATCAACGCACGCCTCGAAGAGGTTCGAGAGCGTGTCGACGAGCTCTGGATGTCCGGAGGTGGAACGTGAGTCCCCGCCGGGTCGTCTCGCCGGAGGAGGTCTTCTTTCGCGGAGTGTGGCGCGAGAACCCGGTCCTGATCCAGCTGCTCGGACTCTGCCCGGCACTCGCCGTAACGAACACCGTTGCCAACAGCTTGGCGATGGGGTTGGCCACCTTCTTCGTGCTCGTGGGATCGTCGACGCTGGTGGCGACCTTCAAGCGCTTCATCCCGCGAGAGGTGCGAATCAGCGCTTACATTCTGGTGATCGCGACCTTCGTGACCATCGCGGACCTCGTCCTCAACGCGGTGGTGCCGGAGATCCATCGGGCGCTCGGGGCGTTCATCGCGCTCATCGTGGTCAACTGCATGATCCTGGGCCGACAAGAGGCGTTCGCCTCGAAGCAACCGGTGGGTCGCGCGATCCTGGACGCCGCTGGAACGGGTCTCGGCTTCATTGTCGCACTCCTCATGATGGGGGGGCTGCGAGAGGTACTCGGCTACGGTTCCTTCCTCGGCGTGCCCCTCTTCGGGCCGAGCTTCGAGCCTTGGATCGTCATGATCCTCCCCGCGGGTGGCTTCTTCGCACTCGGCTTCATCCTCCTGCTCTTCGGTTGGTGGGCGGAGCGCAAGAAGGAGCCCGTGCGCCCACGTCGGTGGCCGCACGGGGTCACGACGGAGGTGTTCGTCGGCGAGGGAGGCGCGGACTGATGGGTGACCTGCTTTGGATTCTCGTCTCGGCCATGCTGGTGAACAACTTCACCCTCATGCTCTTCCTCGGGCTGTGCCCGTTCATGGGAGTGTCCGCTCGGGTCTCCACGGCTTTGCGCATGGGAGGGGCGAACATCTTCGTCCTGGTGATCACCTCGATGGTCGCCTCGTTCCTGAACGCGTACGTGCTCCCCTTCGCACCCTACCTGAGGCTGATCTCGTTCATCGTCGTGATCGCCTCACTGGTACAGATCGTCGAGACCGTCATCAAAAAGGTCAGCCCCGCGCTCTTCCGTGAACTGGGAATCTTCCTGCCGCTCATCACGACCAACTGTGCCATCCTCGGGCTCGCGATCTTCCAGACCAACCGCGGCTACGATTTCGTCGAGGGGCTCTTCTACGCGATCGGTGGCGGCCTGGGGCTGACGTTGGCGCTCGTGCTCATGGCTTCGATTCGGGAGCAGATCGAGGTGGCCGACGTTCCGGCGATGGCCCGGGGCATGGGGTTGGTCCTCATCATCGCGGGTAGCCTGTCTCTGGCATTCATGGGCTTCGCCGGGCTGTTCACGTCATGATCAGCGCTACGATCGCGATGACCGCCATGGCCGGCCTGTTTGTGCTCTTCGGACTGCTCGCGACGGCCGACCGCCGAGACTGCGACGGTGCGTGCGGCGGCTGCGCGCGCGATTGTGAACAACAGACGAAGGGGAATCACTGATGAGTCGATCCCGGGATGACGGGTCCGAATACGAGCTGGGGCGTCGGGACTTTCTGACCCTCGGGATCGGAGCCCTGGCGGTCGCCGGGCTGCCGGTGGCGGCGCGCATGAGGCCGACGCTGGTCCGACGACGAATCCCGGTCATGGGAACGGTGGCCGAGATCGCGATCCCGACACGCAACGAGGCGTGGGCTCAGCGAGCCATGGACGCCGCGTTCTCGGAGCTGCGACGTGTCGACCGAACGATGTCGAGGTTCCGGGACGACTCGGACGTCGGCCGACTCAACGCGGAGTCGGGCTGGGTGCGGTTATCGCAAGACACGGGCACCGTGCTGGTGGCCTCGACCCGGTGGGCGGCCCGTTCGACCGGGCGCTTCGACCCCTGCCTGGGGCGTGCATCGGCACTTTGGGACGTCGAGCACCGCAGGCATCCCCCCGCGGAGCGAGAGGTCGAGGCGTTTGCCCACGCCGAGCTGTGGCAGGCGCTCGAGGTGGAAACCGACGATCAAGGGGCCCGGGCTCGGCTGACGTCGCCCGATGCCGCCGTCGATCTCGGCGGTATCGCCAAGGGGTTCGGCGTCGACAAGGCTGCCGAAGCGCTTCGGAGCTTCGGGGTCGTCAACGGCTTGGTCAACGTCGGTGGCGACCTCGTGGCCCTCGGGACGGACCTCTCCGGAGAGCCGTGGAGGATCGGGGTTCGGGACCCAGCCAGCCCCGACGGACTCGCTGCCACCCTCTCCGCGAGCGACGAGGCGGTCGCCACGTCGGGGGACTACCTCAGCTACTTTCGACACGGTGGACGTCGATACCATCACCTGCTCGACCCTGCGACCGGCGGCCCCTACGTGGGATATGGTCGATCGCTCACTGTGGGGGCCGCGCGCTGCCTCGACGCAGATGCAGCCGCGACGGCGCTCTTCGCCGGAGGCGAGACGGAGTCCGCCAGGATCCTGGGCCGGGCGCCCGGAGACATCCGAATCATACACGACTTGATGGAGGCAACGACATGAAGACCGAGGTCGCGTACTGCGGAGGCTGTGGCCACAAGGTCCGCTTGGTGTTCACGGACCCGCCTCCTCACGATGGCCACGCCAACCTCCCTGACGGGGCGGAGATCGTATGCCTCGACT
>JAOTVL010000148.1 GCA_029863525.1 Gemmatimonadota bacterium
GTCACGGATCGCGCCGTTCGCGTTCACCATGATGTAGTAGGCGTTTCGTCGATCCAAGAAGGTGTCGAGTGAGAGTCCGAAGATCCCCTCGTTGGGACTGTAGAAGTCCTGGACCATCTGTTGCGCGACGATCGCATCCGGCTCCGAATCGTACAGCATCGCCCCGACGTAGAGCATGCTCTCGTCGTAGAGGATGCGGACTTCGGTGCGCTCGGTGGCCGGGTGCCCGGTGTTCGGCGTGGATTGCACGAAGTCGGTCGCCGGGTCGGCGCGCTCCCACGCGGCCTCCGACAATACTCCGTCGATCACCATGCGGCCTTCCGCGCGTTCGGCCCGAAGCACCGGGCGAGGAGCCGCTTCGGGATCGATCGGCCACGTCCGCGTGAGTCCGTCGCCCCCGCCTCCCGGCGGCGCGAGTCGGTCCTGTCCCTCCGCGCTCTTGGGCCCGCAAAGGAGTGCGAACAACACGACGAGAAGGGCACGAGTAGTCGTCATGCCATCATGACCCGCGACGCGTCCGCAGGGTTGAGGCGCCATCGTCCTCCACAACCTGAACCCCCTTGGTCTCGTCGAACGTAGTAGGGACTGACTCGATCGACGCTCACGGGAGGTGGGATGAGGGGACTCAAGTACGCGTTCCGTACGCTCGCGAAAACACCGTTCGTAACCGTCGTCGCCATCGTCTCCCTCGCGCTCGGCATCGGCGCGAATACTGCGATCTTCTCGCTGTTCGACCAGGCGCTCCTACGGGCGCTGCCCGTCGAAGAGCCACAGAGACTGGTCAATCTCACGGCGCCTGGACCGAACCCCGGCTCGCACTCGTGCAATCTGTCGGGGCCATGCCAGGACCTCTGGAGCTATCCGATGTTCCGGGACCTGGAGCGCGAGCAGGTCAGCTTCACGGGCATCGCCGCGCACCGCCTGTTCGGGGCCAACCTTTCCCAGGATGGACAGACCACGAATGGCGAAGGGGCGCTGGTGTCCGGCTCGTATTTTCCCGTCTTGGGCGTCCAGCCCTTGCTCGGTCGCCTCATCGGCCCCGCCGACGACGAACGGATCGGCGAGCACCCGGTCGCCGTTCTCAGCTACCGCTACTGGGAAAGCCAGCTAGGTGCCGATCGGTCGGTCCTGAACCAGTCGATCGTCGTAAACGGCCAGACGCTCACGATCATCGGTGTCACACCCCGCGGCTTCGACGGAACGACGCTCGGCGCCCAGCCGGATGTCTTCGTGCCCATCACGATGCGCACGGCCATGAGTCCGTGGTTCGACGCTTGGGACAATCGACGCAGCTACTGGATCTACGCCTTCGCCCGCCTCGCTCCGGGGGTTCAGATCGAGGGGGCCGAGGCCGCCATCAACGGTGTCTACTCGCCCATCATCCAAGAGGTCGAAGTCCCGCTGCAGACGTCGATGACCCCGCAGAGTTTGGAGCAATTCCGTAACAAACGCGTGCTCGTGGAGCCGGGCTTTCAGGGTCAGAGCTCGATCCACGAAGAGAGTCGGATTCCTCTCCTGCTGCTGATGGGCGTGACCGGCGTAGTGCTCCTCATCGCGTGCGCCAACATCGCCAACCTGCTGCTCGCCCGCGGCGCCAACCGCGCACAGGAGATGGCGATTCGCGGGTCGCTGGGTGCCAGTCGCGGACAGATGCTGGGTCAGCTTCTCATCGAGTCGTGCCTCCTCGCGGTGATGGGCGGGTTGGCGTCGTTGGCCGTGGCCCGCTGGACGCTCGTGTCGATCGCCTCCCTCCTGCCGCCCGAGGCCGCGAGGACGTTCGATCTCGCGTTGAGTCCGCAGATGGTCGGCTTCACCGCCCTGCTGTCGCTGGGCACGGGCGTGCTCTTCGGAATGTACCCGGCCATACACAGCACCCGGCCCGATATCGCGGTGATGCTCAAGTCGAACCTTGGCCAGCCCTCGGGCGCCAAGTCGGCTCGTCGATTCCGTGATGCTCTCGTCACAGCCCAGATCGCGCTGTCGATGGCGCTTCTGGTTTCGGCGGGTCTCTTCCTCAAGAGCCTCATCAACGTGAGTCGGGTGGATCTCGGTCTGAATCCCGAGAACATCGTCATGTTCGGCGTGTCGCCCGAGCTCAACGGCTACGAGCCCGACCGGTCAGCCGACTTCTTCATCCGGCTTGAGGAGGAGCTCTCGGCCATCCCCGGCGTAACGGCCGTCTCTGCCGACCGCGTGGGGGTCCTGGGCGGGAGCAGTTGGGGCAACGACGTACGCGTAGAAGGCTTCGACTGGGAGCCCGGCGTCGACTCGAACGCGAACGTCAATTTCGTCGGTCCCGGCTACCTCAGCACGCTCGGCATGCCGCTCGTCGCGGGCCGGGAGTTCACCGCCTCGGACGGAGACGGAGCACCGCGGGTGGCGATCGTGAACGAAGCGTTCACCCGGAAGTTCGAGCTGGACGGAGCCCAGGCGGTCGGGAAATACATGTCGGACCGAGGGGGAGGATCGGACGAGCTCGACATCCAGATCGTCGGTTTGGTGCAAGACGCCAAGTACTCCGAGGTGAAGGAGCCCGCGCCGCCGCTCTTCTTCCTCCCGTATCGGCAGGATCGGGGAATCGGCTCGATGATCTACTACGTGCGAACCGCCGTCGACCCGACGGAGACGATTCGACAGATCACGCCACTCGTGAGTCGCCTGGACTCGAATCTGCCCGTCGAGAACCTGAAGACGCTCGAAGATCAGGTGAGGGAGAACGTGTTCCTCGATCGCCTCATCAGCACGCTCTCGGCCTCCTTCGCGGTGCTCGCGACGATCCTCGCCGCGGTCGGGCTCTACGGTGTGCTCGCCTACACCGTGAGTCAGCGCACCCGCGAGATCGGCTTACGAATGGCGTTGGGCGCGGGCAAGGCAACCGTGCGCGCGATGGTCTTGCGGCACGTGGCGCGCATGGTCGTGATCGGAGGCGTGGTCGGGATCATCGTGGCGCTGGCCCTCGGCCGCGGAGCGCAGTCACTCCTGTTCGGACTCGGAAGCGCCGACGCAACGGTGATCGGGCTGGTGGCCGTCCTGCTGGGCGTCGTGGGACTGGCCGCGGGCTACATTCCGGCTTCACGAGCGTCGGGTGTGGATCCCATGCAGGCGCTCCGGCACGAGTGAGCGAGGGCGGTCAGACGACCAGGACGGTGGACCCGACGGTTTCACGCGCCTCGATGGCTCGATGCGCGTCGGCGGCGTTGCGGAGTGGATATCGGGCACCGATGTGTGGATCGACCTTCCCGCTGACGATCATCTCGAACAGCGCGGCGACGCCGTCGGCGGCCTCCTCCGGAGTCGCGTAGTAGTGGGCGACGCTCGGACGCGTCAGGAAGAGTGAGCCCTTCTTCGTGAGCGTGAGCGGTGCGACCGGGTCCACCGGACCCGACGCATTGCCGAAGCTCACCATCGTCCCTCGTCGGGCGAGGGAGTCGAGCGACGCCTCGAACGTGCTCCTCCCCACGGAGTCGTACGCGACGGCGCACCCCGCGCCGCCCGTGATCTCGGCGACGCGCGCGGCGATGTCCTCGTGGCGGTACAGAATCACGTGATCGCACCCATGCTGCTTCGCGAGCTGCCCCTTCTCCTCCGACCCGACGGTGCCGATGACGTTGGCGCCGAGCGCTCGTAGCCACTGACAGGCGATGAGTCCCACGCCCCCCGCGGCGGCCGTGAGCAGAACGTTGTCGCCGGCCTGGACGGGAAAGGTCCGCCGCACCAGGTACTCGACCGTGCAGCCCTTCACCATGATCGCGGCCGCCATTTCGTCCGATATCTCCGGCGGGAGCTTGAACAGGCGCGACCTGGGTAGAACCCGACCCTCACGGTACGAGCCGACCGGTCCGTTGCTCGTATACGCCACGCGATCACCCAAGGCCAAGTCGTCGACGCCGTCGCCCAGGGCGGCGACCACACCCGCGCCCTCGACACCAGGCGTAAACGGGGGGTCGAGCGGATAGAGACCCGTCCGGTGGTATACGTCGATGAAGTTGAGCCCGACCGCCGTGTGCCGGACGAGCACCTCACCCGGGCCCGGCTCGCCCGGGTCGACTTCGAGCCACTCGAGGACTTCTGGCCCGCCTGTCTCGCGTACGACGATCGCTCCCCGCATTATCGGCTCCTCGATACGATTTTCTTCGACCCCTTCCCGAGCCGGGCAATCTACCACGGCTCGATCAGAGGTGAGATGAGACGACTGCGACGACTGCCCATCTTGGCGGCGATCGTCATGCTGGCCGCGTGCAACGATACCACCGGTCCGACCGGTCGAGTCATCGGCGGCGTCGACTTCGACGTGCTGTTCGCCCCGGCGACGAGTGCTGAAATGGCGGCCGTAGAGGCCGACTGGGCGAGCCGACAGACCGATCCGGTCGACGTGGCGGTGCTGCTCGATTCGGTGTTCGACGTCGGCACGACCCTCACCCGATTGCTCGTCGTCTCTCACGACGTCGATGGTGTCCTACACGTCGGTGCTATCCTTGCCGCTGACGGGCTCACACAACCCGCGCCCACCCTCGTCTACTCGCACGGAGGAGACGCAGGCGTGTCCGTCGACGACGTCGTGTCGCTTCTCCCCTTCTTGGGCGACGTCGCCAGTGAGTTCGTGTGGGTCATTCCCTCGTTCCGCTCGGAGCGGCTCACGTTCGGTGACTCGACGTGGGTCTCTGAAGGACCGCCCAGCCCCTGGGACCGGGACGTGGACGATGCGCTCTCCCTCACCGAAGCCGCCTTCGATCTCGTCGCAGCCGCCGACTCCACCCGAGTGGGAGTACTGGGATTCAGTCGCGGAGCCGGCGTCGGACTCCTCATGGCAGCCCGAGACGAACGCATCGACCGCGTGATCGAGTTCTTCGGGCCCACCGACTTCTTCGGGCCGTTTGTCCAGGACGTCGCAGAGGAGGCGTTGCTCGGGACGCCGCGTGACCTTCCAGGCCTCGCGTTCCTCGACGAGCAGTACCTCCAGCCCTTGGCGCGCGGAGAGGTTTCGATCGCCTCGGTCCGGTCCCAACTCATTCGCCGCTCCGCGGCCCTCTTCGCGAGTCGACTCCCCATGGTGCAGCTGCATCACGGCACCGCCGACGCCGTCGTCGACGTGAGTCAGGGTCAGGCGCTCATCGACGCCATGAGCGCCCTCGGAAGAGGCGAGCCGGACTTCGAGGCGTACCTGTATGAGGGGGGCACGCACAATCCGCTCACCCTCGCGGGAAGCATCACACGTGCACGGGCGTTCCTCGAGGCCCTTCGTTGAGCGGATCCGAGGGATCCCTCGTCGTGTACCCGCAGCGACCATCGAGAACCAACACCGGAGCCAGCATGCGTACCTTCGTTCGACTCTGCACCGTACTCGCCGTCCTGGGCGTCGTCTTCACGGTGCCCGCCACCGCCCAAGTGAACTGGGGACCGGTAGGCCAAGGGTATCCCCGCACCGCGGCCGAGCTAAACGGATTCTCGGCGCACACGCGACATCTCGAAATGTGGGACTATCTCGAGAGGCTGCGCACCGTGAGCCGGGAGATGCGTCTCGGAACGTACGGAGAGACACGTCAGGGTCGGTCACTCCCGTACGCGGTCTTCAGTCGGCCCCTGCTGAGCGAGCCGTGGGAGGCCGCGGCGCTCGGAAAGCCCGTGCTGCTCTTCGCGGCCAACGTGCACGGCGGCGAGCGCACCTTCCGGGAGGGGCTCTTGGTGCTCATGCGGGATCTCGCGACGCCCGGCACGGAGGCCAATACGCTCCTGGACCAGGTGACGGTCGTCGTGGCCCCACAGATCAACCCGGACGGATTCGAGGCCTCCGAGAGAGGCCAACGGGGCAACTCGTGGGGAATCGACCTCAACCGCGACTACGTGAAGCTCGAGCACCCATCGATCCAGAGCTACGTACAGAATCTCATCGGGGCGTGGCGTCCACACCTGCTCATCGATGGCCACAACGGGGGGGCTCGCCCGTACAACCTGAACTACCAGTGCACGAGCCACTACGATTCGGCAATCGCGCTCACCGACATCTGCGACGACGAGATCTTCCCCGCGATCGACGACAAGCTCGCGACGGAAGGGATGAAGGCCTGGTACTACCAGCGCGGTGACGAGCAGGAGTGGAACACCGGTGGATCTCAGGTGAGGATCGGGCGCAACTACGCCGGAATGATCAACTCGGTCGGCATCCTCTTCGAGGCGCCGAGCCAAGAGCTGGAGATCGGAGCGCGGGCAGGCTACCTCGGGTACTTCGCCGTCATGGAGTGGTCCGCGCGTAACGCTCAGCACCTCATGAACACGGTCGCCGCAGCTCGCGCGGAAACCGTAGCGTTGGGGGCCGTGCCGACCGGCCAGATCGCGGTCGAGATGGAGTACGCGGCCGAGGACGAGCTCGTCGACTACGAGATCGTTCGAGGGGGCGGCTTCGACGCCGAGCCTGGTGAGCCGGTCGATACGATTCAGGTTACCGCCGCGCGTCTCATGAAGAAGCCGGTCGCGACCAAGCTGCGTGCTCGCCCCTGGGCCTACCTGATTCCGCGCGATGCCGAAGCGGCGGTGGAGCTACTCCTGCGGCACGGCATAACGGTCGAGCGGCTCACCGAGCCGGCCCAGGTCGTGGTCCAGGCGTACACCGTCCAGGACGTTACCTACGAGCGCCAGTATAACCACGCCGCCGTGGCGCGGATCCAGGTGGGCGACGTGCTGACGGAGACGCGCGACTTCCCGGCCGGCACCTACGTGGTGCCGACAGCCCAGTCCCTCGGGCGTCTGGCTGCCCACATGCTGGAGGTCGAAACCGAGGACAACGTGGTGTATTGGAATCTCATGGACGCCTGGGTTCCGCGTCCCGGCACCGGGGGTCAGCAGGGACCGGCCGGGCAGGACCAGGAGCCACCGGTCGCACCGATCTTCAAGGTCATGACGCCAACACGTCTCGCCGCGGAACTCGTCGAAGGACGCTGAGGGGCAGGCACGACAAAGGGTCCGGAGCTCACTCGAGCTCCGGACCCTCGCCTTGGTCACCACGTCTGCTCGTCCTGGTCCTCCTCCTCATCGAGCTCCTTCCAGAAACGACGCTCTGACGCGCGCTGCGCCTTGGTCGACTCTTCGACGAGAAGAACCATGTCCGTGCGGACGAAGACCACCGATCCTGTCACGGTCTGGCACCGAACGAACTTCGGCGGACCGCGGCCGCCGATGGCGGCGAGGATCCTGGTAGCACTCTCCCGGGTCACGTGGAGGGTCTGCCACTGCAGGCGGACACGGAAGTGGTCCGCCGTCGGCTTCTCCAGCGTCGGGTCCCGGAGGAACGTTTCCAGCCGGTTCTTGCCCATGATTCTTCTTTCTTCGGAGTGTTTTCGAGTTCAGCGTGTGTCCCGAGCCCGAGGGACCCGGACGCACAACGCCCCACCTGCCGTCCATGCAGGCGGGGCGCCGAAGAAATGCTCGACAGGGCGAGCCGACTCTAGCTCGTTCCCCTCCCGCCTGCGTCGGGTGTCGCGCCCCTATCGAAGGGGCGACGTTCAACGATGTGGCTCATGGTTCTCCTCCACCGGGAGATTGCGCTGGTGTCCGCGTAACGCGGTTCGGATGCAGGGACACGTGACACGCGCGATTTCGTTGAGATCGACGGCTCGGCCCACGCTGGAGCACGTTCCACGTCCTCAGCGCGGAACGCGCCGGCAGTCCTCGAGGTCGAGGCACGTCACCCGGAACTCTCCGCGCATCTCGGGTGGCAGCGCCAGGATCGACACGGCAGCCACGGCCTCTCGGATGTCGATCTCCGTGGCTGGGCGGATGTACAGGAGAACGCGCCACCCGTCTCCGGGCCCACTGGGCTCCTGGAACTCGTATCGGAGAATCCAGTCGACGGCGTCGAGCTCCCTGCGGATCGCCCG
>JAOTVL010000031.1 GCA_029863525.1 Gemmatimonadota bacterium
GCCAGGTGTCCGGCGGCGCATAGTCCTCCGATCCCGCTTCCGACGATGACGACGTGAGGCACGGCGTATCCAGTGAATTGACCCGCGGCCCCTTCTGACGGCCACGCACAAGCTAGCAAATCGTCTGCGAGGGGGCCCCGCCACGGTTTGTGCGGCCTCGGTACGGGCGCTATATCGCGTGATCCGTGGCACGAGCGCACGGACTGGTCTTGCTTGGTCCAGGCGCTTCGAGACCCGATGGAGCGAGCGAACATGTACGGCGGCAACGCATGAGCGAAGCGAGCAGGACCAAGCACCGAACCACGGCGCGCTTCGTGCTCGAAAGCCTCGAGGGGCTCACGCTGTTCCTCGTCGTGGTGACTGCGTGGCCGGTCTTGGGGCGTTGGCTACGCGACTGGGGTTCTTCGGAGACCGAGCGCACTCGCACGTGGGCAGGCGACGAGCTCGTCGCAAATGCCGTGGAAGTGTTCACGCGGGGCGTTTCCGTCGAGGCCGAGCCCGTAAGTGTATGGCCATGGTTGGTCCAGTTCGGACTGGGCCGCGCCGGGTTCTACTCGTACGAATTCCTTGAACGGATCACCGGTATTCCCGTCCGAAACGTCGAGGCGATCCTGCCTGAGCATCAGGCCCTCGAGGTCGGTGACGAGATCAAGCTCCATCCCAATGCACCCGGCATTCGTGTCGGCAAGATCGAGGCCGGTCGCCACGTGTGCTTCGGCGTCGCACCGGGGGCCGAGGGCGCGGAGATCCCGGACCCTCGTCGCTCGTGGTCCATATATGTCGAACCGCAGGCCGCGGGAGGATCGAGGCTCGTGGTGAGGAGCTGTATCGAGGCCCTTCGCAGGCCGACGTTCGCTAAGCGAGTCGGCCTTGCCCTAGAGGTCCCGGTCGACTTCGTCATGGAGCAACGAATGCTGCGCACCATCAAGCGCCTCGCCGAATCCAAGACCTGAACGATTGGGGCGGATGAAGAGCGGCAACCTGCCGCCTCGCTGCGTTACAGCACGGAGCCGACGGCACGGCCCACGAGCGCCGTCAACGCCATCGCCACGGCGCCCCACAGAGTCACTCTGATACTTCCTCGCAACACACCGGCGCCACCGGTTCTGGCGGCCACTCCCCCCAGGACCATGAGCGACGCGAGTGAGGCCGCGGTTACGAGGGTGCTGAGGGAGGACAACGGAGCAGCGACCGCGACTCCGAGTGGCAGAGAAGCACCGCCGGCGAAGGCGAGGGCCGAAGCGACTGCCGCTTGGATCGGCCGCGCGAGGTGGTGGTCTGACAGGCCCAACTCGTCTCGGGCATGGGCGCTGAGAGCATCGTGGCGCGTCAGCTGCTCCGCCACCGTGAGCGCCAGTTCCCGATCGAGCCCTCGCGATTCGTAGATCGTCGTGAGCTCCTCGAGCTCGAGATCCGGATTGCGCTCCAACTCGCGGCGTTCTCGGTCCAGATCGGCCTTCTCCGAGTCCGCCTGTGAGCTGACCGAAACGAACTCCCCCGCGGCCATCGACATCGCTCCGGCGACCAGGCCCGCGACTCCCGCGAGGAGGACTTGTCCGCGGGCGGCATCAGCCGCCGCTACGCCGACGAGCAGGCTCGCTGTGGAGACGATGCCGTCGTTGGCACCCAGGACCGAGGCTCGGAGCCACCCAATCCTTTGAGTGAAATGCGGATCCGAATGCCATGAATGGGCAAGAGACACGTTCAACTCCACGTGGACGGTAGCCGTATGGGATCCAGAATATCGCGATGCGCGTCTCGGTGCGCGGGCATCTCGGCAGTCGATGGCGAGACCGCGGAGGCCGGATACCGAACAAATCCCGAATATTCTATGTTGTCGGATGGCGATTCGAGCGCTCGTCCTGTCCGACAGCCATCTCGGCTTCGACCTCCCGGCGCGACCGAGGATTCGGCGCAGGAGGCGGTGTCACGACTTCCTGGCGAACTACCGGAGCGCTCTCCGACCCGCCGTCTCGGGGGAGGTGGACCTCGTGGTCCACGCAGGCGATGTCTTCCACCTCCCACGCGTCTCTCGTGAGCTCGTGTACGAGGCGTTCGAGCCGCTGAAGCGGATCGCTGGCGCGGGGATTCCGGTGTTCGTGGTCCCCGGCAACCACGAGCGCTCGAAGATCCCGCATGCGCACCTCGCGGGCCATCCGGGGGTCCACCTGTTCGACGCGCCACGCACGTTCCAGCTCACGGTTCGAGGTACGCGCCTGGCCGTCTCCGGCTTCCCCTATCAACGTCGGGACGTACGCTCTCGGTTCCCCACCCTGTTCGAGGCGACCGAGCTCGGGTCGCTCGACTACGACGTCGCCATCCTTTGTATGCACCACTGCGTCGAGGGTGCGACGGTGGGCCCGGCCGACTACACGTTCCGCGACGCGCCTGACGTCGTGGCGTGCGCCGACGTGCCGCCGGGACTGGCCGCGGTCGTGTCCGGCCACGTGCACAGACACCAGGTCCTCACGACCGACATGTCGGGTCGCCCCCTCGCGGCGCCCGTGCTCTATCCCGGATCCATCGAGCGCACGGCGTTCGCCGAGCTCGGCGAGCCGAAGGGATACATCCTGCTGGAGCTGGCCGCAGACGCGGGTCGGAGTGGCGGTCGGGTTCTGAGCTGGAGATTCGAGAGCCTGTCGACCCGACCGATGATCGAGCGGGCGCTGCGTGTCGATGGCCTGGGTGCCCTGGCCCTCGAGCGGATGATTCGGGACGCCGTGTCCGAAGCGCCGGTGGACTCGGTGCTCCGCCTTCGGTTGCACGGCAGGATCGACGCCGACGCACGCCCCGCTCTGAGCGCGACCAGGCTGCGCGCCCTCGCGCCTCCGGACATGAACCTCGACGTGATCCTGGTCGACGAACCGCGACCGCGCCGAAGATTATCCCGCAGGACGGCTCGGCGCGCGCCGCGCACGCTCGATGACCCGCAGGGCGAGCTAGCACTCGGGCCGCCCAAGCCGCGCGACCGCTATCCTCGAGCGTGAGCCGCTCGGTGCGGTCGCGGCCATTCTTCTCGCTGTCGCCTTCCCCACGATTTGATGATTCCGGGGGCCCCGAGCGTACCTTCTGACATGCCAGCCCCAGTCATCTGCGTCTCCCACTTGGGAAAGTCGTACGGCCCGACAGTTGCCGTCGAAGACGTATCCCTGGAAGTCGAAGAAGGGGAGATCTTCGGCCTGATCGGCCCGAACGGTGCTGGAAAGACAACGACGATGGAGTGCGTGGAAGGCCACCGGAAACCCGATCGTGGTCAGATCACCGTGCTCGGACTGGATCCCCTTCGCGACGCGGCCGCCCTTCGGCAGCGTATCGGCGTCCAACACCAGGAAGCACATCTACAGAAGCGAATCAAGGTCTGGGAGGCCATCGATCTATGGTCGGCACTGTATTCTCGGACCGTCGATACAGGGGACCTCCTTGGCCGGCTCGGTCTCGAGGCCAAGCGGAACGCGTGGTTCATGACCCTCTCCGGAGGGCAAAAGCAGAGGCTCTTCGTCGCGCTCGCGCTGATTCACGATCCAGAGATCGTGTTCCTCGACGAACTTACGACAGGCCTGGACCCTCAGGCTCGCCACGCGATTTGGAGCCTCGTGGCCGACATCCGATCGAGAGGCAAGACCGTTGTCTTGAGCACGCACCTGATGGAGGAAGCGGAGCGACTGTGCGACCGGGTCGCGATCATCGAACATGGCTGCGTCATCGAGATGGGCGCACCCGCCGAGCTCGTCGCGAAGCACTGCCCGGAGCGGCAAGTGGTCTTCACGAGTGATGGCCAGAGCGTGTCGGAGCTGCTGAAGCGCGAGCTCGGCTCCGACTCGGTGGTGAGCAACGGGACCACGCACACGCTCCGAGGGCGGGGAGAGGAGTTCGTGACCGATGTCATCAACCTGGTCGCTCGCGAGCACATTCGGGTCAGGGGGTTTCGGACCGAGCTTCCGAACCTGGAGGATGTATTTCTGAAGCTCACCGGCCACGGTATCCGGGATTGAGCGTGCTGAAGGGGTTCTGGAAGCTGACCTGGGTGGAGACCAAGGTCTTCATTCGCGAGCCGATGGGTGTCATCGCTACGCTGGGCTTCCCTGTGCTCATCTTCGTCGTGCTCGGGCGCATGCTCGGCACCGGCCAGGTCGGAGCCGTGTCCTCCCAGGAGCCGCCATTCAACGTGCCCGTCCTGGCTGCACTGGTCATCGCCGTAAACGCAGTGATCTCTCTGGTCGCGATCATCTCGATCTACCGCGAGGGAGGCATTCTCAAGCGCCTTCGCGCCACGCCCCTGTCTCCGGTCACGATCCTCGGCTCTCAAGTGGTCATCAAGCTCGCGTTCACCGTGATCAGCCTCGCACTTCTGGTCCTGGCAGGCCGACAGTTCTTGCCGGGGGCCATGGACGTGAACCTCGTCAGCTTCACGCTGGCTCTGGTGCTCGGCACACTCAGCATTCTCTCCTTGGGCTTCCTCATCGCGAGCGTCGTGCCCACGGCCCGGTTCGCACAACCCATCACCGCGGCCTTTCTTTATCCGATGATCGCCTTGTCGGGGCTGTTCTTCCCGCTGGACCAACTGCCGCCGACGATGTGGGCCCTCACTCAGGTGCTGCCGACGACGCACGCAGTATCCCTGATGTTGGGGGTCTGGGAGGGCTCAGGGTGGGGCGCCCACTGGGGCAACGCGCTGGCATTGCTCGCCATCCTCGGGGCCTGCACGGCGCTTTCGCCAAGAGTCTTTCGCTGGGAGTGAGCTCGGCATGACGTCCGCGGCTGGCAGAGGGATATCACGCATGAAAGGGATATCACGCATGAAGTGGCTCGGGGGTATTCGGGCCCCGATCGTCGCGATGAGCCTGGCCTTCTTCGGCGTCCCTAACGGATCGGCGGCTCAGGCTCCTCGGTTCCAGCTCGAACTCGAGGCCGGCCCTGTTTGGCAGTCACGGAACGACGTCGAGATTCCGAACGACGGGACCGCGACGCGGTTCTCCCTCTCCGACGTTGCCGGGACCGGTGCTTGGCCAGCGGCTCGGATCTACTTGACCTGGCAGTTCTCCGAGTCCCAGTCCGTGCGCCTGCTGTACGCACCGCTCTCGGTGACGGAGACCGGCACGCTCCAAGCTCCGACCGACTTCGCAGGGTCGAGGTACGCTGGCGGTTCCGAAGTCGAGGCGACGTACAAGTTCAATTCCTACCGAGCCTCCTACCGGTGGCGCTTCCACGCAGGCGCGCAGTCCTCGGCGTGGGTCGGGCTCACCGCCAAGATCCGGGACGCCTCGATCGCATTGTCCCAGGGTTCGGTCACGAGCACGAAGGACGACGTGGGCTTCGTTCCCCTGATTCACATCGCGGTGAGTCGAACGGTCGGCCCCGGGTGGCATCTCGCGTTCGACGCCGATGCCCTTGCGGGCGGACCCGGTCGGGCCATCGACGCGACGCTGAAAGCCGGCTACGACCTCGGCGAACGCTGGTCGCTGCGAGCTGGCTATCGAACGGTGGAGGGTGGTGCCGACGTCGAGTCGGTGTACAACTTCGCGTGGCTCCACTACGGGGCGGTCTCGATCCTGTGGCGTCTGTAGTCCAGAGGCGCTGTTGATGGACACCTCAGAGCCATTCCCGAGCCGAAGATCGCGGGGGCCTCGACTCGGCTCTCACGAGCCGCAGGGAGTTGCGGAACCGACGAGGCTCTCCGTTCAACGGGCCCGACCCCGGGTACCTTCGTTCGGCGCGGTCCCGGAGCTCGGCTGGAGCACGCCCTGGCTCAGATGCCAGTGCTCGTCGGCCAGGATCTCGGCGTCCGATTCGTCGTGACTCACCAGAACGAGTGGGACGCCGCGGTCGTCGACCCAGCCGCGCACGGTTGCGGCGAGCTTGTCCCTCAGGGGCCGATCGAGGGCGGAAAAGGGTTCGTCCAGAAGGAGGAGGGTGGGCCGGGCCAAGAGCGCACGCCCGACCGCCACACGCTGGCGCTCACCTCCGGATAATCTCCGCGGACGTCGATCGAGGAGATGGTCCACCTCCAGCAGGCCCGCGGCTTCCCGCGCCGCCTCGTCGCTGGCCCCCGCGTAGCGCAGATTTTCGCGCACGCTGAGGTGCGGGAAGAGAGACGCCTCCTGCGGCACCCAGCCGACGCCCCGCTCCCACGGCTGAAGGAGGACGCCACCCTCCGGATCCAACCACGGCGTTCCGTCCACCACGACGGTACCGGTCGCGCGCCGCTCCACACCGGCCAACACCCGCAGCAGCGTGCTCTTGCCCGCACCCGAAGGACCCACGATCGCGACGGTGCGTTTCTGCGTGGCCATCGACAACGCGAGCACCCGCTCCGACAGCGGGATCCTCACGTCGAGGGACCACCCTCGAAACGCCCGCTCAGAGACCATGGTCGTCTCGAACCCTCCGCCGCTGGCGGCGAGAGAGAGCCTCGTAGCCGAAGAGGGCCAAGAGGGAGAGGGCCACGCTCGCACCCACCAGCGTCCACGTCGTCCCTCGGCCGCCCGGCGCCTCGAGAAGCGTGTACACCGCGAGGGCGATCGTGCGGGTGCTTCCCTCCACGTTGCCCGCGAGCACGACGGTGGCACCGAACTCCCCGAGTGACCGGGCGAACGCGAGGATGGCACCGGCCGCGATACCCGGAAGCGCGAGCGGAATCGAGATCCGCCGAAACGTCGCGCGGGGGGGCACACCGAGGGTCCACGAGAGCTCCTCATAGAGCGGATCGACCGCTTCGAACGCCCCACGAACGGAGAGCACGTAAAGGGGCAGGCCGACGACGAACGCCGCGATCGTCGCCCCGATGACGGTGAACGGCACCGAGAGCCCGAGGCCCGCCAACGCCGCTCCGAGCGCGCTCTGCCGTCCTAGAAGCGTGAGCAGCAGGAAGCCGGTCACCACCGGAGGGATCACGAGCGGCGCCAGGACCACGGTCGACACCACCGTCTTGCCCGCGAAGTCGTGCCGCGCCAACAGCCAGCCGAGCCCCACCGCCGGGACCAATCCGACCAGCGTGGCGAGCAGGGCCACGATCAAGGAGAGTCGGATGGCCGAAGCCACCGAAGGGATCGCAGCGGGAGCGGCGCCCGGCCCCTGCGTCGGGCCTGCCGAGCTCGGTATCAGGAAGCCCGATCGCCGGAAGGCCGACGCAGACTCGGCGCCCTCGAGGTATCCGACGAACGACCGAGCGGCCGCCGTATCCGACGACGAGGCGAGCGCCGCCGCGAAGTACCGCACAGGCCGGAGCCGTTCGGTGGAAAACGAGAACGCGACGCGCACCGAGGGCTCGGCGATCGCATCGGTTCGATAGACAATGCCTCCGTCCACCTCGGCCCGCGCGACCCATTCGAGGACACCCCGCACCGAGCCGCCCGTCACGATGGCGTTCTCGAGCGTCGACCAGACGCCCGCATCCACGAGCGCCTCACGGGCATAACGTCCGGCCGGGACGTTCTCCCCGGCCAAGGCGATGCGACCGAGAGCAGGCAGATCGACTGCTCCGCTTGGCTGACGGAAGCCGGACGGGACCACGAACACGAGCTCGTTCTCGGCAACGACACGTGTCGAGCCCGCCAAGAGAAGATTCCGTACCTCGAGCCATTCAATCCACGCCTCGTCGGCGGAGACGAAGACGTCGGCCGGCGCGCCGGCCGACGCTTGGGGCGCGAGTCGGGACGTGGCGTCGAACGAGAAGCGAAGCGGTACGCCGCCCTCGTCCTCCCACTGTGCACCGATCGCGGGAAGGACGTCGGTCAGACTCGAAGCCGCCAGAACGAGAAGCGTGTTCGGCTCGGCCGACTGGGCCGGCGCGTCCGTGGGAACGTAGACGGCCAGACCCAGGGCGAGCGCGAACAGGTTCATGGATTGGTCTCGAAGCATGGGCCCGCCAGGTTACCCGGTGCCCGGGTTGTCGGCAACGATCGGTCGTCGATCTTTCCGCATGATCCATGCGCGTCACACATCCCCATTGCCCACGACGCCCGTGGCCGAAACGACCATCGGTGTTCGCACGTCCGAACTGGATTCGTTCGGCCACGTCAATCACGCGGTGTACCTCAACTACTTCGAACATGCGCGCTTCGAAGCGCTTTCCGAAGCAGGCTTCAGCTGGGACGTCTTGGCCGAACGAGAGTGGGCGATCTTCGTGGTACGTATCGAGGTCGACTACCTCGCCGAAGCGACCCGAGGTGATCTGCTCTTGATTCGTACCTGGGCCGACTCCTTCCGAAGGACGAGCATGATACTGGCGCAGGAGATGGTCCGCGCCGACGACCGCTCGAGCGCCGTCGCTCGAGCGCGCGTGACCGCGGTGTGGATCGGGCCGAATCGTAAGCCGATGCGGGTTCCTGAAGAGGTCCGCGCGGGCCTGTCCGGGTCCGACGAGAACAGTCTCGAACCGTGAGGATGCAGGATGAGTGAACGCGCCCGTCTCAAGGAACTTCTGATCGAGCGATCGGTTCGGCTCGGCGATTTCACGCTCGCCAGCGGGGCAAAGTCCGACTACTACATCGACGCGCGCCGTACCACGATGTCTGCCGAAGGTCAGCTGCTCGTCGGGCGGGTCGCCTACGACGCGATCGTCGAGAGCGGACTCGCTCCGACCCACGTCGGAGGTCTCACGCTCGGGGCGGACCCGATCTCTTACGCGATCGCGCACCGGAGCGCGCTCGAAGGTGCGTCGATCGACGGTTTCACCGTGCGCAAGCGAGCCAAGGACCACGGCACGGGTCAGCGGATCGAGGGCGGCCTCCCGTCGACGGGTCGCGCCCTCATGATCGAGGACACGATCACGACCGGACGGAGCACCATGGAGGCAGTCGAAGCGGTACGGATGCACGGCGCCTCCATCGTGGGCGTCTTGGCGCTAGTGAATCGTTCCGACGTGGCCGCCGCGTTCTACGAGGACCAGGGACTGCGACTCATCTCCCTCTTCACGGGAGGCGAGCTCGTGGCCGCGGCCCGCGCGCGCGGCTCGGCAAGCGACTGATCGATCGCGATCGCGATCGCCTCAGTCCAGGAGCCGCAACGGCATGACGAGGCACAAGTAGTCGGCCGCTTCGTCCCCGGCCGGCTCGATCGTGGCCGCTCTCTCGGGTGCCTTGAACGCCACCTTTACTTCGTCGGACGGGATGTGACGGAGTACCTCGAGGAGATAATTGGCGTTGAACCCGATCTCGAGCTCCTCGCCGTCGTAACCGATCTCCAACTCGTCGTGTCCTTCACCCAGATCGGGAGTCAGGACATTCAGATGCACACGTCCTGATTCGAACTTGAGCCGGATCCGATGCGTCTGGTCCGACGCGACGACCGCCATTCGCCGGACCGCCGACTCCAACGACTTTTTGTCGATGATCGCGACCTTGTCGTTGTCTCGGGGGATGACCTGGTCGTAGTTCGGATAGGTCCCCTCGATGAGGCGGGTGTAGACCTCCGTCTGGTCGGCCCTGAACCCCAGATGGTTCCCACTTCTCGCGACTTCGAGCGAATCGCCGTCCTTGAAGAGCCTTTGCACCTGGGTGAGGGCGGCGGGCGGCACGATGAAGTCGGCGGACGTGGTCCCGGTTGACTCTACTTTGACCCCCATACGTGCGAGACGGTGGCCATTGGTGGCGACCATCTTCATTTCACCGTCTCGCAGCTCCCACAACACGCCGTTCAGGATGGGGCGGCTCTCTTCCGTGGACACCGCGAACGACGTGTGGTGGATGAGCCCGTTCAGGTCTTTCCCCGTGACGGTCACGCCATCGGAAAAGTCGACTTCGGCGAGCGTCGGAAACTCGTCCGCAGGCAGCCCGTTGAGCTTGAAGTGACTTCGTCCGCATTTCAGCTCGATCTGGTCGCCACGCGTCGTGACATCGACGGGCTGGTCGGGGAGCTCGCGCGTGATCTCCTGGAGCTTCTTCCCCGGTGCAGTGAGGCTTCCCTGTTCCTTGACGTCCGCCATGACCTTGACGCGAACGGCGACGTCGAGATCGGTGCCACTCATCCACACCCCGTCCTCATTCGCCTCGAAGAGGATGTTGGATAGCACCGGTAGCGTCGTCTTCGAGGGGATGCTGGCCGATACGGCTGCGAGTCCGTTGTGGAGGTTCTGCCGGGTGATCGTGAAGTTCATCGGAAGAGGGCTCCTGGCGTCGGTGCTGCCGGGTCGATTCGAGAAAGCTGAGCGCGGGTTTTCACAAGCCTGAGATACTATCTCTGTTCGTCATTAAAAAACATAGTCGTAGTAGGGGCTGTGAATGTGTGGAAGGGGATCGGCCCGAGGGCGGTCGGAGCCGCGAAGGGCGCGGGATCGGTCTCGTCGGGGGCTTTGGGGAGAATTGTGCACGGACCGGTGAAACGCGACCAGGCATCGAACCCGGCCGGAGGAAAGGTGTGGGAAAGGACCTCGTTCTCAACCACTTTTCACATCAGTGGTGGAAAGGTCCGTCAGCGTCTCGGAGCTCGCTCATCGCCGCCTCGACGCGCTGCCTGAATCCAGGGTCGTCTTCCAAGCGGCCCTCGACCTTGCGAATCGAGTAGAGGACGGTGGAATGATCTCGGCCGCCGAAGAGGCCTCCGATCTCGGAGAGTGGCATGCCGAGGATCTCGCGGATGGCGTACATGGCTACGTGGCGGGCTTCGGTCACGTTCCGTGTGCGAGTCTTCGAGGCGAGCGCCTCGAGACGAACCCGCCAACTGCCTGCGATGCATTCCTTGATGCGGTCCGGGGAGGCCACCGGTTCGCGAGGCTGTTGCTCCCGTCGGCGTAGCGCGAGGACTCTGCGCGCGAAGTCCGGCGTGATCTCCTGGTTCCAGACGGAGGAGACAGCGAGGAGCTTCAAGACCGCTCCCTCCAGCTCGCGCACGGAAGAGGTACAGGCATGGGCGATGCACTCGATCACGGCGTCCTCGAGAACGAGACCTTCGTCGTCGGCTTTCTTTCGGAGAATTGCCATCCGGGTCTCGAAGTCCGGGGGACGCAGATCCACGACGAGGCCCCATTCGAACCGCGAGATCAGACGCTTCTCGAGGCCGTCCATGTCCTGAGGTGGACGATCACTCGTGACGACGATTTGACGCTGCGAGTCGTAGAGGGCGTTGAACGTGTGAAAGAACTCCTCCTGCGTGCTCTCCTTGCCCTGAAGGAAGTGCACGTCGTCGACGAGGAGCAGATCCATGACCCGGTAGCGTCGGCGGAACTCGGCCGTCTTGCCCTGACGAATGGCTCCGACGAGCTCGTTGGTGAATTGCTCGGAAGAGACATACGCGACCTTGCGGTCCGGGTCGGTCTCCAAAAGGGCGTGACCGATCGCATGCATCAAATGTGTCTTGCCCAGTCCAACGCCGCCGTACAGGAACAGCGGGTTGTACATCCGACCCGGCTTGTCGGCGACGGCGCGAGCGGCGGCTTCCGCCAGTTGGTTGTTTCCCCCTACGACGAAGCGCTCGAAGGTGTAACGCGTGAAGAGCGCGGCAAGCTGACCCTCGGCCGGCTGCCCGACCGGGACGGAGAATCTTCTTGGTCCTCCTGTGGGTCGGTCGGGTGCCTCGTCGGTCGGCTGGCCCAACTCCAAGGCGGGCAGAGTCGTCTGATCTTCGGGCGAAGCGCAGCTTACCCGAATCCGCAGGGGCCGCCCGAGGACGCCTTCGCAGCTTCGTTCGATGAGAGGGAGGTACTTGTCCTCGAGCCACTCGACGTGGAAGGGGTTCCGCGCCTCGAGCACGAGTTCGTCGGCGGTGAGTGCGATGGCCTCGACGCTCGACACCCACGTGCTGAATGCGTGAGGCGGAAGGTGCTCCCGAACGCCCTCGCGGATCCGAGACCAGAGCTCGGCCGCACTCAGCTCCAAGCGCCCTCCTGGAGAGCTTCCCCGTACCAGCCGTCAAGACGGCGATCGGGCGAAACTCGGGGGCGGATTCGAGGCATCGGAGCGTGTGGTTCTCGTGCGGTCGGTGAGCGGCTGGGGGGGCCTCTGTCGCCTGCGGGGCGTCGAAGCTACCCAGGGGTTTCTGAAAAGTCAAAAGAGGGGGAGAGGGGTACGTGTGACTCCTCGAAAAGGCGTGAATCGAAGGCAATTCCGCCTCCCGGCGTTGACCGTTTCGCGCCGTGTCGGCTATCTTTTCAAGCTCGTTTCGAAACGTCGTACACATGACTTGGGCTGGCAGTAATGAAGCCGACATACAAGCCGCGCAATCGCAAGAGAGTGAACAAGCACGGGTTCCGTGCGCGCATGAAGACGAAGGGTGGCCGTAACACCCTGAACCGTCGTCGGAGGCGCGGTCGGGCGCGGCTCGTCGTCAAGACCGGCGGGAAGTAGACGGCCGGGGCGAGAGCCGAGATGAGCGCCTCCCTCGCGGGACGCGCATCACTCTCGGTTCTGAGATTCGTGGGCTGCTCGAGCGGGGGAAGCGGAAGAGGACCGAGACGGTCGAGGTCTTCGTCTCCGCTTCTCCCGCTTCGCATTCGCGCCTCGGTGTCATCGTGCCAAAGCACCGTCGGACGATCGTCTTGAGGAATCGTGTGAAGCGACGGCTCCGGGAGATCGGACGGCGAGTCGTGCTGCCGCAGCTCGATCGGGCCGGGCGGCCTCACGACGTGCTGATACGGGCGCGGGGTCGGGCGTACGACGTGGATTTCTCTCGGCTGGAGGCCGATGTTCGGGGGGCTGTGGAGGCGCTGTGTTTGCTAGAGCTCTGATCGGGGCGGTACGGTTCTACCAACGGACCATATCCGTATGGACCCTGCCTTCGTGCCGCTTCACTCCGACTTGCTCGGAGTACGCGGTGGAGGCGATCACCGAGCACGGGTCCCTCAGGGGTGGATGGCTGGCAGCCCGGAGGATCGCGCGGTGTCATCCTTGGGGCGGCTTCGGCTACGACCCGATTCCGCCGGTTGCCCAGACCGACTCGGTCGCGGGTCGCAGCGCGGCGCAGTCCCATGACGAATTCCATCGCGCGGGGCGTATGGAAGGAGCCTCGAGCACCGACAGCCTGATGACTCGATGAAGACCGAAGCCCGCTTTCTCCTTGCAGTCGTCCTGATGCTCGGAGTGCTGATCGGCACCAACCGTCTCTTCCCGCCTATTCCGACGCCGGAGGCCGACGTCCTCGGCGACAGCGTGGGAACCGCGGTCGAGACCGGCGCGGATCGGGAAGCGGTTTCGACCGAGGCCGGGCCCGAGCGGGCTCCCGCGGACGTTACTCTGCCGGCGGACCCCGAGCTGCCGTCGGGCACGGCGGTCGATCGTCCGGTGCCGAGCTCCTCCGGCCCGCGCGAGATCGAGGTCGCGGTGGAGGGTCCGCGCTACCGGTATCGGTT
Source organism: Gemmatimonadota bacterium (assembly GCA_029863525.1). Taxonomy (GTDB): domain Bacteria; phylum Gemmatimonadota; class Gemmatimonadetes; order Longimicrobiales; family Gaopeijiaceae; genus UBA2589. The sequence goes on from JAOTVL010000031.1 coordinate 13,280, forward strand.
CTCCTCGGTGGGCGCCCGCATGGTCTCCGGTGAGCTGCTCGACTTCGAGGCGCTCAACCGCAACGGCCCCGTGGAGTTGATCCCTGAAGGGACGGGCGGCTACTTCGGGCAGCGGCTCGTGGTGGGCCGCGATACGCTCGACCTGTCGAATGCTGCGTTCCGTGTGGAACCGGTGGACGGACTCAGGCTCCGTGAGGATGGGCCGGCCGAGTCGCTCCGTTTCATCTACGACCATCCCTCGGGCGAGTTCAGCTTCGACGTAGAGTACGTCTTCGACCCGGCGGACTACTCGGTGCTCGTGCGGGGCGGAGTCCGAGGGGTCGATCGTGCCCTCTTGGTCACGGACCTGGGCGAGGGGCTCGCCTACGCCGAGGCCGACTCGGCGCTCGAAGCTCGATCGATGGCGTACGTGTACAACCACCTGCAGGACGGGGTGCGCTCGACCGTGCTCGAGAAGGCCGATCCGACGATCGTCGAAGGGCCGCTGGTGTGGGCGGCGTTCCGCAACAAGTTCTTCGTCATGGCGATGCTGGCGGGCGAAAACGACGACCTCACCGACACCAACTACTTGGGTGGGCTCATCGTCCGTGGAAGCGACCTGCCCGAACGCGTCCGCGTGGGCGCGGCGCAGACGGTTACCGCAGAGGGCGGGTACGCCTACCGACTCTTCATGGGGCCGCAGGAGTACGCGCTGCTCTCGAGCGTCGGGCAGGGCATGGAGGACGTCAATCCATATGGATGGCGGTTCTTCCGGCCGATCATCCGGCCGTTCGTGTCGATCATCATGACCATCTTGGTGTTTCTCCACACCAACCTGAGCATCGGGTACGGATGGGTCCTGGTCATCTTCGGGGTCCTCATGCGGATCGTCTTTTTCCCGCTCTACCACAAGTCCATGAAGGCGCAGCTGCGCAACATGGCGGTACAGCCGCTGGTGAAGGAGATCCAGGATCGCCACAAGGACAATCCGGAGAAGCTCCAGAAGGAGATGATGCGGCTGTACAAGGAGCACGGCTTCAACCCGCTCGCGGGCTGTTTGCCGATGCTGCTTCCGTGGCCGGTCCTGATCGCCCTGTTCTTCGTGTTCCAAAACACGATCGAGCTCCGAGCCGTCGAGTTCCTGTGGCTCCCCGATCTCTCGGCGAAGGATCCCTTCTACATCCTCCCGGTCCTGCTGGCGATCTCCATGTTCCTGATCCAGTGGGTGAGCCTTCGCTCGCTCGATCAGGACAACCCGCAGATGAAAATGATGATGTACATCATGCCGCCGATGATGCTGTTCATCTTCATGAATCTGCCCAGTGGCCTGAACCTGTATTACGCGACCGCCAACATCGCGACACTTCCGCAGCAGGTGTGGATCGCGAGGGAGCGGGCCAGGATGAAGGAAGGTCCACCGCTGTCGATGGCGTCACGCGACTAGACCGCGCGTTGCCTTGGACGTCGACACGATCGTTGCCCTTGCGACGCCCCGCGGAGTCGGCGCGCTCGGAGTAGTCCGGCTGTCGGGCCCCGATGCGGCGCGTATACTGCGTGCGGTTTCGGGACGGGACGCGCTCCCGGAGCCCCGCCGGGCGACGTTGACCACGATCATCGACCCCGCAGACGGTCGCGTAATCGATCGGGCCCTCGTGACCCTTTTCGACGCGCCGGCCAGCTACACCGGCGAAGACGTCGTCGAGATCTCGTGCCACGGGGGCTTCCTCACGCCTTCGATGGTCGTCGACGCGTGCGTACACGCGGGTGCCCGTCGCGCGGAACGGGGTGAGTTCACGAAGCGTGCCTACCTGAGGGGAAAGGTCGACCTCGTCCAAGCGGAGGCGACGGCGGACTTGATCGAGGCGCGGAGTCGGGCGTTTCACGACGCCGTGCTCGGGCAGCTCGAGCGGGGGCTCTCGCGGCGGGTGTCCGAGCTTCGCGATCAAGTGGTGAGAATCGAGACCCTGCTCGCCCATCACGTCGATTTCCCGGAGGAGGACGACGCGCCCGTCTCGCTCGCCGCGGTTTGTGCCGAGGCCGACGCGTTGGCGGCACAGCTCGACCGAATGCTCGCGACCGCACCGGAAGGGGCGTTGCTCCGCGAGGGTGCGGTGGCCGTCCTGGCGGGGCGACCGAACGTCGGAAAGTCGTCACTTTACAACGCGCTGATCGGCGAGGAGCGAGCGATCGTCACCCGGCAAGCTGGGACGACCCGCGATGCGCTCGAGACCACGGTACAGCTCGGCGGCTTTCCGTTTCGACTCGTCGACACCGCGGGACTGCGAGATTCGGAGGACGAAATCGAGCGCCTCGGGATCGAGGTGGCGCAACGGTACTTGGAGCGCGCGGACGTGATTCTGTTGTGTATCGAAGCCGCCTCGGGAATGTCGGACGTGGACAGGCGTTTCCTGAGCGAACGCCGCGCGCCGGTCGTGCTCGTACGGACGAAGGCCGATCTCGTGGGCGGCTCCCCTCCGGCCCCCGAGGGGGAGTCGGCGCCGCCCGACGTGGCAGGTCGCGTCCTCGTGTCGATCGAGACCGGTTTGGGCCTCGACGAATTGAAGACGCTCCTTCCCCGGCTGGTGTACTCCGCTGTCGTGGAGGCGCGGGGCGAGAGCCCGGTGCTTACCAGGCGCCGACAGGTGCGGGCCATGGAGTCCGCACGGGCGGAGATCGAGGCGTTCGGCGCCGGGCTGCGCGATGGTCTCCCCGCCGAGGTGGCTGCGTCCCATCTTCGGTCGGCCGAGACGTCGTTGGAGGAGCTGCTCGGCGTCGTGTCCGTTGACGACGTGTTGGACGCCGTCTTCCGCGAGTTTTGCATTGGGAAATGATCTGACCGTCGAGTCGGGGTACGTGATCGAGGGACGCGTCCAGGGTGTCGGATTCCGTTGGTGGACACGACAAGCTGCTCGTCGCCTCGGGGTCGTCGGTATTGTGCGGAACCTTGCGGACGGGTCGGTGGAGGTCATGGCGCGTGGAACCGGAGACGCGATGAGTACGTTTGCGGATGAGCTGCGGTCCGGGCCTCCGATGGCGCGAGTCCAGGAGGTGCGGCAGATTGCGTGTATACTGCCTACGAGCGCCGACGATTTCTCGATCGAGCACTCGATTTCGTGAGCCGGAGACGGGCTGCATGAGGACAGACTACGACGTGCTCGTGGTTGGGGGAGGGCACGCGGGCACCGAGGCTGCGGCCGCCGCGGCCAGGGCTGGCGTGCGGACGCTCCTTGTGACGCCCGACCTGAGCCGTGTGGGTCAGATGAGCTGTAACCCCGCGATCGGGGGTGTGGCGAAGGGTGTCGTGGCCCGAGAGGTCGACGCCCTCGGGGGCGTGATGGGGCGCGCCACGGACGCTTCGCGCATCCAGTTTCGGATGCTGAACAGGTCGAAGGGACCGGCGGTGTGGGGACCGCGAGCTCAGTGCGACCGAGCCATGTATCCGGTCGCCGTCCGGAGGATCCTCGACGGACTTCCGCTGCTCGATCTCTTCCAGGAAATGGTGGAGTCGTTGGTGGTGGACGCGGGCAGAGTGGTCGGAGTGCGGACGCGAGGGGGACTCGTCTTTACCGCGGGTTCGATCGTGATCACGACGGGCACCTTTCTTCGCGGACGGATCCACGTCGGTGGCGAGCCGGGCGTCGGCGCCGGACGGGCGGGAGAGGCTCCGTCGATCGCGCTCGCCGAAGGCCTCGAGGGCTTGGGTCTCCAGGTGGCTCGGTTCAAGACCGGGACGCCGCCTCGGATCGATGGTCGCTCCGTCGACTTCGATCGGGTGCAGCGGCAGGATGGGGACCCCGAGGCCTACCGTTTCGCGGCGTACCATCGAGAGGAGATCCCCGAGCAGCGCCCGTGCTGGATCACGTACGCCGGGGCGGACCTAAAGAAGGTGGTGAGCGACAATCTCCAGAGAAGCGCGCTCTATGGTGGCGAGATCGCCGGCCGCGGCCCGCGGTACTGCCCGTCGATCGAAGACAAGGTGGTGCGCTTCCCGGATGCCCCTCGCCATCAGGTGTTTCTCGAGCCGGAGGGTCTGCACACGTCCGAGCTCTACGTGAATGGGCTCTCGACCTCGTTGCCGGCCGAAGTGCAGCGTGCGTTCCTGCGCACGGTACCCGGGCTCGAGGAAGCGGTCATGACCAAGGTCGGCTATGCCATCGAGTACGACTATTTCCCTCCTCACCAGCTGCGCCACACCCTGGAGCTGCGGGAGCTGCCCGGGCTCTATTTCGCCGGCCAGATCAACGGCACCACGGGATACGAAGAGGCGGCCGGCCAAGGGATCGTCGCCGGCATCAACGCAGCACTGAGGGTTCGAGGGGATCGGCCGTTCGTTCTCGAGCGTGACGAGGCGTACATCGGGGTTCTGGTGGACGACCTCGTGACGCGCGGTGTCGACGAACCGTATCGGTTGTTCACGTCCCGCGCCGAATTCCGGCTTCTGTTACGCCAGGACAACGCGCCGGGACGAGTGGGTCTGCTCGCACGAGATCGAGGGCTCCTGACGAAGGAGCAAGAGGAGTCGCTTTCGGAGCGGCTCGCCGCGGAGAGTCGGGTCCGCGTCTGGTTCGAAACCACAACCGTGACTCCCTCGGAGGCCGGACTGACCCTCGAGTCGGCGGAATCGTCCCCGCTGACTCAGCCCCGCAAGGCCGCGGAGCTGCTGAAGAGACCTCGTGTCTCCGGCATGGAGCTGATCGCGGCGGTGGGTGACGCCCGGCTCGGGGAGCCGAGCGCGGAGGTCGTCACCGCGGTGGAGGTGGAAATGAAGTACGCGGGCTACGTCGAACGAGATCGCGTGCGCGCCCGTCGCCTCCGGGAGCGGGCCGGCTTCGCGCTGCCAGAGGACCTTCCCTACGATGCCTTCGAGACGCTGTCGTACGAGGCCCGAGAGAAGCTACTCGCCGTGCGGCCCGGTACGCTGGCCCAGGCCGCGCGCATCCCGGGTGTCTCGCCCGCGGACGTGCAGAACCTCATGCTCGAAGTGCGACGGAGGTCCTCCGAGACGACAGACGGTCGGCGGATCCGGGAGTCCGCTCGGAGTTGAGCCGATCGGGTGTTTCACGTGAAACACCGTATGTCGTGTTCCAACGGGCGACGAGCACGAGATGCAGGGCCCTGTCGGAAATGTTTCACGTGAAACATCCCTGGCTCGGTACCGTCAGCGACGCTGGATCTCGATGAATGCCTCCGCCGGGTCCGGCTCGTCGTCGAAATTGAAGTCGAATTCGGTGGGACCCTCGAGTCGCAGGTAGTCTTCGCGCACGAAGGTGTACTGCGACGTGGCCGGATCTCCGCCATTCGGCCGCAGCGTGATGAAGTTGCCGGCGACGCCGAGCGACCCAAACTCGACCAAGGGCACCGTGGTCTCGCCATCCGAGAAGACGAGCGTCGCAGTATACGCCCCGCTCGGTTGGATGTTCAGGGTGAACGAGCCGCCGATCCCGATGAGGTCGGCCACGATCGAGGGGTCCGCGACGCTCGTGACCGTGAAGACCTCCGCGTCCCACGTGCCAACGAACGGCGCAATCGCCGGATCGACCTCCGGTTCTTCCGGTTTGTCGTCCCCGCATGCCGCGAGCATGGTGATCAGGAGCCCGAGGGCCATTGGAAGACGCGAGCGGTGCCGCATGCGGGTTGCTTTCCAGAGGAGTTGGGGTGCGAGCGCCGGGCATGGTTCTCGCACAGGTGGATCTCGTCGATCCAGCCGTTCGGACAAAGCTCAATGGCGGCATGGACGAAAGCAAGAGTCGTGTGCCATTCCCGTGGCCTCACGGTCGATGATATATTGGCCGCCGCCGCACCCGTCACCCGGAGACCGACAGCTGCATGTCCCATGTCATCGCCATCGCGAACCAGAAGGGGGGTGTGGGCAAGACGACGACCGCCATCAACCTCGGGGCGTCACTCGCGGTGGCGGAGAAGCGCACGCTCATCCTGGACATCGATCCGCAGGGAAACGCGACGAGCGGCTTGGGGGTCGACGCGAGAGGCGGTCGGCCGACCATATATGATGTCCTGATCGGCCAGAACGAGCTCGCGGACGCCATCGTCGAGAGGGTCCATTTTCCCTATCTCGACCTCGTGCCTTCGACCCGGGACCTGGTGGGGGCGGAAATCGAGCTGGTCTCCGCGTTCAGCCGCGAGACGATTCTCCGCAAGGCCCTCGAGCCCGTGCGGGAGCTCTACGACTTCATCCTCGTCGACTGCCCTCCGAGCTTGGGGCTCCTCACGGTCAACACACTCACGGCCGCCGATTCGGTCCTGATTCCGATCCAGTGCGAGTTCTACGCGCTCGAGGGGCTGAGCCAGCTGCTGAACACCGTCCGCTTGGTCCAAAAAGGTCTGAATCCGCGGCTCGACATCGAGGGGGTGCTGCTCACCATGTACGACAAGCGTCTCAATCTGTCCCGCCAGGTGAGTGAGGAGGCCCGGGAGTACTTCGGGCCGAAGGTGTATCGCTCGGCGATCCCGCGGAACGTCCGACTGGCCGAGGCTCCGAGCTTCGGTCAGCCGATCGCGCTCTACGACGTTCTCTCCAGCGGTGCACAGGCGTACCTCGCGCTCGCCAACGAAGTGATCGAACGCCGGACGCGAGCCCCTTCACCGGAGTCGATGGGAGCGGTGCAATGAGCCGGGATCGCTTGGGTAAAGGCCTCGGGGCCCTGCTTGGCGAGTATCTCGAGCCCGAAGTCCAGCAGAGCGACGTTCGCACGGTTCGGCTGTCGGCGATCGTGCCCAATCCCATGCAGCCCCGGCGCTTGTTCACCGACGCCGAGCTGCAGGACCTGGCCTCGTCGATCCAGGTGAACGGCCTCTTGCAGCCGCTCGTGGTTCGTCGCGCGCCCGATGTCTCAGACCGCTACGAGCTCGTGGCGGGGGAACGGAGATATCGGGCGGTACGATCGCTTCAATGGACCGATGTGCCGGTCGTGGTGCGCGAAGCCGATGACGAGACGCTGCTGGTACTGGCGCTCGTCGAGAACCTCCAACGCGAAGCCCTGAACCCGCTCGAAGAGGCGGAAGGGTACGAAGCGCTGGCCGAGAAGTTCGGGATGAAGCAGGCCGACATCGCCCAGGCCGTCGGCAAGGACCGCTCGACGGTCGCCAATCTACTCCGCCTCCTGAACCTTCCCCCGTCCATTCGAAAGCTGGTCGAGGCCGGTACCCTCACCCAGGGTCACGCGCGTGCCTTGCTCTCGCTGGACGACACGGTCCGTGCCGGCGAGCTCGCCCGGCGAGCCGCGGCCGAAGGGTGGTCGGTGCGCGAAGTCGAACGGCAGGCCGCGCAGAAGTCCCGTCGAAAGAGGGAGCCGCGAGGAAAAGACCCGGTTGTCGCGATCCTGGAGGAGGCACTCAAGGAGCGCTTCCAGACCCGGGTCGAGGTCCGCGAAAAGCGTGGCGGGAAGGGCACCGTCGAGATCGCGTACCATGGCGCGGAAGACTTCGAGCGCCTTTTCGAGCTCCTCACGGGCCGAACCGTCGCCGAGGTCGTCGAGTGAGCGACGCGGAGCTGAAGTCCCCTCCACGGAAGCTCACGGTGATGCTCGTGCCGGAGGGTGGGCGTGAGACGCGGACCCTGCAGGTCTCGTATCGGGCGCTCCGCGCTTTGGCTGCGACCGGCGTGCTCTTGGCGCTCGCGCTGACCGTCATGGCGGGCAGCTGGTGGTACCTCGCAGCCCGCGCGGCCAGGGCCGGTGAGCTTCAGCGTGAAGTGGACGTCATGACCCTCGACCGCGCCCGCGTGCAGGCGCTCGTTCAGCGCCTCGAGACGATCGAGGAACAGTACGGTCAGATTCGGGCTTTGTTCGGGCGCGCTGAAACCGATCAACCCTCCGGCGTATGGTTGCCTCCCGTGGTCGCGGCGAGGGACAGCGACGGCCGCGAGCGGCCGTTGCTGGGTCAGAGTCGGCCTGCCTCCTGGCCCCTGGCCGAGCGGGGCTTCGTGACCCAGGGCGTACACGCCGGCACGGGTGGCGACCACCCCGGACTCGACATCGCGGTGGCCACGGATTCCTATATCCGTGCCTCCGGCGCGGGTACGGTGAGCGACGTCGGCGAGGACGCCGTTTACGGTCGGTTCGTCGTGATCGAGCACGGCGACGGATTCGCGACGCTCTACGGCCACGCCTCCACGACATTCGTGACGCTCGGTCAGTTGGTTCGTGAGCGTCAGGTCATCGCCCTGAGCGGTTCCACGGGCCGGTCCACCGGACCCCACCTCCACTTCGAGATCCTCGTCGACGGCGATCCGGTGGACCCCCTGACGTTCGTGGAGCAGCCCGGATGACGTCTTCCTGGCACGACGATAATGCTGGTCCCGACGCGGGCACCCACTTTACATTCCCTCTCCCACCCAAGTACCTCGAGGTAGCTTGATGGCACGTGATCGAGACGGTAGCCCTGGTCCTTCCGATGCGGTGATCTCCATCATCGGTCCCGGCATGACGATCATAGGCGATTGCCAGACGGACGGGACGGTGCGTGTAGAAGGGTCGGTCGAAGGTTCCATCCGCGCGGGAAAGGCCGTTGTGGTCGGAAAGGATGGCCGAGTATCGGGCGACATCATCACGCAAGACGCCGTGATTTCCGGCCACGTGGACGGGAGGCTGGTCGCCGCCTCGCGCCTCGAGCTCCAAGCGACCTGCACGATCGAGGGTGAGGTGCAAACCCGCAGGATGCAGCTCGAAGAGGGAGCCGTCCTCAACGGCAAGGTCCTGATGGGCGCGGACGCCGTCTCCGGTCCGGGGAAGAAGGGCGCGCTGCCGGCCACGGACAAGGTTCCCGAGCCCGCCCACGCCTCCTGATGTCGTCCACCACTTTTCCCCAGAGCGGGACCCGCGTCGATGCGTCTGCGGTGTAGGCGCCTCAAGTCCTTACAACGTAATCGTTTGCCTGACGTGAGCACGAGCCGAATCGATGCTCGTCGGGAGTCGACGAGCTCTTTTCCACCGCTTCTCCACACCGTGCGCGGCGACGGCGTATGAAAGTAGAATCACTCCTCCAATATGTGGACGAGTACTTGGGTGTTGCCGCGCATCCGGACTACCGCACCGCCCTCAACGGGCTTCAAGTCGAGGGCCCCGAGACCGTCGAGCGAATCGCCACGGCGGTCGACGCCTCGGTTGCGTCGATCGAGGCCGCCGCGGAGCTGGATGCGCAGCTCCTCATGGTGCATCACGGAATCTTCTGGGGTGGCCTGCAGCCGATCACCGGCGCCTTTCACAAGCGCGTGTCGCTCCTCATCGAGCACGGGATCGCACTGTATAGCTGTCATCTGCCGCTGGACGGACACCCGGAGATCGGAAACTGTGCGCTCCTCGCCCGCGCCCTGGGGCTCGAGCTCGACGGGCGTCTCGGTCAATACGAGGGCGTCGATCTCGGATGGACGGGCTCCTTCGAAGACCAGCTGGAAATCGAAACGCTCACCGAGCGCGTCTCTGCCGCGGTCGGTGGATCAGCGGTGAAGGTATTGCCCGGCGGGCCCCCCGAGATCGGGCGCGTCGGTGTGGTGACGGGAGGCGCGTCGTCGTTCATCCGGGAAGCGGCGGACGCTGGCCTCGACGCATTCATAACCGGGGAAGGCCCACACCACGCGTATTTCGAGGCCGTGGAATTCGGAATACATGTTCTATTCGCCGGCCACTACGCGACTGAAACGTTCGGCGTACGGGCCCTCGGCAGGCACCTTACGGAACGATTCGGCGTGGAGAGCTCGTTCATCGATCAGCCGACCGGGTTGTAACAAAGAGGTGCGCGACCCGTCGGCTTTTCTAGAATCCACGCCTCTCGTTCCCATCGAGCTCGATGGGAACGGAAACGTTCTCTATGTGGGTGCGCAGGCCCGGGACCTCCTCGGATTACCGCTCGAGGCCTGGGCGCGCGAGGGGTTCTGGGCAGACCGGGTATTGCCGGACGATCAGGCGGCCTTGGCGGACGTCAGGGAGAACACGCTCGCGGCGCGCGGTCGTCACTCCGTCGACATGCGAATGGAACGCGCGAACGGGCGAGTCGTGTGGGTCTGCGAGCTGCTGAGCTTCGCGGAGGTAGACGGGGAACCACGGCTTCGAGGATTCCTTTGGGACGTCACTGACCGGAAGCAGCAAGAGCTCACGCTGTGGAGACGCGAGGAGCGTGTCCGAGCACTCGTGCGTAGCGCACCGGACGCGATGGTCCTCACCGACCGAACCGGCTCGGTGCTGAACATGAACGATCAAGCCGAGTCGTTGTTCGGCTACCGGTTGGACGACATCATCGGGTCGTCCATCGACCTGCTCGTTCCCGAGCGGTTTCGTCCTCGCATGAAGCAGCTCCGGCGGGTCTTCGAGCGTGACCCGGAGCGCCGTTCCGTGGTCGAAGGCCAAGCGTTCACGGTCGAGCGGGGTGACGGCGACGCCGTGCCGGTCGAGCTGAGCTTGAGTCTCGTGTCGAGCGACGACCACGAACGGCGCATTCTCTGGTCGTTGCGCGATCTGACCGTCCGACGGCGCGCGGCGTCCGAGGCCCGAGCGAGGCCGAGCCATCCGGGCGCCGAGGAGGACGACGCGATGACGTGCACGCTCGACCGGCTCTGGCGCTATCGATACGTGAGCGGGGCGTACGCGCGGTTTCACGGCTGGCTACCGCATCAGCTCGAGGGTCGATCGCTGCGTGAGGTGGTCGGCGAACGTGCGTTCGCCCGGCTCGGGGGCGCCTTCGACCGGGTCCGCGAGGGTGGGGCCGCGTCCGTTCGGGCCGACCTGGCCAACGCGGACGGAGAGACGGCTTCGATGCAGGTATCCCTCGTTCCTCACCATGACGACGACGGGGAGGTGACGGGGTGCACGCTCCTCATGGTGACAATCCCCTCGTTGCCGGTGTAGTCGACCCTAGATACCATCTGTTTCCCTCAAAATGAATCGGCGCCCTGCGCCTGCTTGGAGGTCTCGACGTGATTGGCCGAACGTCGGCGGCGCTGGCCGCCGCTCTCTTCATCGCAAGCGCCGTCGAGGCGCAAAGCGTGCCTTCCCCGCTGCAGCACTTCGGTCACGAGATCGGCGAAGACCGGATGCTCGCGGATTGGACCGAGCTCACCTCGTATTTCGAGCGTCTCGCCGCGTCGAGTCCGCGTGTCGTGGTGGACACGCTCGGCCCGACCACGCGTGGACGTCCCTTCGTGATGTTGACGATCACGAGTCCCGAAAACCACGCGCGGCTGGACGAGTTGCACGCGATCCAGATGAAGCTCGCGGATCCTCGGACCATTTCCGGTACCGAGGAGCTGGACCAGCTTCTCGAGGACGGCAAGACCGTGGTCCTCATCACGCAGGGGATCCACGCGACGGAGGTCGGGGCGAGTCAGATGTCCGCGAATCTCGCGTACCGTCTGGCTTCGTCGCAAAGCGAATCGGTCCGCGAAATCCTCGATGAGGTGATCGTGCTCCAGATCCCGTCGCTGAATCCGGACGGTCTCCAGTGGGTGGCGGATTGGTACATGGAGCACGTGGGTACGGCGTACGAGGCGGCACCGCTCCCCTGGCTCTACCACTACTATGTAGGACACGACAACAACCGGGATTGGTACGCATTCACGCAGGACGAGACCGTCCTCACCGTCCGGGACGCCCACAACGCTTGGCATCCACAAATCGTCCATGACGTGCACCAGATGGGAAGCTCGGGTGCTCGCATCTTCTTTCCCCCCTACATCGAACCGTGGGAGCCGAACGTAGATCCCGCGATTACCACGGCGGTCAACCAGCTCGGCGCGTACATGGCCGCGGAGGTCACCGCCCAGGGGAAGGCCGGGGTCGTAGTCAACGCCCAATACGACGCGTTCTCACCGGCCAGGGCGTACATGCACTATCACGGGGCGGCGCGCATTCTCTCCGAAACCGCCTCCGCCCGCATGGCGACACCGGTAACCATTTCCCCGATGGATCTCGGGCCGGGCCGCAACTTCGACGCGAGCCGCCGTTCGTGGAACTTCCCCGATCCCTGGGAAGGCGGGGCGTGGCACCTGGCCGACATCGTCGAATACCAAGAGGCCGGGGCGATGGCGCTCTTGGCGAACGCCGCGAAGAACCGTCGCTTCTGGCTCGAGAACTTCTACGGGATCAATCGGCGAGCCATCGACAAGTGGGAGGAGTGGCCGGACTACTGGGTCATCCCGGGGGGACAGGACAACGAAGGCGGGATCACGTATGCGCTGCGGGCGTTGACGATGGCCGACGTCGAGGTGCACCGCGCTCAGACGGCCTTCACGGTGAGTGGACTGACCTTCCCGGCCGGCTCCTACGTGGTCCCGATGCGTCAGCCGTATGCGAGCTTCGCCAACACCATGCTCGAGGTGCAGCACTATCCGGACCTGCGTGAGTACCCCGGTGGCCCCCCCCAACGTCCGTACGATGTGACCGCACACACGCTGGGCTACCTCTTGGACTTCGACGCCGTCGCGGTCGACGGCACGATCTCCGCTACCCTATCCGAGCCTATCTCCGTTCCCGACTTCGTCTTCCGCCTGCCCGACCACCTCGTGGGCAGTGAAGCTCCGCGGGTGGCTCTGTACAAGTCGTGGAGCGAGCCCATGACCGAGGGGTGGCAGCGTTGGGTCTTCGACCAGCATGACATGGCGTACGACACGCTGCATCATCAGGACGTCCGTCGTGGCGCCCTCGATGACTACGACGTCCTCATTCTCCAGTCGGAGTCGTCCCGATCGATTCTGGCGGGTCACGATGCCGATGAGGTGCCCGGGCCGTACGCCGGTGGATTGGGTATGGAGGGCACGGCGGCCGTGCGCTCGTTCGTGGAGCGGGGAGGCCGCCTGATCGCGATCGAGGAGGCGACGGAGTATGCCGAATCGGTCTTCGAACTGGGGGTCGAGAACGTGACGGAAGATCTTCCCAACACGGACTTCTACATTCCCGGCTCGATCTTGCGGCTGGAGCTCGAGACGGCGTCCGAGATTACCCAGGGGATGCGCGACGAAGTGGCGGCGTGGTACTGGCGGTCGAGTCGGGCGTTCGACGTAGACGACGACCGGATCCGCGTCGTCGGGCGCTACGGGTCCGGGGATCCCCTGCTCTCCGGCTGGGTCCTCGGCGGGCACCACATCGCCGGAAAGCCCGCCATTCTGGAGGCATCGATCGGAGCCGGCTCCGTCGTGCTCTTCGGATTTCAACCGAACTATCGGGCGCAGACCATGGCCACATGGCCTCTACTCTTCAACGCGATCCGTAAATGAGCTCTTCTGCGACGGGGCCCTTCTGTCCCGAGTGCGACCGACCGGCGACGGGGAATTTCTGCCAGCACTGCGGCGCCAACCTCGGGGGTCGGTTCTGCAATCAGTGTGGTGGCAAGGTGTCGGCCGGCGCGCAGTTCTGTAACAAGTGCGGCGCCAAGGTCGGGGGGGGATCCCGAGTCGGGGCCCATCGTGAAGCGGCCGCCACCGTGGTCGGAGGGCAGAACCTGGCGTGGTGGGTCGCGGGTGCGGCGATGTTCGTGCTAATCCTCTTCGTCGGCGTGTCCATGGTACGACCGGGCCCGGGCCCCACACCGACGTCGACGTCCACGCCGCCGCCGCAGGCCGGCGCCGGGGTGGCGCCCGACATCTCGAGCATGTCCCCGATCGAGGCAGCGGATCGTCTCTTCAACCGGGTCATGCAAGCCGTTTCACAGGGTGACTCCGCGCAGGCCCAGGCGTTCATGCCGATGGCCATCGCGGCCTACCAAAGAGCCCGGCCTCTTTCACTCGACGGCCTCTTCCACCTCTCGATGCTCAACCGGACCGCCATGAACCTGGAGGCGGCGCTCGATCAGGCGCTCGAAATCGTCGAGCTGGACCCGAACCATCTCCTCGGGCGCGCCGCGGCCGCGGAGGCGGCGATCGAGCTCGGCGACCTCGAAGAGGCGGAGGTTCACTACCGGCGCATCCTCGAGGTGTACGACGACGAGGTGCTGCGGCCGCTCGAGGAGTACGAGATGCACTCGACCATCGTCGTCGAACTCAAGAACGACGCGGAACGCTTTCTCGCCGGCCGCTGACTCGACGCCGGGAAGACCGGGAGCGCGGTCCGAACGCATGCGCGTCTTTCTCACCGGGGCGACGGGGCTCATCGGGTCGCACCTCGCGGCGCTCCTCAGAGCAAAGAACCACGAGGTGGTCGCGCTCGTACGCCCGAGGTCGAACCGAGGGTTCCTGTCGGGCCTCGGGTGTCGCCTCGTCGACGGCGACGTGCGTGACGATCCGGACCGCTTGGCGGCAGCGATCGAGGGGTGCGGTCATGTTTGCCACTCTGCGGCCCTCGTGTACGACGGAGGTGAGTGGCCGAAGGTCAGGGCGGTCAACGTCGACGGTACGCGGAACGTTCTCCGGGCCGCCGCCCTCGCGGGCGTCGAGCACGCGGTGCACGTGTCGTCCGTGGCGGTTTACGGACCTGCGGCAGGCGTCGTCGACGAATCCACGCCCACCGACACGCCGCTTCCTCCGGCCGACCTGTACGCCCGATCGAAGAGGGAGGCCGAAGACGTGGCGCGCGGCATCGAGGCCGCGCGAAACCTATCGATCACGATCGTTCGACCGTCGGCCGTTTACGGCGAGCGCGATCGGCTCATGACGCCGGCGGTCGCGAAGCTGGTTCGACTGCCCGTGGTCCCACTGTTCGGAACGGGCGAGAACACGCTCCCCGTGGTGTACGCGGGCAATGTCGCCAGCGCGATCGAGCGTTGTCTGGCCGCCGGCCGCGGCCATGCGGTGTTCGATGTAGGTCGAGACGTACCTTTGACGCAGCGCAGGCTATTCGAGCTCCTGGCCGCCGGGCTGGGTCGCCGACCCCGATTCGCCCGACTGTCCGGGTCTCTGGTCCGGGCCGTGGCCGGGACGCTCGACGGGCTCGGTGTCGGAACGCCCGGCGCCCGACACCTGTCCCTCGAGCGTGTGGCGCGTATCGCGCTCGGGGAGAACCCTTATCCCTCGCGACGGATCCGCCGAGAGCTCGGATGGACGCCCGAACACGATCATGCCCAGTCGCTCCCCCGCACGGGCGCCTGGCTCCTTGCCCAACGCTGAACGGAGACCCGAATGGCCGACCGTCCCTACGACCCCACACAACATCCCCGTCGCCCGCTGCCCAGAGACAAGGAGACCGAGGACGAGCGTCTCCTGCAGTCGTTCGAGGAGCTGGAGCACATCGGGAAGGACTCGTGGCGGGTCTTCCGCATCATGGGAGAATTCGTCGAGGGCTTCGAGGAAATGGGCCAAATCGGAACGGGCGTTTCGTTTTTCGGCTCTGCCCGCGTCAAATCGAACGATCCGATGTACCAGGCGTGCGTCGATACCGCGCGAAAGCTCGGAGACGCCGGCTTCTCGATCATAACCGGCGGCGGTCCCGGCATGATGGAGGCGGCCAACAAAGGGGCGCAGATGGCGGGGGTGCCGTCGGTGGGGTGCAACATCGAGCTCCCCTTCGAGCAGATGAGCAACCCGTACTTGGATCATTCGATCGACTTCCGGTACTTCTTCGTGCGCAAGACGATGTTCGTGAAGTACGCGTGCGCCTTCGTGATCTTCCCCGGCGGGTTCGGGACGATGGACGAGCTCTTCGAGGCGCTCACCCTGATTCAGACGAGCAAGGTCAGGAACTTTCCCGTTGTTCTCTTCGGGTCCGAATACTGGGGCGGACTCCTCCAGTGGATCCGCGAGACCATGCTCGTCGAGGGGAAGATCGCGGACGACGACCTGGACCTCATGTTCGTCACGGACGACCCCGTCGCCGCGACGGCGCACATCGTCGAGAAGCATGATGCCATGGTCGCCGCGGGCCGGTCGACGTTCCGTCGCAGAAAGACCGATTGACCTTGTTTGGCCCGCCGGGACAGGCTTTTTTTCATAGCTCTGCTCCAAACGGCGGAGTGACCCGCGTTCGAAACGGTAGGAATTCGTGAGCATAAACGCAGACACGTCCAAGGGATACGCGCCGACCGGGAAGGACTCCGGCGTGGTCAAGCCGAAGGGGACGTCGAAGATCCGGGCGCACGAAGACCTGGTGACGATAGACATCCGGTCGCGAAAGCCCTCTTGGCTGAAGGTCCGCTCGCCGGGGGGGGCGAATTACCTTCGCCTCAAGAGGATGATGCGGTCCGAGGGCCTTCACACGGTTTGCGAGGAGGCCGGCTGCCCGAACATCGGGGAGTGCTGGGAGGCCGGCACCGCGACGTTCATGATCCTGGGTGATGTCTGTACGCGCGCATGCAAGTACTGCGGCGTCGCACACGGGCTCCCGACCGAGCTCGACGAGGACGAGCCGCGACGCGTGGCGGAGACCGTGAAACGAATGGGTCTCGAGCACGTCGTGATTACGAGCGTGAACCGGGACGAGTTGCCCGACGGTGGGGCCTCGATCTACGCCGATACGATCCGGCGGATTCACGAGGCCGTGTCGGGCTGCTCGGTCGAGGTTTTGATTCCGGACTTCAAGGGCGACGAAGACGCCCTTGCGACGGTCGTGGACGCGAGGCCGGCGATCTTGGGACACAATCTCGAAACGGTGCTTCGCCTCCATCCCGATGTCCGGCCAGGCGGGCGCTACTGGCGCTCGATCTCCTATCTTGGCGCGGTGAAGGGGCTGGATCCCGACATGCTGACGAAGACCGGCATCATTCTGGGCATGGGGGAAGAAGAGGACGAGATCCATCGCGCCATGAGCGACCTGCGCGAGGCGGCGGTGGATATTCTCACGCTCGGTCAGTATCTCCGACCCTCCGCCATGCATATCCCGGTCGCTCGTTGGGTAACCCCCGACGAGTTCGCCATGTGGAAGCGGGTGGGTGAGGGGGAGTACGGCTTCAAGCATGTCGAGTCGGGACCGCTGGTCCGCTCCAGCTACCACGCCAAGGAACAGGCCCGCGAGGTGGAGGCCGGAGGACCCGGGGCGATCACCAACGTGATGGAAGCCGACATTCCCGCACCCGCCGAAGTGAGGCTGGACCTGGTTCAGCTCGAGCTCGGCCGTCCGGGCCGGTCCGCGAAGGGAGCTTGAAATGGCTCAAACGAAAGCGAAGAAGAACTCGAAAAAGTCCGACCCGCTGAAGGAACACGGCATCAGCGAGGAGCTCGCGATCGATCTTCTCCGCGACATGCTTCTGTACCGGCGCTTCGAGGAGAAGGCCGAGGAGGCGTACGCGATCGGGAAGATCGGCGGCTTCTGCCACCTCCACATTGGGCAGGAAGCGGCGGCGGCCGGAAGCATCAAGCCGCTGCGCCATGAAGACTACGTCATGAGCGCCTATCGAGAGCATACCCAGGCGATCGCGAAGGGCGTGTCGCCCAACGAAGTGATGGCGGAGCTCTACGGGAAGGCCGGCGGGTCGTCGGGCGGCAAGGGCGGGTCGATGCACATCTTCGACGCGGACTGCCGATTCATGGGTGGCCACGGGATCGTGGGCGGGCAGGTTCCGTTGGCGACGGGGCTCGCCTGGAAGATCAAGTACCGCAACGAGGACCTCGTCGCGGTCGTCTTCATGGGTGATGCGGCCGTCAACCAGGGCGCGTTCCACGAGTCGCTGAACATGGCCGCCATCTGGAAGCTCCCGATCATCTACGTGGTCGAAAACAACTCGTACGGTATGGGCACCGCGTTCTCAAGGGTCTCGACCACCGATATGGTCTCGAAGTCGTGTGCGCACGGAGTGCCCGCGACCTCGGTCGACGGCCAAGACGTGTTGGCGACGTACGCGTTCTTTCGCGACCTGGCCGAAGAGGTACGGAACGGCGCGGGACCTCAGTACGTCGATCTTCAGACGTACCGTTTTCGAGGCCACTCGATGTCGGACCCTGTGTCGGGGACGTACCGGTCGACGGAGGAAGTGGAGAAGGCGAAGAAGGACCAGGACCCCATCGCGCTGCTCCGTGACGTCCTCATGAACGCCGACGCC
>JAOTVL010000032.1 GCA_029863525.1 Gemmatimonadota bacterium
GCTGCCCCGTGAGGACCAGCGTGTAGAGACTGCCGGAGAAGACCAAGATCCCGATCACGAAGGCCCAACCCGCTGCGACGATGGTGCCGGAATTCCATTGGGTCGTGGCCCACGCGACCACCAGCAGACCGAGCGCGTGGTACATCTGGTATCGAACGCCCGTTTCGAAGGTCGCGAGGTCCGCGGCCGCGAGCGTGTTCCTCAGCGCGTGCGCGCCGAACGCCCCGAATACGACCGCGAGCGCCGCGAAGGTCGCGCCGAGCGTGAAGAAGAGCTTCATGCGACCAACCCTTCCGCCTCCGAGGTCGAGGAGACCGCCATGCATGAAGACGCCTCAGAACCGCCGCTCGGGCGGTTCAATACGCCAGCCCGTATGCCTCGCGCCTCGGATCGGAGCCCACGGTCAGGACGCCGTACTCCGGGTCGAACACGATGGCGTGCGCGCCTCCGAACGTCGCCGTCCACCCGTCGATGACGTTGAGCTCGTGCCCTCGGTCCACGAGTCCCTGGAGCGCGCCGCGCGAAACGCGGTTCTCGATCGATACGCGCACGCCACCGAGCGAGCGGAATCGCGGGGCTTCAATCGCCTGCTGCGGCGTCATGCCGAACAGGAGCATGTTGTTGACGATCTGGATGAGCGACTGGGGCTGGCTGTCCCCACCCGGGGTCCCGAGCGTGAACGCGAACGAGCCGTCGCCGTGCAGCGCCATCATCGGCGACAGTGTGTGGTAGGGGCGCTTGTTCGGAGCGACCTGGTTCGGGTGCCCTTCCTCGAGGGTGTACAGCGCGCCGCGGTTGTGGAGAAGGATGCCGGTTTCGGGGTCGAGGAGGCCGGATCCGAAGCCCGCGAAGTTGCTCTGGATCCAGGAGACCGCGTTGCCGAACCGGTCGACCGCGGTCAGATAGACGGTGTCGCCGCGGTCGTCCATGTCCTCTTCGGTCTCCGTGGCGTCGTTTCCGAAGCCTGGTCCGACGTTGTCCGCCGCCCGGTCCGGATCGACGAGTCCGGCGCGCTCCCGCAGGTAGTCGTCGTCGAGCAGGCGAGCGATCGGGACGTCGGCCTTCTCGGGATCGGCGACCCACCGGTCACGATCGGCGAAGGCCAGCTTCTTGAGCTCGATCAGCGCGTGGAGGTACTCGGCCGAGTTGTGCCCCATCGACTCCAGACCATGCGACTTCGCCATCTCCATGTAGGCGACCTGTGCCGGCCCCTGCGTGTTCGGTGGCATGACCAGGATGGTCCGACCGAGGTACTCCTCCCGAAGCGGCTCGACCCAGGTCGAGGCGTGTGCCTGGAAGTCGCCGAAGCGCAGATGTCCTCCTTGCTCTTCCACGAACGCCGCAAGTCTACGGCCGATGGGACCGCTGTAGAAGCCGACCTTTCCCTGGCGGGCGATCGTTTCGAGCGAGGCCGCGAGCTCCGGGTTCTTCAGCAGCGAGCCGACCGGGGGAGGGGCGCCGTTGGGCAGGTAGAGCGCCCGCCCGGCGTCGTTGAGGTCGCCGCCTTGCTCCTCGAAGTCCATGGCGAGCCGGACCGAGACGGGGAAGCCGTCGCGCGCGAATCGAATGGCCGGTTGGAGCAGCTCGGCGAACGGACGCGTACCGAAGCGGGCGTGTGCGTCGACCCAACCGGCGACCGCGCCGGGGACGCTGACGGAGAGGGCGCCGGTCTGCGGAACCCGATCGAGCCCGGCGGCCGCGAAGAACGCCGGTGTGGCGAGCGCGCCGGAGCGACCGCTCGCGTTCAACGCCGTGACCGCGCCGGTTTCGCCGTCGTAGAAGATCCCGAACGCGTCTCCACCGACACCGTTCATGTGGGGTCGCGTGACGGCGAGCACCCCGGCCATCGCGATCACGGCGTCGGTCGCGGTGCCCCCATCCTTGAGCACCTCCAGTCCAGCCTGCGCGGCGAGCGGATGGCCAGCCGACACCGCGCCCACCGTGCCCCGAACGTCGGGCCGATTCTGGGGCGCGTAGACCGTCGTGACCAGCGGGTCGTCGGCGTCCGATCGCGCCTCCTCGGCGGGAGCGCACGCGCCCAAGGAAGCGAGCAGGGAAAGGAGCGCGAGCGGGCGCGCGAATGAGAACGGCGTTGCGTTTGCCATGTGCTTCGGGTGCAAGAGATCGGGTGGCCGGAACTGGCCCGGTACGTTGTGCACGACGTCCTCGGGGCGCCAGGGCGCCCAGTGGATGGTCGGCTGGAGTCGGTTTATCGTTCAGTCGTTTCGCGGGTCCACCGCGATCCCGATCCCGGAGCGCCTGTGCACGTCGCCGCCCCCCCGGCCGAATCGAGAGCAACGGCGTCGCCGATGCGGCTGGCGCTGATCGTGGCGTTCGCCCACGCGCTCAACGACACGTACGCCTCGTTCGTGCCGCCGCTCCTGCCGCGGATCATGGACGAGCTGGGGCTCTCGATCGCGTTGGCGGCGACGCTCGCGGTGACGTTCTCCGTAGCCGCCGCGCTTCCCCAGCCGCTTTTCGGATATCTTGCGGATCGGCACGGACGTCGTGTATTCGCCGTCGTCGGACCCGTCGTCTCGGGCGTCTTCGTCGCTGCGATCGGGTGGGCATCAGGATTCTGGACGCTTGTGCTCCTCCTCACCATCGGAGGCATCGGTAGCGCGGCCTTCCACCCGCCGGGCGCCTCGTACGCAGTGCGGGTGTCGGCAGGGAAGGGCGGCGGCGCGCGCTACTCCATCTTCTCGTTCGGAGGCTCGGTCGGCTTCGCGCTCGGCCCGATCGTCGCGGTGGGGCTGGTTCAGCAGCGGGGCATGGAGGGCCTCTGGGTGGCGATGATTCCGGTCGTCCTGCTCGCCCCGTTCGTGTACTGGGCACTCCCGAGCGGTCGCACCGAGGTGCGAGATCGGGACCGCCCGCCGCCCGCGGCCCCCCGAGAAGTGCTCCGACATCTCCGTGGACCGCTCGGACTGATCTTCGGCGTCAGCGCCACCATGGCTTTCGTCCAGCGTGCGTTCTTGACGATGGAGCCGATCATCGTGGCCGAGTCCGGGGGATCCGAGACGCTCGGCGCCGTGGTGCTCACCGTCTACCTGAGCGCCCAGGCATTCGGCACGGTGACGGGTGGGCTGCTCGCCGATCGCGTCGACCGGAGAATGCTCCTGGCGAACCTCTGCTTCTGGGCGCTGCCCGCCCACCTCCTGGCGCTTTGGGTTGGACCGGCGGGCTTCTGGGGCCTCGCCGCCGCCGCCCTCGCCGGATTCCTGGGGATGGCGACGCTCCCGCCGGTCGTGGTCATGGCCCAGGAGATGGTCCCCACCGGGACCGCCGTGAGCTCGGGCATCGTCATGGGTTTGGCGTGGGCCACCGGCTCGGTTCTCGTGCTCCTGACGGGCGGGCTCGCGGATCTGATCGGAGCGCAGGCGGCGACGTTGGCGTCGATGCCCGCCGCGCTCATCGCGGTCGCACTGGCGCTCCACCCGTCCTTGGCCGACCATGGGGCGCACGGGAGATGATTCATGCCTTTCCGCCTCAACCCACCACGCGATCGTAAGCTCTTCCGTCTGGTCAAGCAGGCGGAGCACGTTCACCTCGTGAAGGGCCGCCCGCTGTATGGCCCGGGCGATCCCGCGAAGGACGTCTACCTGGTGCGCACGGGGTACATGCGGCTGGTGCTGCCCGGGATGGAGCAGGGCGAGCGCGAACGAACGGTGTCGGTGGCGTTGCCCTGGGAGTTGTTCGGCGACGAGGCCTTCACCGAAGGTCATCGACGGTACGGAGCCGTCGCGGGCTCGACCTGCGAGGTGCAGCCGCTGCCGCAGAAGCTCGTGCTCGCCGGGTTC
The DNA here is from genome assembly GCA_029863525.1 of Gemmatimonadota bacterium. GTDB lineage: Bacteria > Gemmatimonadota > Gemmatimonadetes > Longimicrobiales > Gaopeijiaceae > UBA2589. The sequence goes on from JAOTVL010000032.1 coordinate 3,801, forward strand.
AAGACCGCGAAGAGCAGCCTCGACGCTTATCTCGAGGGCCAGGAGCAGGAGCTTTACCGACTCCGGCACGCGCAAGGCGGATCGCACGGTCCGAGCGCGGCCCAGCGACTGGCGGAGGTTCTACTCGACCTGGGCGTTCGATGCGGGGAGCCCGAAGGCCGGGGCATCCATCTGACCGAGAGGTTCACGCATCAGGTGCTGGCCGACCTCGCGGGCGCGCACCGCGCGACCGTCACCACGCTGCTCAACGACTGGATCTACGATCGTGTGCTGGGCGTCTCGGACCACCGGCTCACACTGCGTCGGCCAGGGGATCTCTGGGTTCTCGCCGGGTACGAAGTCGGCAGCTGACGCCACGCGATCGGGCCCGGAGACGGTGAGCGAACGCTTGCCGCTTCGTTGACCGGAGTCGGCGTCCCGTCTAGCTTTCGAGGCTTTTTCACGGACGGCGAGAGGCCGCCCGGCTCTCCACGGAACGACACCCATGGCAAAGAGACACCCCGACGCACGACGCACTCCGAAGCACGGGAAAGGCGACGAAGAGGACGCCTTCGTCGCGTCCGTTCTCGACGTCACGAACTGGGCCAAGGGGAATCAGCAGGTCCTCACCGTCGCGGGCGTGGTGGTGGCGATTCTGGTGGCCGGTGGCCTCTACTACAACAGCTACAAGGGCCAGCTGAACGACCAGGCCGCCGAATCCTTGGAGACCATCTATCAGTCTGTCGCGATCAGCGATATCGAGGGCGCCAAGACGGATCTCGCGACGTTCCTGTCGCGCTTCGCCGGCACCGTGTACGAGAGCGAGGCCCGCCTCCTGCTGGGTGAGCTGTACCTCGAGAGCAACGAATCCCAGCAGGCGCTCGCCGTCCTCGGGCCTTTGGGCTCCTCTCCGCGCGCCGCGATCGAGTTCCAGGCGGCGGCGCTCCTCGGGGCCGCGTACGAGCAGGAAGAGCGATGGGCCGAGGCCGAAGAGACCTACCTGACCATCGCCGACCGTTCGGACCTCGATTTCCAGGTGCGTAATGCGCTCGCCGCGGCGGCCCGGATCCGTCACGAGCATCGGAACGATCCGCAGGGAGCGATCGAGCTCTACGAGGAGGTCCTCGCCCAGCTCGACGCGAACGCACCCGAGCGGGGTCGCTACGAGATGCGGATCCAAGAGATCCGTAGCGCGGCCAACATCTGACTCGAGTCGCCGAGCCGACGCTAGGTTGCTCATAGGAGGCTCAGGGAGCCACGTTCGTGGTTGAACCGGGCTCCCTCCGGACTGAGGCTCCATGGACCGAATCGGACCCTATCGTGTCGTTCGCCCCCTCGGGACCGGCGGCATGGGCGACGTCGTGCTCGCCCACGACGAGCGACTCGATCGCCACGTCGCGATCAAGCGGCTGCGGGGCGAGGCTTCGGCCCCCGAGGAGCGCGCCCGCGTCCTGACCGAGGCTCGCGCGGCCGCATAGCTCAGTCATCCCAGCGTCGTCCAGGTCTACGACGTGCTGGACGACGCGGAGGGGCCGGCGATCGTCAGGGAGTACGTCGGGGGCCGAACGTTGCGTAAAAAGTGCCCCGTTAGGAGCCGGAATGTACTTCGTATAATATATATTATGTTAAGTCACTCAAACGAGGGTGCGGATACGGGACCCTTTGTCGCCTCCCTTGCTGCTGCGATCACCGACCCTCCGCCCCGTTCCGGATGATCCGGAGCGTCTGCTTCCGGATGAGGCCGCTGAACGGCCCGATCAGGCGCCAATATCGTAAGAACCGTGCCCGGGACTCCCGGTCCAGCGCGAGCACCCGGGTCTCCGTCGCGAGAAGCGTCTGGGCCGGACCGTGCGGGCGGGTCTCGAACGACCAGACCGCCTTGGCGAACTCTGGTTCGGCGAACGTCTCGAAGAGGGCCGGATCGAAGTCTTGGAGCCCTCCCGATACCGTCCAGAATCGTCCGATGATGCCGAGGACGAAGTATCGAGGGGGCTCCTCACGGAGCGGCTTGAACCGGATTCGCTCGAGGCCCCTGGCGTTCAACGAGCTCGCTGGGAGTCCTCTGAGGGCGAACAGGACGCGTATCATCGTCGATCCGGAGAGGTCCAGGGTCCTGGCCACCTCATAAACGCGCGCCTGTGGCGCCTTCACCATGATCGAGTGCGTGCCCTGCACGTCGTACTCGGGCATCAGCGCGTCGAGCGTGTCCATGTGCCTAGCGAAGTGCTTGGCGAACGCGAGATTGCCACGGCTCGACCGCCTGAACCCTCACGGAGGCCGTTCCGGTCCCCACCATGCCGAGCCGTACTGCCGCAGCGTACGAGACATCGAGGATGCGGCGATCGGGGTCTGCGAACGGCCCGCGGTCGTTGACGCGTAGGAGCACGCTGCGACCGTTCGCCAGGTTCGTAACGCGCACCCACGAGGGCAGCGGAAGCGTGCGATGGGCGGCCGAGAGCTGGTTCATGTCGAACGGTTCCCCGCTGCTGGTCGGGCGACCGTGGAACTGCTCCCCGTACCACGAGGCGATCCCGCGTTCGTCGTAGCCGTACGAGGAGTCGAGCACTCGGTAAGTCCGCCCACTCTGCTCGTACTCCACCATGTTGCCCGCTCGGCTGGGCGGCTCCTCGCGAGGTCGGGGCTCGGGGCCAGACGCCTCGCTCGGAGGGCGCGGGCGGTCGAGCTCGGTGGACCCGATCATCGTGCAGCCTCCGAGCCCGATCGCCGCGACCGACACGGCGAGTGTCAGTCGTTGAGCCCTTTCCACCCCTTCACCTCCTTGTACGCCTTCTTCACCAGCCTGCGCTTCTTGGCGTCGGTCATCCTCGCCAAGTGAGCGCTCACAAAGCGTTTGTCATCCGTGACTTCGCGTAATACTCTAACTCCGGCCGGAGGCTCGGGGATCGATTGGTCCTCGTGCTCGAGCTCGATTTCGAGGAGCGCCAGCCCATCGAGTCCGCCGAGGAAACGGTCGAGCTCCCACGGCCCGATCTTGAAGCGGATCTTCTCGATCATCCTGTCTTCGGCGGCGACGAGGAGGGCTTGGGCCACATCGTCGGGCACGACCGTCTCGACTTCCTCACGCCGCACGCCCTTTCCACTCTTGCACGTCAGAACGGCCCCGCGAGGCTCACCGAACCGGATCCGGACGGTGGGCTCTCCGTTCCGCACGTAGCCCTGGCGCAGGTGGGATCCCTCCCCGAAGGTCATCCACGTCGGGTTGTCCACCTGGACGAGGAAGCGTCGCTCGATCTCCCAGCCCATCAAGCCGCTCCGCTCGCCTTCGGCTTCCCGGCGGACCCTGTCGCCTTGCCGGACCCCTTCCCTTTCGGCTCCCCTTCGCCTCCGTCCGGACTCGCTGCGGGCGCGTCGGGCTTCCTTCCCAGCACCGCGATCCGGCGGCGAAGGAGGGGCACCATACCCTGGAGGAGCCGCTCGGCGTTACGGAGCACCGGTACGTGCGACTCGGCGTAGTAGGCGCGCTCGATGTCGAAGCCGGCGTCGCTGAGCAGCCGACGCATGGCGCCCATCGACTTGTAGTCGACGTGGCTGACGTCTCGCTTCAATAGGATGTCCCGGTTCTTGAGCACCTCGAGAATATGACCACGATGGGGCGTCCAGGTCACGAATCTTCCACCCGGGCGAAGCAGGCGGAACGCCTCGCGGGCCACGCGTGCCGAGTCGTCCGGGTAAAGGTGCTCGAAGAGGTCGGCGGCCAGCGCGACGTCGAAGGAAGAGCCCTCGAGGCCCGTCTCGCCCGCGTCCACGCACAAGAAGCTCAGGTTCTTCCGTGGATCCTCCGCGAGCCTGCGGTCACAGATATCGATCGAGCGCTGGCTGAAGTCCACACCGACGATGTCACCTACCCGATCCGCCAAGGCGAAGGCGAAGGTCCCCCATCCGCAGCCGAGATCGACGACGCGTGCCGCCGGACCGGGATCGTGGATCTCCAGCACCTTGGCTACTCGATAGCGCTGGAAGGGACTGTCGTGATCGACGAGATGCTCGCTCTCCCGTCCCTCGAAGTAGTCGGAGGAGTCGTAGAACTCTCGACCGATTCGTTCGCGATCCGCTTCGCTCACAGGCGACCGAACAGGTCTTGGATCCTCAGCCACCAAACCCGCCACACCGCCTCGCGAACGATGCGCTTCGACATCTTCGACTCACCGGTGTCGCGCTCGGTAAAGAGGATCGGCGACTCGACGAGCTTGAAGCCGGCTCGCCACGCCCGGTATTTCAGCTCGATCTGGAACGCGTAGCCATTCGACTGTACCCGATCGAGATCCACCTTCTCGAGCACGCCTCGGCGCCACCCGTTGAAGCCTCCGGTTCCGTCCCGAACCGGCATCCCGGTGATGACGCGCGCGTAGATGCTCCCGAAATAGCTGACCAGGAGCCGGGTCATCGGCCAGTTCACGACCGTGACCCTCCCGTCGACGTACCGCGACCCGATGACGACGTCCGCGTCGTCGAGCAGCGCGATCAGGGTGGGAAGTGCCTCGGGTGGGTGAGAAAAATCGGCATCCATCTCGAAGAGAATGTCGTACCCCCGCTCCAGCCCGTAGCGGAATCCGGCCAGGTAGGCGCCCCCCAGCCCCTGCTTCCCTTCTCGATGAAGCACGTGGACACGTGGGTTCTCGGCCGCCATCGCATCGGCCAGCTTCCCGGTTCCGTCGGGGGAGGCGTCGTCGACGATCAGCACGTCGATCGCGTCGCTCTGCTCTAGCACGCGGGGCACGACGCGAGGCAGGTTCTCCGCCTCGTCGTACGTGGGGATGATCACGAGGATTCGGCCGTCACTCATCGGCTTCGCGGGCTTGGTGCGTCTTGGCCACATGCCGGGCCCAGAACGCGGCCGCCGGCACGACTTCGATCACGGTGGTCCACAACCGCGCGACCACCGCGATCGCTCCGGCGATACCCGCCCCGAGCTGTGGGGCCATGAGGGCGACCAGGAAGCCCTCGCGCACCCCAATGCCCGCCGGGGCGAACACCATGACGTACCCGAGGACGTAGGCCGCCGCGAATGCCGAAGCCGTCGGGAGTATGCTCACTTCGAGGCCCAGCCCCTCGACCAGAGCCCAGAACGCCAGGGCATACACGATCCAGGTGCCGAGGCCCATGGCGAGCCAGGCGGCGGCGCGGGCCGGAGCGAGCCCGTCGGGCTGCGCACCCTTCGCGACGCGGAACCAGGCGCCGACCACCGCATGAAAGACGGGCGGGAGGAGTCCCAGGGCGACGCTTCCGAGGACGACCACCGGAAGGATCCACCGCCACGACGCACCGTCGGCGACCACCCAGATCGATCCCAGCCCGATGAGCGTCGCCGAGGCGAGGCCGATGCCCTGGCCCAAGATCGCCGCTGCGGTTGCGGTGGACCCCGAGACCCCCCGCTGGCGTGCGAGCGCGACCAGCCCTGCGATCTGCCATACCTTCCCGGGGACATAACGGCCGAGGTTGGCGATCATGAAGAGCCGTACGCTGACGGTCGGCGGGATCGGCGGGCCTCCCAGGTCCGAGACGATTCGGCCCCACAGATATGCGTTGGCGAAGTAGCCGAGCAGCAGCGCGCCGCAGCTCGCGGCGAGTACCCCCCAGCGAACGTTCCACGCAGCGAGCTCGATGCCGCGGAGTTGATCGAGGGAGAGACCGGCCTGACTTGCGACGAACCATGTAACGACAATTGTGGCAGTGAGTTGGCCGATAACGACGAGAATCTTCTTCAGCTCGCGGACTCCTGTCGCCGGCGCCACGCGCCGAAGACGCCCGCCCCTGCCAAGCCGAGAAGGACGAGCACGCTCAGCAACCGGCTCCGCTCGAGCGTCTCCGATTCGTACCACATTTCTACGGTGCTCGATCCAGCCGGGACCGCGACCGCGCGGATCGAATGGTACGCACGCAGGACCTCCGTCGCTTCGCCGTTCACGGTCGCCCTCCACCCCGGGAACCAGTTGTCGGCGACCACGAGGAGCGCGGGTCGATCCGAGTCCGCCTCCAGCTCCAGCCGATCGACGCCCCGCTCGACCCACGCGACCGACCCCTCGACCGGCCCCCCGGACATCGCAACCGGAGGCTCGACGGCGAGCACCGCCTCGAGCGCCGGATCGTGTTCCGGACTCAAGATATACGCGACGGCCTCGTCGTCTCCTTTGACCACGGCCTCGCCGACGAGGCGCGCGCGCGCGAGCCCCTGGTCGGCCAACACGGTCTGGTAGACGCGACCTGCGCCGAGCTCCGTGCGAGATACGACGGGTCCCTGCGGCGCCGGACCGAGCTCCGCGTCCGGCCAGAGGATGTAACGGACGTTGAGGATCCGCCGGACGTTCGGGTTGAGGAGATTCTCGGGGAGTCCCGACCCGACCATTCCGATCAGCTCCCGGTAGCGGGCAAGGTCGTTGGGATGGTGACCCGCCGCGAGCTCGATCCCATGCATGGCGGGAGTCACATCCTGGCCGGCCCGGGCGAGCGACAGCAGGCGGTACGGCTCACCCCCGCGCTCCCGCTCGAGGATCGCGCGGATGTTGGCGTCGGCGGCGGACCACTGATAGAAATCGAGCGTCTGGATGAACGCCTGGTCGACGCGCCCCGCATCGAAAGCGACGAGCACGACGAGTGCCGCGAGGCCGGCCTTCAGGGGCATCCTCTCCCTGGCGAGCGCCCATACGATGCCGGTCGTCGCCCCAGCGAGGAGGACCGCGAGGGAGGCACCCCGCACGATGTTGGGAAGGTGGCTCTGCAGGAGTTGAAGGCGACGCGCGTCGATCAGTGGGTACACGACGGAGGTCCAAAACGCCGTGAACGCGCCGGACCCGATGAGGAGGGCGAGCACGCCCGTGGCGCCCGTCGCGACCCACAGGACCTTCAGCACCTTTGCCAGGCCCTCTTCGTCGCGCTCGTGGACGAGCTCGGCCAGCCGATCGACGCCGAGGCTCGCGAGCGTGATCGCGCCGAACCCGAACAAGTACATCACCATGCCCGGCGCTCGGAACAGGCGGATGCCCGGCACGACCTCGTAGAAGAGGCGCCAGACCGGAGTGTGCGCTCCGAGTGCGAAGCCGAACGCGATGAGGCCCAGGGTGGTGAAGAACCAGCGGAGCTGTTTGCGACGGGCGCCCACAAAGGAGATCGCGGCGAGCAACAAGACGATCAGGCCCGCATATTCGTGGTTGTCCTTGAGCGCGTTACGGCCCCAGTACGTGCCCTCGGCCCACGCGGCGCCCCCTGCCCCGTTCCCGGGAAACTCGGGCACGATCAGCGACATGGCTTCTTCGGGATGCATCGACCACGAGCTGGACCACGCGCGGCCGCTTTCGCCCGCGGCCTCTCGGGTGGTTTGCACGCGCCGCGAAGACTCGGTCACGTACTCGGCCGCGGGCACGAACTGGTAGGCGGCTCCAGCCGCACCGAGGACCGCGGCGACGAGGAAGAGTCCGAATCGGGCGCCTCCGGCCCGACCACCCCGATCGGATACCACCTCGTCGGCACCCCGCGCGATCTGGACTGATCGGAAGATCGCGTACATCCCGACGGCACCGAACAGGAAGTACGCCATCTGGAAGTGCGTCGTGTAGATGATCAGCGCCACGACGAGTCCGATGCCGGCGAGCGTCCCCGGGCCCGGACGCCCGAAGTGCCGCTCCGTGACCCAGAACATCAGCGGCGCCAGAGCCGTCACGAAGATCTTCCCATCGTGACCCGGGCTGACGAAGCCGATCAGGAACGGCGCCAGCATGTACGCCGTGCCGCCGAGGAGCGCAGCCCCGCGGGACCCGCCGATCGAGCGGACCCACCCGAAGAAGAGGAGGCCGGCGGCGAACACGTGCAGGACGAGCTTCCACCCGAGCGCCCGATACGTCTCCGTCACCATGAGCAAGAGGAGCGACGGCGGATAGAGCGAGTCCCCGCCGCTCAGCGCCTCGAGGAACGGCGTGCCCCCGAGAATGTGGGGAGTCCAATAGGGGACCCGCCCAAGCGTGTCGAGCGCGCTGGCGTAGAGCTCGCGGGCCACGTACCCCATGGCGAGCGTGTCCGAGCCGAACAGCATCCGGTCGGTGAGGATGAACTCACGGAACAGAAACGCCGTGAGGAGGGCGTAGAGCGCTGGAGGCGTCCAGGCCGGAACGTCGACGGTCGGGCGATTCTTGGGCATGCGGTGTCTCGTTACCGCCCGCCGGCCGTGCCGCGGCGCTGGACGAGCTCTCGATAGATCTCCAGGTGACGCTCCGCCAGTCGTGCGTTGCTCCACTGGTCCACGACGCGCCTGCGCGCGACCGCCCCGACCTCGGTCAGATCGGTCCGACGTAAGAGTACCGTGACGCAATGGGCGAGGTCCTCGGGGCTGGCAGGCGCGAAGAGACCCCCGACCTCGTCGTCGACGATCTCGGGCAGGCCTCCGACTCGCGAAGCCGCGACCGGCACCTCGCATGCCATGCACTCCAGCGCCGCCACCGATGTCGCCTCCATCAAGGACGGGAATACGGCAAGCTCCGCCGACGAGAGCAGAGCCGGCATCTCGTCGTGCGATCGCGCGCCGAGGAATCGCACGCGATCCAGGACTCCCAGCTCCCCCGCGAGCCGTTCGAGTCGCGCTCGCTCGGGGCCGTCACCGACGACGAGGACTTCGACGTCCACCTCCCTGGCGATGAGGGGAACCGCTCGAACGGCGTACTCGACGCCGTTCTTCTCGAAGAGTCTTCGAGGCACGACGATGCGGCGGCGACTCCCTGTGGTCGGTTCGAGCGATGGGGACACCCGGCGGAAGATCGACGTCTCGACCCCGTTGGTGACCGCCTCGACGCTCGTACCGGGTGCGAGCGACTCGGCCACGTCGGCGATTTCGCGACTCGCGGCCAAATTCTTGTCGACGGTCCGGACCATGCGCGACAGCAGGGTCCGCCACCCGGCACGCTTCGCCAGTCGGAGGAAGTGCGAGGTGTGCCAGGTGACCACCAGGGGGGCGCCACGGTACCCACGCGCGAGGTGGAGCGGCGGGACCGACTGGAGCGCCTGGGCGTGAAGGATGTCCGCTCCCAGCGAAACCTGGAGTGTCCTGCGGACCGAGCCGACCGCGTGAGCCGCCCATCCCAAGGTGGACTTGCCAGGAAACCAGGTTCGCCAAACGTGGACCCCGTCGCGGACCTCGTATGCGGCGGTGCCCGGCATGGAGCGTGACGTCACCACGTCGACTCGGTGCCCCCGTTCCACCAACGCGCGGCCGAGGTAGTGCACGTGACTCTCCAGGCCGCCGACCTCCGGGGGATAGTAGACGCAGTGCATGACGATCTTCATGGACGTCGAACGATCGTGCGAGAAGGCGTCATCCGTCCCAATCGGTGGTGTCGCGCGGGCGACCCGTGAGCGTGGACATCACCACGTCGGCGATGCGGGCCGCGGCCCGACCGTCGCCGTAGGGGTTTACCCCGTCAGCGCGTGTCCCTGTGGCGAGCGCCGCCCGAGCCCGAGCGACGATCACTTCCCGATCGGTGCCGACGAGCTCGGCGACCCCCGCTTCGATGCCCTCCGGGCGCTCGGTCACGTCGCGCAGGACCAATACCCGTGTCCCGAACGTCGGCGCCTCCTCCTGGATCCCTCCCGAGTCGGTCAGGACCAAGGCCGCATGACTCAGCGCCGCGACCAGATCGAAGTAGTCGAGCGGGTCCGTCAGGTGGATCCGGGGATGGCCGGAGAGGAGCTCCCTGGCCGGCGCCACGACGTTCGGGTTCGGGTGCACCGGGTATAGGAGCTCGATGTCTTCGACCTCGTCGACCAGGGCGCGGATGGCCTCGAAGACGTCTCGTAACGGATCCCCGAAGGACTCTCGCCGATGCGCGGTCAGGAGAACCAGCCGGCGCTCCGGGTCGTCGATGAGCTTCCTGAGCACAGGATGCCCGACCACGCGCTCCTGGCTCGAGACGCCCAGCAGCGCGTCGACTACGGTGTTGCCCGTCACGTGGATCCGCCCCGCCGGCACGCCCTCGCGGAGCAACAGGTCACGCGCGTGGCGCGTCGGCGCGAAGTGTAGGTCCGCGACCACGTCCGTGAGCCTCCGCAAGACCTCCTCCGGGAACGGGGCGGCCTTGTCACCTGACCGTAGCCCCGCCTCGACGTGCCCCACGGAGATCTGCTCGAAGAAACCCACGAGCGACGCCGTGAAGACCGAGGCCGTGTCGCCTTGGACGAGAATGAGGTCGGGCCGTAACTCCCGGACGACTTCGCGCAGGCCGTCGAGCCCCGCGTGGACCACATCGTAGAGCGACTGCCCGTCCTTCATGATTCCGAGCTCGCGATCGGGCGCCAGATCGAACGCCGAGAGCACCTGATCCACCAACGTCGTGTGCTGCCCGGTGAAGACGACGAGGGTCTCGACCGTCGGCTCCGGCCCCTGTCCTTCCGGACGAGCGCGCAGCGCCGAGACCACCGGTGCCATCTTGATGGCCTCGGGTCGGGTCCCGACCACGACGAGCACACGGTGGCCGGAAATCTTCAGCGCCCTTTCTTTCGCGCCGCCTCGAGCTCGTCGCGGAGCTGGGCGACCTGCTCGGAGACCAAACCGAATCCGAAAAGGAGGAAGCCGAGGGTCTCGAGCAGCATGACCAGGTACAGCAATGGGCGGTAGCCCATCGGCGGAATATAAGGATCGAAGCCCACCATGGGGTGCACGAAGCGCAGGTAGACCGTCCCGAGGGCGACGAGCACACCGAGGCCGGCGAGCGCGAGCCCCGTGCCCCCGAACAGAAGCAGGGGCTTCCTGGAGAACAAGAGGAGGAACCACACCGAGAAGAGGTCGAGCAGCCCCACGAGGACGCGACGTCTGCCTTGGTACTTGGACTCGCCTGCCCTGCGCGGGAGGAGCTCGATGTCGATCTCGGTGACGCGCGCGCCGCGCGCATGGGCGAGCACCACGAAGTAGCGGTGCCAGTCGTGCCGCAACGAGATCCCGTCGAGGACCTCTCGCCGAAACGCCTTCATGGAATTGAGATCGGAGACCGGGACGTCGAAGATCCGGCGCGACAGCCGATTGTAGATCGACGACACGGCCTTCTTGCCGTATTCCCCGACCTTCCTGCCGGTGACGATGTCCCAGCCGTCGTCGAGTCGGTCCAGGAACCGCGGGATCTCGTCCGGGGCGTGTTGGAGGTCCGCGTCAAACAGAACGATCTTCGGCTCCGTCGCGGCATCCGTGGCCGACAAGATGGCTTCGGTCTTGCCCAGGTTCGCCTTGTGACGAATCACACGGAAGCGATCCCATCCGGCGGCCTCCCTTTCCGCCACGTCTCCCGTGCCGTCGGTGGATCCGTCATCGACGAGGATGACCTCGCCACCGAGGCCGTTCCGCTCGAACGACGCCCTCAGCTCCTGGACGAGTGCGGGAATGACCGGCGCCTCGTCGAAGGCCGGGACGACGAGCGTGAAGTCTCGGCGCGTCTCCAACGGTCCCTAGACCCGCTTCCGCATCCGCGCCGTCAGGACGCCCATCTGATCGCGATACTTCGCGACGGTCCGCCGCGCGATCTGCACGCCGTCCCCCTTGAGTCGATCGACGATGGCCTGGTCCGTGAGCGGCTTCTTCGGGTCCTCGGCGTCGATCATGTTCTGGATCATGTCGCGCACGCTTCGTGCCGAGATGTCCTCCCCGCTCGTCGTGGAGAGACCACTCGAAAAGAAGAACTTGAGCGAATACACACCCCGCGGAGTCTGCACGAACTTCTTGTTCGTGACGCGGGAGACCGTGGACTCGTGCATCTCGATGTGGTCGGCGACCTCGCGGAGCGTCAGTGGCCGCAGGTATTGCACGCCGCGCTCGAAGAACTCGTGCTGACGGTCGACGATGAAGTTCATCACTTTGAGCATGGTTTGACGACGCTGCTCGATCGCCTGGATCATCCAGTTCGCCGAGTTGAGCTTGCTGGCGATGAACTCCTTGTTCTCCCCCGTGAAGTTCCGCTTGTCCTTGGCGACCTCCCGGTACGAACGGGAGATGCGGAGGCGGGGCAAGCTCGTATCGTTTGCGAAGACCATGTACTCCCCGTCGATCTTCTCGACGATGAGGTCGGGAATGACGTACCGTTCGGGGTCGACGGAGTACTTGAGTCCGGGCTTCGGGTCGAGGTGACTGATGACATCCGCCGCGTCCTGAACCTCTATCGGCGTAAGGCCGAGCTCCTTCCCGATGTCGCCCCAATGGTGGTTGATCAACGCGTCGAAGAAGTCCTCGACGATGCGGTATGCGACCGAGTCGCCCTGGTCACGGTGACGAAGCTGAATCAAGATCGACTCTCGGACATCACGAGCCCCGACGCCCGGCGGGTCGAAGGTCTGGATGACCTCGAGCATGCGCTCGGCTTCGATCGTCTCGTAGGGCCGAAAGAGCCTCGCGATCTCGTCGAGCTCGGCCTCCCGCTCCTGTTCGTCCTCGATCTCACGGGCTTTGTCGACGACCGTCGGTCTGATTTCGGCGAGCCACTCGTTCACGCCGGCGACGGCCTCTTCGGTCGTGCATGCGAGCATGCCGGCGTCGTCGATGTCGCCGATCAGCTCTTCGCCCAGCCGCAGCTCACGTTCGGAGATGGAGAGGAGTCGGAGCTGGTCGTTCAGGTGGTCGTGAAGATCCTGCGCCTCGACCGGGGTCGGCTCGTAGAACTCGCGGTGTTCGTACTGTTGCGGGCGGCCACCGACCTCGAAGCCGTCCAGGAGAATTTCCTCCCAGTCGACGTCGTTGTCGCTCATCGGCTCGTCGGTCGAGTCGTCCTTGAGCTCGACTTCCTTCGTTTCGACGGCCTCCTGCATTTCGAGGAAGGGGTTCTCCGCCAACTGCTCTTTCAGATGCTGCTCCAGGTCCAGGAGCGGCATATAGAGCAATTCCATCGCCTGATACAGACGAGGATTGATCCGCATCTCCTGCCGGAGCTGCGTGCTCTGAGTGAGCTTGGCGCTGAACTGACTCATGATTCGTCGGCGTTCCGCCTAAGTCTTCCTTTCAGTCGAATGTCCCTTCCTACTCTTCGGACCCTCCCGGGCGCGAATAGCGCCCCCTCATCCGAGCCGTGAGCGCCGGCCCGAGGTAGATCTCCGCAACTTCGTCGTTCCATACCAGTTCGGAAACCGTACCACTCACCCGAATCTTGCCCTCATACATGATGTAAGCACGGTCGACGATCTCCAATGTCTGTTCCACGTTGTGGTCGGAGATCAACACGCCGATCCCGCGCCCTTTGAGCCCGCGCACGATCTCCTGGATGTCGTGCACCGCGATCGGGTCGATCCCCGCGAACGGCTCGTCGAGGAGCATGAACTTCGGCCGTTGCACGAGCGCCCTCGTGATTTCCAGGCGCCTTCGCTCCCCGCCGGAGAGCGAGTAGGCCTTCGACTTGCGGAGCGACAGGAGTCCCAGCTCGCCCAGCAGCTCTTCGAGACGGCGCTTCTCCTCGTCCCGCGACAGGCCCAACGTTTCGAGAATCGCGAGGACGTTGTCCTCGACCGAGAGCTTGCGAAAGATCGACGGTTCCTGCGCGAGGTAGCCGATGCCCTTCCGGGCGCGCCGGAACATCGGGGTGTTCGTGAGATTCTCGCCATCCAGATGCACCGTGCCCGCCGCTGGCGGAATCAGGCCGACCATCATGTAAAACGTCGTCGTTTTTCCCGCCCCGTTCGGTCCGAGCAGTCCCACGATGTCCCCCTGCCGGACCGACACGTCGACGTTGTCGACGACCTTTCGGTTCCGGTAGATCTTCGTGAGCCCCTCCGCCCATACGCGACTCCCCTCGCTCGGCGCCTCGGGTGGATCGAGCGTGGGCGGTGAGGCCTGCCCCGTCGGTGCCCCGTTCGTTTCTATCGGCGTATCCACGGATTCTCCTCCGGCGCCCGGATCGGGGCGGTTATGATCTGCGGTTTGTTCGAGTCGGTCGGGAGCCGTCGGCGCGGTGGGATTCCCGAGACCGCCGCCGGCGTCGACGTCGTGTCCGCCGCCGCCACGGTGGTGTCCGCAGCGAGCGTGTCCACCGCCATCGTATCGACGGCGAGCGTATCGACCGCCAAGGTGTCGGCGGATGCATCGATCGAGTCGGCTGCGGACCCGCTGCGGAGCGGCTCCAGGTGGACGCCGCGGGTCTGACCCGCGACCTGCATGCTTCGCACTTCTCCGTCCGCGAGCCGGATGCGGATCTCGCTTCCCTGCACGTAGTGGACGGCCGGCGCATCGCGACCGGCCCGGAACGTCGAATCGCCGGGCGCCAAACGATACAAGCTGCGCGCCCGGACTCTGGCGATGATCTCCTCGACGGACGGGTCTTCGTCCGGGCTGGAAAGCGCTTGTGGCACCCCCTCGTCCGCCACGTCCAGGATCGAATCCGCGGCTGCCGCTCCGCGAACCGAGTCCATGGGGGCCACTTCCGATATCGTGTCGAGGACGACGGCTTCTCCGGGAATCGAATCGCCCGCGGCGGCCGCGAGGCTGTCGGCAACCCTCTGGCTCGCGGCCATCTCAGCCGCGCTGGGCTCCTCGGGCGCACCCGTGAAGCGGATGATCACCGTGTCCCCCTCGAGCCAGTCGTTCCGGGCGATCTCCGGGAGCACCGCGGCGTTCAGCGAGTCGCTCGAAGTCGAGACGCTGCGCGCGTCCCCCGAGGCGAAAACCCGCTGGAGCCGCTCCCGGGGCGCGAAAACCTCGAGGGAATCGGCGGCGAGTCGGAAGTCCTCGACGACTGCCACGGGCGTCTCCGTGTCTACCGAGTCGGCGGCCTCGTCCGAGGCGACGGCGATCGGGGTGGCCACGAGGCGCTCCATGGCGTCGTCGCGAAGGCGCACGAGGATCTGCGCCGCGGTCAGCAGAACGTCCGTAGCGGTGAGCCTCGCGTCCCGGAGCGCCCGGATGTCACTGTTCGCAGCTCCCGGGTCCTCCATGCGGATCGTACGACCGGTGAGCTGATACGCCTGCCCCTCCACACGTGCGGAGCCGACCAAGGCAAGTGAGCCGACCGTCTCGTCGAACTCGGCGGAGTCGGCGTAGGCAAAGAGCGAGTCGCGCACGATCTCGACATCGCCGGTCGCGGTGAAGTAGCCGGAGCCGCGCAGGAAGATCCGGTCACCGATCACGGTGTACGGTGTCGCGGGCGGTCTGGAGGCGGAGTCCGCCGCCTCATCGCCCGGTACGATGGCGGCGCGCTGCAGCAAGCTGTCGGGCTCGGCGCGCCCCTCGAAGGCGGTCGAATCCGGCTCCGTGCGCTCGGGCGGGGTCAGCACGGCTGTGGGGCGTACGCCGTCCCTGCCCGTCGTGACGGTGATCGTGGCTTCGTCCCGGAAGTCGGTCTGGAGCAGATAGACGAGGTCGCCGTTCTCGATGGAAGAGCCCTGCGCCTCGTCGACGAGCGTGACGTTGCCTTCGGCTTGAAGGCGGCCTTCGTTGCTGAAATAGCGGGCCTCGTCGGAGCGGAGCTCCCGATCGGCCTCGACGTAGCGAACCGAACCGATGAGGTGCGACATGCCGCGGTCGCTGTAGGCCACCGCCGAGTCGGCGAAGATCTGGACGCCACCGTCGCAGTCGAAGTGGGGTCGTGTTATGTAGGTGACCCGTCCGATGCCCGGGAGGGTCTGGCTGTTCACGACGTCGTTGCCCCGATCCCCGAAAACGCAACCGTCCTGGGCCCGCACGTCGTGCGGAGCAACCCCTATCGCGCACGCCGCGGCGATGGCCGCCAGGGCGAGCCGGCTGCTGGTCGAAAGATCCGGGATGCGACGAGCGATCGAGGTCATCGGGCGCTAGAACACCCGTCGCGCTCCACCACGCATGTTCTCGATGCGGATGTTCTCGAACGTCATGTCCGACTCGAAGGCGGTCCCGCTCGTGACGGTGCCGTCCTTCATGATCCGAGTCGTGGTCGAGTCGCTCCAGACCCGGTCGAGTGCCGGGTCATAGAAGATCTCCGCGCTCTCGATCGTGCTCGAATCGGCGTGAACGAAGAGCACCACGTCGCCCCGGGCAACCATCCGATCCGTGTTCCGGTTCCACTCGCCGCTGACGCCGGTGACGGTCGCGCGCTCGCGGCCCGTCTCGTCGTAGAAGACGATCTCCATCTGGTGGAGGTTGGCCAGCCCCGTCTCCTCGAAGACGTACGCGGTGTCCGCCTCCACCCGGCCCTCCCGAACGCCGTTGGCAGTGACGAAGCTCGCCATCCCGAACGCCACGTAGTCGGCTTCCATCGATTGCAGCTCGTTTCCCGCCACGGGCGTATTGAGATCCTCACCACACGCAGCCGCTGTGGCGGCGATCGCGAGGGTGAAGGCAATTCTACGTGTCGTCATCGCTAGACGGCTCCGGCTCTCATCAAGTCGTGCAGGTGAACGACGCCCTCCAGGGTCCCGTCGGGGCGTACCACGGGCAGTGCCATGATCCCGTGCGCCTCCATCCTACTCGCGGCAGCCGATCCGAGTTCATTTGCGGAAGCGGTCTTCGGGTCACGCGTCATGACGTCGCGCACGCCGCGGACCAGGAAGTCGTGGTCGTGACCCATGAGTCGGGTCAGGTCTCCAGCCGTCACGACCCCAACCAGGTGGCCGGATCGGTCCACGATCGGGACGGTTCCGCGCTGTGCCGCGAGCGGCCCGATGACCTCCTTCATTGTCGCGCTGTCGGGCAGCGAAGGATAAGCCTCGGAGACCATGACGTCTCGGACGTAGACCGACAGCTTCCGGCCGAGCGCCCCTCCCGGGTGGATCGCCGCGAAGTCCTCCGGCTCGAATCCCTTGAGCTGAAAGACCGTCACCGCGATCGCGTCGGACATCGCCAGAGCGGCGGTGCTCGACGACGTGGGGGCGAGATCCATGGGGCACGCCTCCTCGGCCACGGAGCAGTCGAGAACGACGGCCGCGTGGTCCGCGAGTTGGCTCCTGGCGGCACCGACGAGCGCGATGATCGGCACGCCGAGCCGGCTCAGGTATTCGATGAGGCCGCGCAGTTCCTCCGAGTCCCCGGACTTGGAGATGACGATCGCGACGTCATCGCGTCCGACGATCCCGAGGTCGCCGTGCAGCGCCTCGACCGGGTGGAGGAAGATGGCCGGCGTGCCCGTGGACGTGAGCGTCCCGGCCAACTTCCGCGCGATGTGTCCGCTCTTCCCGATCCCACAGGTCACGATCCGACCCGCAGCCCCAGCGATCGTCGAGCAAGCCTTAGCGAACTCCGCCCCGAGCCTCGGCTCCAGTGCGGAAATCGCTTCGGCCTCCAACCGGAGGACTCGGCGGCCTTCGGCGATGAGGGCGTCGAGATCGGTCACGTGCGACTCCGCTCCGTGACGTACTGCTCGATGACGGTCTCGAGTTGGCCGCGCGCGGCGAGGAGCGCGTCGCAGAATTCCCTCGCGGCTCCGGCCCCGCCCGAGCGCGTGGCCTGCCAATCGGCCTCCGCGACGACGGCTGGAGTCGCGTTGCCGACCACGGCCTTGAGTCCCACGCGACGGAGGACCGCGAGATCGGGAATGTCGTCCGCGATCATGGCGACCTCGTCCCACGCCACGCCTTTACGGTCGAGGAGCTTCTGCACCACCCTCAGCTTGTGGGCATCGGGCTCTTGGTGGCACTCCTCGATCCCCAGCTCCCGAGCACGGATCGCTGTCGCCTTCGACACGCGCCCCGAAACGATGGCCACGTCCAGGCCGCCCCACATGAGCATCTTGATCCCGACGCCGTCCTGGATATCGAAGCGCTTCAACTCGACGGTCGCGCCGTCTTCTCCGGCCCCGATGTAGACACCCGCGTCCGTGAGAACGCCGTCGACGTCGAAGATCACGAGCTTGATCTTCGAGGCCAACTCGGCCGAGATCGGCTCGGAAGCCGGGCTCATGCTCTGCCCTCCGCGAGCGCCGCGCGGATGCGTACCACGTCGTCGACGAGTTCCTGCAGGCGGGCGAGCGGGAGCATGTTCGTGCTGTCCGACGGCGCGCGCGAGGGATCGGGATGGGTCTCGAGGAAGAGACCGTCACAGCCTGCCGCGACGGCGGCCCGAACGAGGTCCGGAATGTGGATCGGGTCTCCTCCGCTCGCGCCGTCCGCTCGCCCGGGGCGTTGGACGGAGTGTGTGCCGTCGAACACTACCGGGCAGCTCGTCGCGTCTCGTAGGCGACGGAAGGAGCGCATGTCGACCACCAGATCGCCGTAGCCGTGGACGGTGCCCCTCTCGGTCACGGTGATCTCACGCGCGCCCGACGCACGAGCCTTGTCCACCGCAGCCGTCATCTCTTCGGGGGCCATCCACTGCCCTTTCTTGATGTTCACCGCCCTGCGGGTTTTGGCGGCCGCGACGACCAGGTCCGTTTGCCGGCAGAGGAACGCGGGAATCTGCAGAACGTCGACGACCTCGGCCGCCGCCGCCGCCTGAGCCGGCTCGTGGATGTCGGTCAGGACGGGGAGTCCGGATTCCGCTTTGACACGAGCCAGGAGTTCGAGTCCGGCGTCGAGGCCCGGGCCGCGGGGGGCGTCGTGCTTGGACCGGTTGGCCTTGTCGAAGGAGGCTTTGAAGACGACCGGGAGTCTGGACCGCTCACCGATCTCGGCGACCGCGTTCGCGACTTCCAGGTTCAGGTCGTGATCTTCGAGCGCGCATGGCCCCGCGATGAGGAAGAAGCGGTCGAACATGACGGCATCGATACGGTCGGTAGCCGGGCGAGCCCGTCTACACGCCGACCGGTTGTTCGACCGGGACCGCGTGGCCCCGCTCGGCCTGCATTGCCGCGGCCTCGATGAACGAGGCGAAGAGCGGATGCGGTCTGGTCGGACGACTCTTGAGCTCTGGGTGGAACTGGCCTGCGACGAACCAAGGGTGATCGGTGATCTCGATCATCTCCACCAGGCCACCGTCGGGCGACGTCCCGCTGATCGTCATCCCTTTCTCGCGCAGGATGTCGCGGTACTCGTTGTTCACCTCGAAGCGGTGACGGTGTCGTTCGGAAATCTCTGGCGCTCCGTAGATCTCCCGGGCGTGCGTGCCCTCAGCGAGCGCACAGGGATACGCGCCTAGGCGCATCGTACCGCCCTTCTTGGTGACCTTCAGCTGGGAGTCGAGCAGCGCGATGACCGGGTCCGGCGTATCGGGGTCGAACTCGGCCGAGTGAGCCCCGGGTAGGCCGCATACGTTGCGGGCGAACTCGATCACCGCACACTGCAGTCCCAGGCAGATGCCGAAGAACGGACGCTCGTTTTCGCGGGCCCATCGAATCGCGTTGACCATCCCTTCGATCCCCCGCGATCCGAAACCACCCGGAATCAGGATGCCGTCGAAATCGGCGAGCTGATCCAGACCTTCGCCGCTATCCATCGTCTCGGAGAGCAGCCATTCGATATCTACCTGCACGTCGTTGGCGATCCCACCGTGGATCAGCGCTTCCTGCACGGACTTATAGGAGTCCACCAGCTCGGTGTATTTCCCGACCACCGCGATCCGTGCCTCGCCCGAGGCCGGGTGTTGGACGCGTCGGACCATGTCGGTCCATGCGCTGAGATCCGGCTGAGGTAGGCCCGGGAGGCCGAGCCTCGAGAGGATCACGTCGTCGGCCTTCTGTCGCTTGAGACTCAGCGGCACTTCGTAGATCGTCGAGAGGTCCTGTGACTCCAGCACCGCGTCGAGCTCGACGTTCGTGAAGAGCGCGATCTTGCGCTTGATCTCCTTCGAGAGCGGCTGCTCGGCTCGGCAGATCAGCACCTGTGGCTGAATTCCGATTTCCATGAGCTCACGAACCGAGTGCTGGGTCGGCTTCGTCTTCAGCTCCCCCGCGGCCGCCAGGTAGGGGACCAGGGTCAAGTGCACGAAGATCGCGTTCTCGCGTCCCACGTCGACCCGGAACTGCCGGATCGCCTCGAGGAACGGCAGCGACTCGATATCACCGACGGTGCCTCCGATCTCGGTGATGACCACGTCGTGGTTCTCCGCGAGCCGACTGATCGCCGCCTTGATCTCGTCCGTGATGTGCGGGATGACCTGTACGGTCGACCCGAGGTAGTCCCCCCGCCGTTCCTTGTCGATGACGTTTTGGTAGATCCGACCCGTGGTGATGTTGTTGTCTTGCGAAAGCGATTCATCGATGAAGCGCTCGTAATGCCCCAGATCGAGGTCGGTCTCGGCCCCGTCGTCGGTGACGAACACCTCCCCGTGCTGATACGGGGAAAGCGTGCCCGGATCGACGTTGATATATGGGTCGAACTTCTGGAGCGTCACCCGGAGGCCGCGCTCCTTGAGCAGGCGGCCGATCGAGGCCGCGGCGATCCCCTTCCCGAGCGATGAAACGACACCGCCGGTCACGAAGATGTACTTGGTGGGTCGATCCTGGGTCTCGGTCATCGGCTCCGTCATGCGAAGGTGGGGGATCGTAGGTCGCTCAATATCGATTCCATTCGGATCGCGTCGGCCGGCGTGTCCACACCGGGATCGGCGGCACCGACCACCGCGACGCCGATCCGGAGACCGGCCTCGAGCGGTCGCAGCTGCTCGAGCATCTCCAGGCGCTCGAGGCGAGAGGGCCCGAGCGCGACCCAGTCGTTCAAGGCCGCCCTCGTGTACGCGTAGATCCCGATGTGGCGGAGGAACGGATCGCGCTCCAGCTCCTCAGTGGTCGGCTTCCCTTCCCGGCGGTACGGGATCGGAGCTCGGGAAAAGTACAGGGCGCGGCCGCTCGCCGCGCGCGCCACCTTGACCACCGACGACGCCTGCCGGGCTTCCTCCGTGAGCAACGGTGTGGCGCAGGTGCCCACCTGCCAGCCGTCTCGTCGGACCAGGTCGATGGCGCTGCGGAGGTGCGGCTCTTTGAGGAGCGGCTCATCGCCCTGGACGTTGGCGATGAATTCGAAGCGCTCGTACTCGGCTCGATTCGCAACCTCCGCGACTCGGTCCGTTCCCGAGGGGTGGTCGGGGAGCGTCATTTCCACGGGCGCGCCCAACCGAACGCAAATCTCGGCGACCTTCTCGGAATCGGTTGCCACGACCGCGTGGTCGAGCACGGACATGGTCTCCACACGCCGCCAGACCCATTCGATCAGCGGCCTTCCAAGGAGGGGGTAGAGGGGTTTGTTGGGGAGCCGGGTCGACGCGAGCCGGGCTGGCACGATGCCGAGAACCTGGCCGCTCACGGTGCGTTGACGGCGCCGAGAAGGCGGGGCGGGAGCGCGAATTTCACGCTGAGAAACCTACCGGAAAGCGTCGGGAAGGGTCAACCTGCCTTCCCGGGGCCGCCGGACGGTCGAGCTCCGAGGAAATTCTGCAAAAGCCGCTTCCCGTGCGTGCCGAAGAGCGACTCGGGGTGGAATTGAACGCCCCAGAGAGGGAAGCTCCGATGGCGCATCGCCTGGATCTCACCCTCGTCCTCCGGATCGGTGCTCCAGGCGATCGGCTCGAGCTCGGCGGGCAGCGCCGACGCGTCGGTGACCAAGGAGTGGTATCGGGCGACGGAGAACGGCGTGGGAACGCCGTCGAACAGACCCGTGCCCGCGTGGCGCACAGGGCCCGTCTTCCCGTGCATGACCCGGCGCGCGGGGACCGTACGACCGCCGAAGGCCTCCCCCAGGCTCTGGTGTCCCAGACAAACCCCCAGCATCGGGACGCCCCGCGCACCGAAGTGACGGAACGCGTCGACGCTGGTGCCGGCCTCGCTCGGCGTACGGGGCCCCGGCGAAACCACGATGCGTGACGGTGCGAGCGCGTCGAGGTCGGCGACCGTCAGTTCGTCGTTTCGGACCACGTGCGGGTCGGCCCCGAGGGTCCCGAGCAGTTGCACGAGGTTGAACGTGAAGGAGTCGTAGTTGTCGATGACGAGCAGCATGTGGAGAATGTAATGCGGATCCGGTGCGTATCCTCTCGTGTATCGCCATTCGACGTTTCCGGGCTCCGCGCCCCGACGATTCGGGAGAAGGCTCCTTGTACACTCGCTGCCTCGTCTGTGCGACACCGTTCGACGAGAATGAGCAGTTGGAGTACGCGCCGCACGGTAAGCGTCTCGCCTTCGACCCGTCTCGGGGACGGCTCTGGGCGATCTGCGGGACGTGTCGGCGGTGGTCGCTCATGCCGATCGAGGAGCGGTGGGAGGCACTCGACGAACTCGAGAAGCTGGCCATCGACAAGGCACGCCTCCTCTCGCAAACCGACAACATCTCCCTCCTCAAGGCCGGACCACTCGAGATTGTTCGCGTGGGGAGGGCCGAGCGGACCGAGGAGGCGTGGTGGCGCTACGGGCGAGAGCTCGCGAGCCGGCGCGAGAACTGGAACAAGCTCGGCGTCGCGGGCACGATCGCGGCCGGCGCGGTCGTCGCTGGCGGGTGGGCCGCCGGGGGGATCTCGATGTTCGGGGTCTGGCTCATCATGGGTCACGGGAGCGAGACGCTTCGAGACGGTGCGCGTTGGCTCAGGTTCGGTAGCTCCGCGTGGCGTGGAAACGAGCGGTGCTCGAGCTGCGGCTATCGCTTCCGAGCGATCGCGTACCGGGACCGGGCGTCCATCGGGCTCTTCCCCACTGAGGAGCACGGCCGGCTCGAGCTCGTGGCGCGGTGCCCGAAGTGCGGCCAGTACAGGGAGGCCGGCCTCCATCTTCGAGGGGACGAGGCGGATCGAACGCTGCGCCGCGTGCTCGCGTACCATCACTTCGCCGGAGCGTCGGAGAGGCGAGTCTTCAAGGCCAGCCGCCTGATCCAGGAGGCGGGTTCGCCGCAGGACCTCGCTCGTATCGTCGTTCGAGACGGCAAGCGTCTCGGCGACCTTCAGCGCACAGGCGGGATCGCGCTCGAGATCGCCGCGAACGAGGCGACGGAGCAACGCCTCCTCGAGGCCGAATTGGCGGAGCTCGAAGCGCACTGGAAGCGTGAAGAGGAGTTGGCGTCGATCATCGACGGCGAGCTCACACCCCTTCCGGTCCTCGAGCAGATGCGTCGTTTGGTCACGGGTGGCAGCGGCTGACTCCTGGCACGAGGACGGCTCCCCGTACTCGCTCGGCGGCCCACCGCCTCGCCGTCAGTAGTCGACCGGTCGCAGGTAGAATTCGCCGATCGCGCTCGACGAAAGGACCGCGACGGTCGGGAGCTCCCGTTTCCAATGGGTCGAGTCGAGTCGACGCTGTACGACCGCCACCTGCTCCGGGTCGAATCCCATCCGCTCGAGGTCGTCCACGCTGTGACCCCGCACCATCCAGTGCAGGATCGGGTCGGCCTTGTGGTAGGAGATCCCCAGCTCGTCTTCGTCGTTGACGCCGCGGACGAGGTCTGCCGTTGCCGGTTTGTCGATGATCACTTCCGGAACGCCGAGGTGGCGAGCCAGGGCCCAGACTTGGGTCTTGAACAGGTCGCCGAGTGGATTGATGGGCGGCGAGTCGTCGGCGTGCCAGGTGAAGTACCCCAGCAGCCGTTCGCTTTTGTTGCCGGTCCCGAGCGGAAGCGCGTGCAGCTTTGCCGATTGATCGAACAGGATCACGGCGCGGAGACGCGCCATGAGATTGCCCTTTCGCAGTGGCGTGATCTCCGGCTCGTACTCCTCCACGTACCGTTCGATCGGGTCCGAGATCTCGATGGTTCGGGCATGGGCCCCGGTTGCGTCCAGGGCGAGCTCCGCGTGATCGAGGCTTTCTTGGCTCGAGCTTCGATAAGGGAGTCGGAAGCCGTAGACCTTTTCGGGGCCCAGCGCCCGGCAGGCGAGGAAGAGCGAGACGGCCGAGTCGACCCCCCCCGACACTCCGACGACCACTCGGTCGAAACCCCGTTGCCGCTGTACCTCCTCGCGTATGAACTCCACCAGCGTACGCTCGACCAGCTCCACGTCGATCTCGAGCGCGTCGACGTCCCGAAGGTGGGGGTCGGGCGGCTGCAGCGTACCTCGACCCGCCAGACCCGAAGGGGTTTCCTTCGATTCCGAGGGCTCGTCGGGCTCGTCCGGATCTTCCTCGGAGTGCGTCGCGGCCATGTGGAGTGCACGCTCCAGGTGCGGGAGCATCTGCTCCAGGTCCGAGAGCAACGGAGACGAATCGCGTGCTCGGTCGATCGCGCTCGGCTCAAGGCTGGCGATCGTCAGGCCCTCCTCGAAGAGCGGACCGCGGGCCAACACGCCACCTGCAGGCCCTACGACGATCGAACCCCCCGGAAAGAGCTTGCCACCCTCCGAGCCGGCGAGCTGCGAGACAGCGACGAAGACGCCGTGCTCGACGGCGATGGCCGGGGCGAGCTGCTCCCAGCGTTCCAGATTTTGGGGACGTCCGCCCGCTGCCGGCGAGAAGTCACGCGCGGGCGATGCACTGACCACGATGATCAGTTCGGCGCCGCCGACCGCCAGAATGGTGGCCGGCATCGAATGCCACGCCTCTTCACACACCAACATGCCCAGCCGCCCGAACCGAGTATCGAACGCACGAAGGTCCGTGCCGGGCTCGACGAATCGAGCCTCGTCGAACACGCCGTACGTCGGCAGGAACATCTTTCGATGGATGTGCCGAGCCGTGTACCCGTCCTCTCCGGCTTCGAGGTACGCGACGCTGTTGTAGAGGCGCCGACGCCACCGCTCGTAGAAACCGACGACCACGTCCGGCGCCGAGGTTCCGGAGCGTCCGAAGCCGGCCGCGACCTCCTCGACGGGTCGGGCCGCCTCGGACACGCCGCCTTCGAGGAAATAGCCGGACAGAGCCGCCTCGGGAAAAACGACGATGTCCGCGTCGCCATTCGCGCCGTGGACGATCTCTCGTGCTCTTCGCTGGTTTTCCTCCACGTCGCCTTTGGTCGGCTTGAATTGAGCCAACGCGACCCGCAGGGAGGGATGAGCCGAGTCTTGATTCATCGACGGGTGGGGCGTATCGGTGGAAGAGCGGATCGGCGAGGTCGGTCGTACCCCGCGCAAGGAACGAGGTCCGTGAAACCGGGGTTACAGTTGGGCATCCGATCGTCGACCCACAAGGGCGCTGCATGAATAAGAGACTCGTCGTCTTCGCGACCTTCTGCCTCGCGCTGAGCGCACCGGCCGTCTCGGCCCAAACGTCCGCGAGCGCCACACAGCCGCCGGAGGTCGAGGTTCTCGCGAGCGCCGTGAATGCGATCTCGCGAATGCACATGGAGCCGTTCAGCGACTCGACGCTATGGGAGGCCGCCATCGACGGTCTCATCGACGCGCTCAATGACCCGTATGCCGAGCTCTTCACGCCTCAGGAGGCCGAGGCGTGGGAGGAGGAGACGAGCGGAAACTACTCGGGCGTCGGGCTCCAGATCACGATGCTCAACGACGAGATCACGGTGACCGCGGTCTTCCGGGGATTTCCGGCCGATGACAACGGCCTCATGGTCGGCGATGTGATTGTGGGTGTCGATGAACACGACGCTTCGGACTGGGACACGGGTATGGCCGCGGATTCCATTCGTGGGCCCGTGGGGAGTGCCGTCGAGGTCCGCGTGAGGCGCGCCGGATACGACCTCCCCATCTCGTACGACTTGACGCGGGCCGAGGTCCACGTGCCCGCCGTGTATTGGGGCGTCCTCGACGGGGACGTCGGCTACGTCATCATGGATCGGGTCGCGCGAAACGCCGCCCGGGAAATGAACGAGGCGCTCGCCGAGCTCGCCGACAAGAACGGTCTGGTCATCGATCTTCGGCGTAATCCCGGCGGCTTCCTGGACGAGTCCTTGATGCTCGCCGACCTCTTTCTCAAGCCCGGTTCGACACTGGCGAGCACCGTGCAACGCGTTCCTGGCGGGGCAGCCGACCAGCCCGAGACCGACTCGTACAACGACCGATGGCCCCAACTGGTGCCCGACCTCCCGGTGGTCATCCTGGTCGACGAGTTCACCGCTTCGGGTGCGGAGATCCTGGCCGGCGCTCTCCAGGACTACGACCGGGCAGTGGTGCTCGGGCAACGCACGTTCGGGAAGGGCGTGGTTCAGACGGTCATGAATCTCCCCTATGGCCGACGCCTGCGTTTCACCACGGGCTCGTGGCTCACCCCCCTCGGTCGGTCGCTCCAGAGGTCGCGCGACGGCCAGGGCCGTCCCCTGCCCGAGGTCGTGGACAGCCTCCCCCGGATTCAGACGGCGTCGGGACGGTCGCTGATCGCGGGTGGGGGGGTCTTCCCGGATCTCGTCATCCAGGACGACACGCTCAAGATCGTGGAGCGCGAGTTCATCCGGAAAATGAACGAGGCCCAGTTCCCGTTGGGCCTCCGCATCACCGAGTACGGGTTTGCCGTCGCCTCCGAGCGCCGCGAGTCGGGACGGGAGCCGGGCCTGACGGAGGCCGAGTTCCAGCGCTTCGTAAGCAACCTCGTTGCCGACGGACTCGATCCGATGTCGATCGAGGACCCGGACGTGCGAGACTACCTTTTCTGGCGTACCGAGATGGCCGTGGCGCAGCGTATGGACGACATCGCCGCCGAGGCGAAGTTCCGCATGCGTCGGGACCCTGTCCTCACCGAGGCACTGCGGCTGTTGGCGGGCTCGGGCTCGCAGCAGGCTCTTCTGCAGAGGGTCGACGCCCTGCCCGAGGCGACCCAGAAGCCTCGCGGCTGACGCGGCGCCGCTCCCGCTGCGTTTCCGACCGGGGATCACGGAGCCGTCCCGTCAGGAGCTACGTGGGTGGAACCTCCGGTGCATGTCACGGAGGTACGCCCGATCCAGGTGCGTGTAGATCTGCGTGGTCGAGATATCCGCATGCCCGAGCAGCTCCTGCACGGCCGCCAGATCGGCCCCGCCTTCGACGAGATGCGTTGCGAAGGTGTGCCGCAGCGTGTGCGGTGACACCTTCTTCGTCAGTCCGGCCCGTTCCGCGCTCGTCTTCACCACCGACCAAATCGATTCACGCCGAATGGGCCGTCCCCGTGCGTTGAGAAAGACCCTACCCTCGCCTTCGCCGCGATCGAGACCGGGTCGCACGTCTCGCAGATAGCGGCGAAGGGCTCGGAGCGCGGGTGCTCCGATCGGCACGAGACGCTCCTTGGCGCCTTTCCCGAACACCGTCGCGAACCCTTCGTCGAGGTCGAGCGACGAGAGCCGTAGCTCGGTCAGCTCCGAGACCCGGACGCCGGTGGCGTAGAGGAACTCCAGGATCGCCCTGTCTCTCCAATACGTCGGACGGTCCGGATCGGGTGCGTCGAGCAGGCACGAGGTCTCCTCCACGGTCAGGAAGTGGGGGAGCGACCGGTCGACTCTCGGAGAATCGAGTCGGTCGGTCGGATCGACCGAGATGACGCCCTCCGCGAGCAAGAAGCCGAAGTACGTGCGCACGGCGGACTGCGCCCGTCGGATCGAGGTGGCCGCCAGTCCGCCGTCTTTCAGGTCGAAGACCCAGGCGCGAAGGTGAGCGACCGAGACGCCGGCC
>JAOTVL010000159.1 GCA_029863525.1 Gemmatimonadota bacterium
CAGGTCACGATTGGCGACCGCCGCGACCAGTCGGGCACCGTCCCCGAAGCCGAGGTCACTGAACGACCGGACCCGGTTGAGATCGATCCCGGCGAGACGGACGTTGGAGACACCCTGGAGCGCGAAGTCGACGTTCTGGAGCGCGCCGATCTGGCCGAGTGTGGCACACCCGGCGAGCGACAGCGCGAGCGAGCCGGCCGCGAGCGAGCCGGCTAGGGAGAGACGGGTCAGCAACACACGCGTGGTCCTGTGGAGGTGGAGGTTGATCGGCCGATCGAAGATAGCGTCCACGACGCGAGTGAAGGGGAGTCGGGCCCGGTTCGTAGTCTCGATGAGGGCCAACGGGAAGGAGTCGAACCATGTACGCCACCTGCATGTTCTGCAATCGACCCCTCGGGTCGAACCAGGTGGTGGAGCACTTCCCGGTGGGGCGCCGTCTCGCCTTCGACGCCTCGCGCGGCCGTCTCTGGGTGGTTTGCCGGAAGTGTGAACGGTGGAACCTCTCGCCGATCGAGGAGCGGTGGGAGGCGGTGGAGACGTGCGAGCGGCTTTTTCGTGAGACGCGAATCCGTGCGTCGACCGAAAACGTGGGGCTCGCTCGGCATCCCGAAGGCCTCGAACTGGTGCGCATCGGCGAGCCGCTCCGGCAGGAGTTCGCTGCGTGGAGGTACGGCGACCAATTCGGACGCCGGCGAAAGAAGGCGATTCTGTACGGCGTGGGTGGTGCGGTCGTCATAGGGGGCGTTTTCATCGGAGGGCTCGCGACCGGGGCGATCAGTGGCGCACTCCTCGGACAGTCGGGCAACTTCGTGAATCTGTGGACCAACGGGCGTACCCGGGTGAAGCTGCGTACCGAGGACGGCCGCATCATCAAGCTGAAGAAGCCCGACCTTCTCGGCACGCGGCTGCGAGAGCCGTCCGGCGGCGACGGCTACCGCATCCAGATTCGGAAGGGCAAGGATAAGGAGTGGTTCGAAGGAGCCGAGGCCGAGCGACACATCAGCGTCATCATGCCGAAAATGAACGCGATGGGAGGTAAGGAGCGGACGGTCCGCGATGCAGTGTCGCAGATCGAGCACCACGGTCATCCCGACCACTTCCTGTCTGACCTGGTGAAGGGCGATCGGTTCAAAGACAAGAAGGGCGTCCCGGGATACGTGAACAAGATGCCGGCCCCGACCAAGCTGGCCCTCGAGATGGCGCTCCATGAGGAGCAGGAACGGAGGGCGTTGGAGGGAGAGCTCTGGCGCCTCGAGCGCGCGTGGGAGGAGGCCGAAGAAATCGCGGCGATCTCCGACGACCTGCTGCTGCCGAGCGATGTCGGTGACGGTATCGAGCGTCTCAGGGTCCGAGCACCCTCCGAGTAGGCCGCAGCGAGGGAGGTCGGCTTCGTCCGGAGCATCCCGGGAGGCGGCGAAGCGGGCACGCCGTGGGTGGACCCCGTGCCAGATCCGCTCGGGTTCGCCATTATGGCGCTCTCACTCCCGGTGGTCGAACGACCCGAGCCGGAGAAACGTTGACCCCAGCTTTCCCCTGTCATGTCCTCCATGAAACTGCCCAGCGCGCGCCGGACCGGCGCGGTCCTTCCGCTTTCCCTCTTCCTCGCGCTGCTCTTCGGGCTCGCGCCGGCCGCGGTCGAGGCGCAGGTGCGACCCCTCGACTTCATGGACGTCCAGCTCATGAAGCAGGCCGGATCGTGGTCGCCGAGCCCGGACGGAACCTGGTTGCTCTACACGATCAGGACGCCCGATTGGGAGGACGCGGAATCCCAGTCGGACATCCATCTGGTGGCGATGGCGACCGGGGCCGGTTCGTCCCGTCAGCTCACGTTCACCGACGAAGATGACGAGTCGGATCCGACGTGGGGTCCGGACGGGAGCTTCTTCGTCTTCGCCTCCGATCGGGACTCCGACGACGGAGACGACCAGCTCTATCTGATGCGTTTGGACGGGGGTGAGGCCCAGAAGATCACCGACGCCGAGGAGGGGGTGTCCGGCTTCGAATTCAGCCCCGACGGGCGTTGGCTCGTCTTCCGGAGCGGAGAGGCCGGTCAGGAGCAGCTGCATCGGATGGCGGTCGCCGGCGTTCCGAGCGCGCAGGCAGTCCAGATCACCCACGGCGAGGCCGGGGTCGATCAGTGGGAGTGGAGCCCGGTCGGCGACCGGATCTACTTCCATCGACCGGATGATTTCGACGAGGCCGACGCCCGACGCAAGGAGCTCGGGTTCTCGGTGGACGTGAAGAACCAGATCACTCCGCTCTCGAGTCTCTGGATGGTCGAGGTCGCCGAAGGCGCGGAAACGCGCCTGACGGACGACTCCAGCTTCTCGGTGGAGGGCTTCGAGGTCTCTCCGGACGGCCGGTGGATCGCCTTCGCGGGTGGCTCACCCGGGCGCTACGAGCGCAACATCACCGGCGAGCGCCTCTACGCCGATCAGTACCTCATGGAGGTCGGGACCCGCAGGATCGAGCGACTGACCGAGAATTACGAGGTCGGTGAGAGCGTTCCGAGCTTCTCGCCCGACAGCCGACTGATCGCGTTCTCGGCGCCAGACGACATGGAGCGCTACTCCATGACCGAGAATCGCATCTACGTGCGCGAGGTCGCGGACCGAGGGGGCGATTTCCGGAAGCTCGGCTCGGGCTTCGACAACAGCCTGAGCGTCGGTTTCTGGTCCGACGACGGCCGCACGATTTACTTCGACGCCGGCGTCCGCGTCACGACGCAGTTCCACGCGGTCGACGTCTCGAGCGGGCGGGTGCGGCAGGTCACCGAGGAGGAAGCCTCGCTGTCGGTCTCCAAGGACGAGGACACCGGAACGATACTCATCGACTACTCCGACCCCGATACGCCACCGACCTTGTTCACGGTCGACGACTTAGCGCGGATCGACGACCGTTCGTGGTGGAGGCAGCTCGTCGACGTGAATCCCCAAATGGACGAAATCGCGTTCGGCCGGGAGGTCGAGGTAAACTGGACGTCGACCGACGGAAAGCGGGTCGGGGGCATTCTCGTGTATCCGGTGGGATACCAGGAAGGGACCCGGTATCCCCTGATCGTAGCGATCCACGGGGGCCCGGCCTCGGCCGACGTGCTCCGCTTCAACGGGGGCTACAGCGCACAGGTGTATGCCGGCGCCGGCTACGCAGTTCTCAAGCCCAACTATCGGGGGTCGCGCAACTACGGCAACGCGCATCGGACCGACATCGTGGGCGACTACTTCACCCTCGGGTTCGACGACATCATGACGGGTGTCGACTACCTCATCGCCGAAGGCATCGTGGACGAGAACCGCATGGGCGCGCTCGGGTGGAGCGCCGGCGGACACTGGTCGAACTGGATCCTCACCCATACCGATCGGTTCAAGGCGATCAGCTCGGGCGCGGGCACCATGAATTGGATCAGCATGTATGCGCAAAGTGACGTTCAGCGGAACCGCCAGTTCTATGTCGGCGACGGATTCCTGTACGAGGACTTCGATACCTACTTCGACCAGTCACCTCTCAAGTACATCATGAACGCGAAGACGCCGACCATGATCCACGTGGTCGAGGGCGATCCGCGCGTGCCGAGCCCGCAGTCGGTCGAGTTACACATGGCGCTCAAGAAGCTCGACGTGCCCACCGAGCTCTTCATGTATCCCGGTCGCAGCCACGGGATTCCGGATCCACGGAATCGACTGGTCAAGGCCGTCAGTGAGATGGCGTGGATGGACCACTACGTCCGCGGTGTGGGCGAAGGCTTCGAGTGGGAGATGGTGTTGAAGACTCTCGAGGAAAAGGCCGAGGACGCGCGCGCGGTGTCAGACCGATGAGGCCCGCGTTGGGGTTTACGGTCTTGACCGCCGCGATGCTTGCCGCGGCGCACGCACCGGCGTACGCCCAGAGCGCCCCCCCCGGCTTCCTCGAGGAGTTCGAAGGGCAGTTCGAAGCATCCGCCTCGAAGCTCGTCGCGCTCGCCGAGGCGATGCCGGCATCGACGTACGACTGGAGTCCAAGCGAGGGCGTCGCCAGCGTTGCCCGCGTCTACATGCACATCGCGCGCTACAACTACATGTATCCGCACGAGAACATGGGTCGGGACTCGCCCGTGCCCCCGACCGACTATCGAGGCTGGGAGGAGAGTGTGAGCGATAAGGACGAGGTCGTCGGGATGCTCACCGCGTCGATGGATTACGTCCGCGAGGTATACGGCTCGATGTCGGACGAAGAAATGAATCGCGGTACGATGCTGTACGGGCGCCAGGTGGGCGAGTGGGCGGTCCTGCTCCAGCTCGTGACCCATATGAACGAGCACCTAGGACAGTCGATCGCCTACGCGCGCATGAACGGGGTCGTCCCGCCGTGGTCGCGTTGACCTCCTCTCGGAGAATCCCATGACGCTCACGAAGCTCGATACCTTCTCGGTCCTTTCCCTCCTAATGCTCATGGCATGCTCGGGTGGAGAAGAGGCCCCCGACGCGATGTCGGAGATGACGGCGGCCCCGATGGCTCACGACAACGACATCATTCGACTCCTCGACTCGGGACAACCGGTTTTCGGCATGTTCGCCCCCGAGCAGTCCGCCGAGGGCGGCGTCGCCGCAGCCGCAAACATGGAAACCGACTTCATTTTCTACTCGTTGGAGTCGGGTCCCTGGGACATACCGACCATGCAGTTGTTCATGGCCAGCATGGCGGCGGCCGCAGCCGGGCAGCCACACCCCGTCGTCCTGCGCATACCGCCGATCCGCGATGACCCCGAGGCCGCACGGACGCACATGGCCGAGGGTTTGGCCGCCGGCATCGACGGTCTCGTGCTTCCACACGTCGAGACCGTGGAAGGCGTTGCCGCGGCGACGCAGGCCGTGGGCGACCGTCTGTGGCCGCTCCACCCCACGGGCGACGTCCTCAACATCATCCTCATCGAAGACCAGGTCGGGATCGGGAGGGCGCGCGAGATCGTGGGCGCGCCAGGCGTCGGGGTCGCGATTCCGGGCCCCGGAGATCTGCGCCGGGCGTACGAGGGCGACATGGAGGCGGTCGAGAACGCCATCCAAACCGTCCTCGCCGCCTGCAAGGAGTTCGACGTTCCCTGCGGAATCACGGCGGGGCCGGACGACATCGTGGAGCGGTTGGAGCAAGGGTTCGAGATGATCATCGTGACACGCCCCGAAGCCCTGTCGGTGGGGCTCATGGCTTCGGGGCGCGGGGGCTGACCGATGCGCGCTCGAGGGTCTGCCCGGTGGTCGGATCGAGCGGCATTTCTCGTGACGATCGTGGCCGTGCTGCTCCAGGGCGCGTGCACGGGTGACACACCGCCTACGGCGCTCATCCGGCTCTGGGCCGATGGCGTGCCGGCGTTCGGCATCTTCGTTCCGAGCGAGCGGGAGGCGGGGGCGCGGGCCCCCGACGGGGGACGACTTCCTCCCCTGTACACGACGGAGGGTGGTGCGCGGTTAGCGGAGAACGAGCTCCTCGACTACGTGTTCCTCAACCTCGAGGGGATGTACGACGCCGAGGCGATCCGCACGGTCGCCACAGGCCTCTCTCGTTCCACCTCCGGCGACCCACCGACGCTTCTCGTCCGCATTCCGCCCATCTCGGCCGATGGGGAAGACGTGACCCGGGCGAGGGTCGCCGAAGCGCTCGCCGCGGGAGCCGAGGGGATCGTCTTCCCCCACGTGCGTAGCCCGGATGAGGCCCGGCTGGCGGTCTCGTTCATGGAACAGGCGGGCGCCGACGTGTGGTCACCGGAGAACCCCGGCGGGAG
Source organism: Gemmatimonadota bacterium (assembly GCA_029863525.1). Lineage (GTDB taxonomy): Bacteria > Gemmatimonadota > Gemmatimonadetes > Longimicrobiales > Gaopeijiaceae > UBA2589. The sequence continues at coordinate 5,753 of JAOTVL010000159.1, forward strand.
CGTCATCGGCATGATCATGATCGAAGATGCCGGCGCCCTCGCGGCGGCCGAAGCGATTGCGGACGTCCCCGGCTACAGCGTGCTCGCGTGCGGCATCGGGAGCCTGACACGAGCGTTGGGCGATCGTGAAGCGGGGGAAGCCGGGAACCAGGAGGTCCTGAGACAAGCGAAGCGGGCCGGTTTGCCGGATATGATCACGGCGAATGCGGACGACGTGGAGCGCCGTCTCGATGAAGGATTTCTCGGATTGCTCATGAGCGGCCCGCAGGCCGACGAAGCGATCCGGGTCGGACGAGCGGCGGCCGGGCGGTAAGGGCCTAGGTGGCCCCCGCCGCCACACCCGCCTCGAGCGCTTCGACGAGCCGAGGAACGGCCGCGGCGGGAGTCGAACAGAGCGCGACTCGGACGGCACCCGGAATCGGCACCGTGTACACGCCCAGGTCGCGCATCTTCGCCGCAGTACGCTGCTCGTCGTCGGAGAACACCGCCACGAAGAAGCCGGCGTCGTAGCGCGGGGTGGGCAGGTCGGCGGCGTGCGCGTGCCGGTTGAATGCTTCGATTCGTTCCCGGAGCAGAGCCTCCATCGCTCCGCGCTCGGACGCGACGCGCTCCGCCAACTCCCCGTCGGTGAGCATCTCCGTGACGGCCAGTTGCCCGTGATGGTTGCAGTTGGACCAGGTCGATCGGCACGTGTACCCGAATGCGTTCTCCATCTGCTGCCGCTCTCCAGCATCGCGATGGAGCCCCACCAGAGCCCCGATCCGAGCGCCGTATTGTGCGAAGCTCTTCGATGCGGTCCACGCCACTGCGACCGTCGCGGACTCCAGCAGCCCGGGCACCGCGTCGATCCAGGTGCGCGCGGACTTGCCGCCGAAGTCCATGTACGCGGCGTCGATCAGAACCGTGACCGGTCCTCGACGGCCGGCCTCGGTCACGACTTCGGTGACCTTTTCCCACTCGGAGAAGTCGAGGGAATACCCCGTCGGGTTGTGGCACGGGAAGTTGAGCGCGACCATTGCACGGCCCTGTTCGTCGAGGTGCTGCTCCAGTCCCCTGCTCATGGCGGCGAGGTTGAACGACCCGTCGCTGGCGAACATCGAGAACGTGTCGATCTCGCGTTGCGCGTGTCGGCAGATCACGGTGTAGGGTCCCCAGAAATACTCGGGGACCAGGAGACGTT
>JAOTVL010000058.1 GCA_029863525.1 Gemmatimonadota bacterium
CGAGGAAGTTCACGACCGCCGCGTACACGGCACCCGTCCCGCCGGGCGTCGCGACCGCAACGGCTTGGGACGCGAGCTCCCCGTCTCCGAACAGCTCACGGATCACGGCCTCGCGATACGCGGGTAGGCCTGAAATGGGCGCGTAGCCGGCCGCCTGTGCCGTTTGGAAGCGCTGTAGCGTTTCGAGGACCGTCGGCATGGCGCACAGCTTGCCTTCGTCGTCCATGAGCGCGCCGAGCGTCGCGTTGAGAATCGACTCGCCCGCAGCCGCGCGTCGACGAGCGTCCGCGTTCAGCGTGAAGATGGGATCGTTCCCGGCGCGGCCCCGAGCGTCCAGGATGATGGAGGGATGGAGCGTGCTCATCGACCGGGCTCCGGCAGCTCGCCGTCGAGCTCTGCGTAGACCTGTTGTATGGCGCGATCCCCCTGGCTCTCGCGGAGGGTCCACTCCTCGAGATCCCCGAAGAAAGCCTGCTGCTGCGCGTCTTCGACGCCGTACCCCTCCTCGTGAAGAAGGCGGGCCTGCGCGATGACGCTTCGGATGGCGCCCTGGAAGATCTCCAGCTCGTCCTCCAGGATCGACGGGTCGTCGACGAAACCGTGGCCCGGCACGTACATGTCGACGTCCATGGCCTGCGCAGCTTCGATCATCGCGACCCACTCGGAGGGGAACGCGCTTCTCATCGCCGGGAAGATCCGGTGCAGATACGCCTCGCTCATGAACATGATCTTCTCTTCGGGCAGGTAGACCACCAGGTCTCCTCCGGTGTGCGCTCGACCGAGGAAGAGCACGTGGATCTGCCTCCCCCCCATGTCGATCAGGATCTCGTCGTCCACCGTACGGGTGGCGAGCGGCACCGGGGGGGTGTCGCCCCGCCGGTTGGCCGCCATCGCTTCGAGCGCAGCCGCGGAGGTCGGATGCGCGATGAAGTCCACGCCCTCGGGGAAGGCGGAGTTCCCGGCCGTGTGGTCGCCATGATCGGATGCGACCACGACGGTCGTGATCGGCTGGTCCGTGAGCTGGCCGATGTACTCGACGAGTCGCGCCGTCTCCTCGACGCTGCCCTGTCCGTCGGCGACCAAGACACCGTCGTCCGTCACGACGAACATGCTGACCGTCGTGAACATCTCTTCACCAGCGGAGCGGAGCTGCTCGTACGAGTACACCCCGGGCGCGAGCTCTTTCACCCTTGGGAAGTCGCTCTCGCTGTATCCACGCGCGAAGGGGTCAGCCGTACGGATCTGCTGATCGGCGGGGATATCGGTCGGTGCGGTGTCCGCGTTCGACGTTTCGGAGACGTCACCAGCGCACGCGGCGAGGGTCAGGAGCGCGCAGGACGCGAAGACACGAATGCTGTGGATCACGGTGGTTCTCGGGGTGGGGCTGTGGTTCGAGAAGTCGACAATCGAGCGCGGGTCAGCCGCTCCGGGCCTTCCATGCGTCGTACCGCATGCGCAGGGTGACGACCGGGTTGCCGTTCTCGTCGGACTGGATGTTCTGGTCCGTCACGTCGATGAACAGGGAGTAGTCGCCGTCGTTGAACGAAGAGCCTTCGGGGTTCTCCGGATCGGCTGCGAGGATGTACGCGACATGCGCGTTCCTACCGTCGCACGGCGCGTCCGGGACCGGCTCCGTATCGCATGTGCAACGACGATCGCCTCCGGCGGCGTCGGCGGCCTCCATGGCCGCCATGACCTTGTCGACCACGTCGCCTGGGGCGCGTTCCAGGGCGCGCGCGGCGTTCCTCACCACCGCGTCGGAGGCGAGGATGTTGCCCTGCACGGAGTAGTAGATGTCGGTCCCGGGCACGCGCCCTTGAACCGAGAGTGAAGCGGCGCTATTGCCACTTCCCGAGAAGCCGATCGATCGTCCCTGCATGTCCACGATACCGAACTGACGGCGCTCGATGTTCGGATCGGCTCGGAGCATGTCGAGGATCAGGCGAGGGTCCGTGCCTTCCTTCAGCTGCTGGTAGATCAGCGACTGGTTCTCGCGCGTCCGGTCCACTCCGGCCTGTGCGGCCGCGACTCCGACCCCCGGCACCACGATGGCCTGTATGTCCATGAGTCCCTTGGCGGGAAAGCCGAGGAGCCGCTCTTGCGCGACGCACGTCGCGGACGAAACGACGACCCGACCCGTGCTCGCGTCCACTGCGATGACCGACCACGTGGCCGATGCCGGAGTCGGAGCAACGCCCATGAGGAGGGTCGCAGCCAGGAATGCGGATCCGAGGACGCTGGTCGTGCGGGCCATGCGGTCTCCTTGTGTGCTGGAGCGAGCGATCAGATGCCGCCTGCGTCCCGGTTGATCTCGGACCACGCGGTCGAGAAGGCCTCGACCTGCTCCATCAGGGTCGAGCCGACCGCATCGGAAGCGGCACCGCCGCTCGTCACGCCGACGTTCGATGTGAACCATGTGACCGCTTCGGGAAGCGTGATCTGCGTGTCGCGCAGCATCTGGGCGGCCTGCTGGACGCGGAGCTCGACGGAGTACGCAATGGCGGCACCGTTCGCGTTCCCGCCGGCAGCGCAATCGATTGTCACGCGAAGCTCCGGATGCGCCGGATGTGCCAACATCTCTTCCATCGTGAGTACGCCGACCGCGGACTCGATGAGAGCGAGCGACACGTCGGCCTCGAAGTCGGCCGCCGACACGCCGGCGGGCTGGCATTCCTCCGCGACGTCCATGCGAACGAATACACCCCCGAGGTCCTCGAGGGTGTACCGGTTCCACTCTGTGTCCTGTGCGCTCGCGGCCCGGGGAAGCACCACGAGCAGGCTCAGGGCGCCCAAGGCGACCCATCGCTTCATACCTTCACTCCGAATCCGTCGTGGCGTTCTGCGATCGTCTCTAGTTGCCGCCGGACGATCCGGTGCCGCACGACTGGCAGTTGTGATTGTTCTTGGAGCCGAGCTTTTCGAGGAGCGCAATCGTCGCCGGGTGCGGCTGTGCACGCTGTTCCGGGCTGTTGGCCATATCGGCGGTCGTCTGACCGCGTCTGCTCACCAACGTGACTTCGGCGCCCCGTGATACGAGGTACAAGATCGTTTCGTTGTCGCCACGCGCAGCCGAATGATGGACCGGCGAATAGCCGTCCATGTCGCGCAGGTTGGGGTCGACGCCGAGCTCCTCGACGAAGTACTTCATCGCGGGGAGCCATCCACCCGGTACGCTCCGGTGCTGCTGCGCTACTCGGGACGTCCCGAAGCCGACCCCGGACGCGGCGTGGATCGGGTGGACCGCTGGGCCGCCGTCCGGAACGGGAGCCAAGCCCGACGGATCCTCATCTTCCTCTTCGTCTTCATCCGGATCGGCGAAGAACGAGCGTCGGCGGCTCGGCAACTTGGTCGTCCATATGTCGGGGTCGGCGCCGTAGGAGTGGAGCAGACGCATCGCCTCGACGTCGGTCGCGTACGCAGCCCGCCAGAAAGGGGTCGCGCCCGTGAAGTCGACGCCCATTCGGCCCGCGTTGTACGCAGCGTACCACACGTGCGTGTTGGTGCGTGCGTTCGGGTCCGCGCCCGCGGCGAGCAGCGCGTCCACGAGGTCGAGATACGACGTCTCCTGCACACGGAACGCTTGCGGCTGTGGGTACCAGGTCCGGAGTGACCACTCGATGTTCAGCGTGGCGAAGAGTGGTCCGACCCCGTCATCGCTGACGAGGTTCGGGTCCGCACCCCGCTCGAGTAGCACCCGTGCGAGGTCGTAATTGCCGTTGATGACCGCGACGAGGAGAGGGCTGGAGTTGTCGCCGCCCGATTGATGATCGATATCGGCACCGGCGTCGAGCAGGAGCTTCGCGCTCTCGAGGTGACCCTGACGCGCGGCGTAATGGAGCGCCGTGAATCCACCCTGCACACCAATCTGCTCGATCGACGAGAGCACCCTCACCGGCGGCTCCTCCTCCTTCTTCTCTTCCTTGTCTTCGGCCTTCTCTTCGTCGGGCGCGCCCGTGTTGTCGGCATTCGCCGTGTCTGGCTGTTGTGCCTGCGGCACGAAGCGCGGGTCACCCCGGGGCTCCTCACCGAGCTCGGCTGCGCGGACGCGCGAGCGACGCGCCCGGTCATCGTCGTCGGCTTCCTCACGAGCGACGTAGTCCGTCAGCTCGGTCTGGATCGACGGATCGGCTCCGAGCTCGAGCAGGGTCGCGACCGCGCTCGAAGCATCGCGTGAGGCGGCGAACATCAGGGGCGTGCGCCCCTTGAAGACGTCGGCTGCGTCGATCTTGGCACCGTGCTGCACGAGCGCGCGCACGGAAGCCGCGTCGTTCGCTTGGGCCGCGAAGTGAAGGGCAGTGACTCCGGTGTCCGTCCACCGGTTGGCGTCTGCGCCAGCCTCGAGAAGCGCAGCCACGATCATGGGGTGCCCGGAGCGGGCCGCCAGGTGGAGCGGGGTGTATCCACCGACCCTCGTCAACGGCTTGAGGTTGGCTCCGGCGTACATCAGAAGATCCAGGATCTCCTTGTCGTCGTTCAGCGCCGCCCAATGCATGGCCGTCAGGCCGTCCGCCTGCGCCGCGTTCGCGTCCGCACCTTGCTGCAGAAGCGTCCGGACCCGATCCGCGTCCGCGGCCTGCGCCGCGTCCGCGACAGGCGACTCGAAGGGCGTCGCGGCCGCGAGGACGAGACTCAATCCGAGGATCGACGCCAGCCTCACTGGAGTGTTCTTCATCGACATGTACAAGTCCCCGGGGCGCGAGCCCCGATCGGTGTTTAGATCGCGAACGTGCCCGTGCTGTTTCCGAAGCTCTCGATTTCGTTCACGCCGAGCTTCTGCAGCAGGTCCAGCATGACGTTGGCCATGGGGGTGCCCGGCGTCGCCCGGATGTGACGCTCACCTTCGACCAAGCCGTTGGCGCCGCCGACCAGGAAGAGCGGGCAACGGATGTGGTTGTGGAGGTTCGAGTCGGCCATGGCCGAGCCGTACATGAGCATCGTTTTGTCGAGCAGCGTGCCGTCGCCGTCCGTCGTGGCCGCGAGCTTCTCGAGGAAGTAGGGGATCATGGAGACGTGATACTCGTTGATCTTGGCGAAGTCCTTCACGCGCTCCTCACGCCCACCGTGGTGCGAGGCAGCGTGGAACGGACTGTCCGAACCGCTTTCGGGGTAGACCCGAGGCGACGCATCCCGGCCCATCTTGAGGGAGAAGACGCGCGTCGTATCGGACATGAACGCGAGCACCTGGAGATCGAACATCAGGCGCATGTGCTCCGCGAAGTCGTCGGGCACGCCGACCGGCGCCTCCGGGATCTCGCGCTCCTCACCGCTCGCGTTCTGCGCCTCGATGCGTTGGATGCGCTGCTCGAGCTCACGAATGTTCGTCGAGTACAGGTCGAGGCGCTGACGGTCCGCCGGCCCGAGGTCTCGGCGCAGCCCCGACATCTCGCTCATGACCCAGTCGAGGATGCTCCGATCGGTGGCGAGGCGCTCGGCGCGCTGCTCGGGCGTGCCGCCCGCGCCGAACATCTGCTCGAATACGGCCCGCGGATCGCGGATCATCGGAAGCGGCTGCGTCGGAGACGCCCACGAGATCGTGTCGGTATACACGCACGAGTATCCGTACGCGCAGCCACCGGCCTGGTCCACGTTCTCGATCGTGAGCTGCATGGAGGGGATCGGCGTCTCGCCCTCGATCGACTTGGCGTAGATCTGGTCGAACGACGTCCCGGCGTGCACGTCCGAGCCCTGCGTCTGCTTCGGGTGCGCCTGCGTGAGGAAGACGGCTGCCGTGCGGAAGTGGTCGCCACCGATCTCCGCGGGGGAGAATGCGTCGGCCATGCGAGAATCGGTATCGCTGACGATCGTCAGGTACTTACGGAAGGGCTCGAGCGGCTTCATGCTGCTCAGAGAGAGGTCGAAGTTCTTGCCCTCCTCCTTCGGAGCCCAAAGACCCAGCTCGGCGCCGAGGTCGTTGCAGCCCGCGGCCCCGTGCACGTTCTCGATGCATACCAGACGCGTCGAGTCGGCGGCCTTTCCGGCCTCCGTCATTGCGAGCGGGCGGGAAGCGGGGACCATCGCGTCGAGGAGCGGTAAGCCGACGGATGCGCCCATGCCTTTGAGCATCGTCCGTCGCGAGATGTGCTTGCCGGTGATGAAGTCCATTGTCTAAAGCCTCGTCGAGGTGATCGTCGTGTCGGGTTCGTGTCTGTGCTGAACTAGTTCGCGCCGGACTGCGTCACCGGCGCTACGGCCACCGCAGGCGCCGCAGCGCGGCTGGAGCGGAAGGCGGGCGTGGTCACGACCCCCCTCACGAATGCGGAGAGTCGATACTCTTGCTCGGCCGCGTCGCGCGTGATCTGCCGGATCGCCGGCTGATCGAAAGGCTCCACGCGTCGGCCGAGCGCGTAGGCCATCATGTTCTCGGTGAATATGCGGTAGAAGACCTCCGGCCGCTTCAGGATCGCGCTTCTCAGGTCGGATACGCCGTTGATCGGCGTACCGTCGTAGAGCTCCGAGGCCGGATCGACCGGGTTGCCTCGGTCCCGAGCCCGCCACGAGCCGTCGACATCGAAATTCTCGAACGCGAGTCCGATGGGGTCGATGACGTTGTGACAGGAGGAGCAGGCCGGGTTCGCCCGGTGCATCTCCATCTGCTCCCGCACGGTGAGGAAGCGCCCATCCTCGGCCCCCTCGGTCGCCTCGAGCTCTGGGACGTTCGGCGGCGGCGGGGGCGGCGGGGAGCCCATGAGGACCTCCATGACCCATTTGCCGCGAAGCACCGGCGAGGTACGTCCGGCGTGCGACGTGAGCGTCAGCACGCTCCCGTGACCGAGGATGCCGCGTCGGCGATCGTTCGGGTATTGAACCCTCCGGAACTCGGTTCCGAGCACGCCCGGAATGCCGTAGTGCCGAGCCAGCCGCTCGTTTACGAATGTGTAGTCTGCCGTGAGCAGATCCGTGATGGGGCGGTCTTCCTCGCGGATATAGTCGAAGAGAAGCTCCGTCTCACGATACATCGCTTCGGCCAACGTCTCGTCGAAGTACGGGTAGCTCAAAGCGTCCGGACGGATCTTTTCGAGGTCCTGAAGTCGCAACCACTGCGCCGCGAAACGGCTGGCCAGCGCGTCGGCCTTCGGGTCGTCGAGCATCCTGGCGACCTGACGCTCCAGCTCGTCGTCGTCCGAGAGGTCACCTTCGTCAGCGAGCCGGACGAGCTCTTCGTCCGGAGGTGAGCCCCAGATGAAGAAGGAGAGCCGCGAGGCGAGGTCCGTGTCCGCGATCTGGTAGATCTCGCCGGGCTCCACGCCCTCCGGGGCCTCTTCGAATCGGAAGATGAAGTGCGGGCTCGCAAGGGTCGCCTGGAGCGCGAGTCGAATGCCGCCCTCGAAGCCTTCGGCGCTCGCGCCCTGATCGTAGAAGCGCATCAGGCTGTCGACGTCCCCGTCGGTGACGTCACGCCGGTAGGCCCGTTCAGCCAAACGCGAGACGATGCTGCGCGCACAGGGCCGTTGCTCCGCCGGTGCGGTCGGCCGACAACTGAAAATGAAGTTGCGCGTAGGCGTGTCGGAGACGCCCGTGACCTCGAAGGGCCCGAGAATCGTCATCCGCTGCAGATGCTGCTGCGTCGTCACCCCGTACCCGATTCCGATCTGACCATCGGCGAGCGTGTGATCGATCGGCCGGATGAGGTCGTCGAGGTCTCCCTCGAATTGCTTCACGAAGGCCGCCGTCACTCGATGCGGACCGGCCGACACCTGGATCGAATCGGTGCGAACGTTCAGGCCCGACGGCTCGGATTCGTGCATCCAGCGGTCGATCGTGAGCAACGCGACCCTCTGCCCGTCGACCGAGATCTCGATGTGCTCCGTGCCGTACGTGCGTCCGAACACCTCACCCTCGACCGCGTTGTACGGCATGATGTGGAAGACGTACTTGCCATCGGCGGGGAAGTTGTGAACCACCGACAACCCCCCGCGCGTTCCGAACGGCGCGCCCTCAACCTGCTCCTTCTGAGAGGCGATGCGCGGCATGCGGTAGATGGTGTTGCCGATCTCCGCGTCGGGGTCGCCGAGCGCGAGGCGGGCGATCTGGCCCGCCGCCCGCAGGTATCCTTCGACGACGGTGGTCGACGGCATCTGAACGTCGGCGATGTTGTCGAAATTCGCGCTCTTGGTGTCGAGCGGGAGGAAGCTCGAGACATCGACCCGCAGACCGAGCAGGTGTTGGACCGCGGCCGTGTACTCGGCTCGATTGAGTCGCTGGAAGACGCGGGTGCCAGGCTCGGGGTTCTTCTCCCACGCCTTGTCGAGCCGGGTCTCGAGCTCGACGACGAGCTCTTCCAAGACCGCCTCTTCGGGACGCCGCGCTCCGGACGGAGGCATCATGCCGGCCCGGAGCTTCTTGATCATGCGCTCGGCGATGTCTGCGTGCTCGACCGCGTCTTCGACCTCGAATCCTTCGAGGACGAGCCCGCCGCGCTGTCGCTGCTCGCTGTGACAACGCGTGCAGTACTGCTCGATCACCTCGTTCACTTCCTCGGGGCCCAGGTCGAGCGGCAGGGCCATGTGGTCCACGGTCGGCCGTTCCGGCGGTTCGACTCCGGCGTCACCGGCGAGTCCGAGCAGGAGGAGCCCGGCGACGAGCATTACGGAGATGGGAACGTTCATTCGTGCCTCGGAAAGCGTCGAAGAGCGGACAGCGCGTTCAGTCTTTATAGACACGCGAGTTCGCCGGAACGCTGAGCGCGGGCCGCGTCGGGAGGCAACGCCGCGCTCAGAGTCCTGGCTACACCGCACAGTTTAAAGAGCCTGCGCCGCTTGGGCCAGTTGGGATTCGGGTGGCGGAAGCCCTGTGCGTCACCATCTTCCGAACATGAGCCGAGCCCAGGAACCCCCCGCGAGCCCGTGGATCGACCGTTTCTTCGAGACCCACTTCGCGCGTCACCCCGTCGACGCGACGTTCGTCGGCCTTCACGAGCACGATCACCGGCTCCCTCCGCTCGGCCAGGGAGAAGCGTCAGCGACCGTCGACGCCCTCCGAAGCGTGCTGGAAGCACCTCCCTCGGGCATGGAGCGAGTGTCCGGTTCGGATTGTGGGCTCGGTGGCCGAGGCTCGGACGGCGGAGGCTCGGACGATGGGGGCTTCGCCGCGCTCGACGACCGGCTCGCCCGTGGCTTCCTCGAGCTCAGGATCTGGGAGTACGAGTCGGGACATGTGCTCTCCAATCCGAGTGCTCACGTCGGGGACGCCGTCTTCGGGCTCATGGGTCCGCTGCTGTCGGCGTACGCGCCCTTGAAGACGCGACTGGAGGCGGTCGAGGCCCGGATGCGCGCACTCCCGGCGTTTCTGGAGGACGCTCGGGGGCATGTCGGGACCGCGCCGGCCGCGTGGGCTCGCCGAGCGATCCGGGAATGCCGGGGAGGGGTCCGCTTCCTCGAGGCGGGGTTGGACCGGGTCGAGGATCCGGGTGCGGGCGCGGCCATGCTCGGCTCGGCGTCCTGGACCCGAGCGCGGGCCGGGGCCGTCGAAGCGTTCCGGCACTTCTCCGACTATCTCGAACGAGAGGTCCTCCCGCGAGGACGCGAGGACGTGGCGTGCGGAGCTGCGGCCTTCGACGGCTACCTGCGCCACGGCCACTTCCTCGACCGGTCGGCCGACGACATCGTCGCGTACGCGAGGGACGAGATGCTACGCACGCGCTCGTGGCTGGAGGCCGCCGCGCTGGATTTCGGGGGGGGAGCGCCGGAGGACATCGTCGCCCGGCTCTCCGATCGCCATCCGCCGCCGAGTGCGTATCGGGACCGCTACACCGCAGTCTGGCGAGAGATGAAGGCCGTGGCGCTCGAGCGCGCGCTCCTGACCTGGCCGGATTTCCCCATCGAGTTCGTCGAGCGACCAGGCTGGTCTCGAGCGGCGGCGCCCGACCTGTACTTCCTCTTCTACCGGTCGCCGGCGGCGTTCGGCCGCCCGGACGTGCACCGGTACATGGTGGCGCCGCTCGGCCCGGGGCTCGGACCCGAGGAGACCGAGGCCTTCCTGCGGGCGAACAACGACTCGGTCATCAAGCTCAACCACGTCATCCACCACGGAGGGGTGGGGCACCACGTCCAGAACTGGCATGCGTTTCGGTCGCCCTCGAGGGTCGGACGCGTCGCCGCGATCGACTGTGCCTCACGCATCGCCATGTTCTGTGGTGGCACCATGGCCGAGGGATGGGCTTGCTACGCCACCGATCTCATGGCGGAGGCGGGCGCGCTTTCCGAGCTGGAGCAGTTTGCGGAGCACTATGGTCGGGTCCGCATGTGCGCCCGGGCCATCGTGGATGTCGAGCTCCATCATGGCCGCATGTCGCTGACCCAGGCCGCGGCCTTCTATCGGGACTCCGCGGGCATGAGCCCAGCGGCGGCCGAGGCCGAGTCGGTCAAGAACAGCATGTTCCCGGGGTCTGCGCTCATGTATCTGGTCGGGACGGACATGATTCACGAGCTTCGGGCCGACCTCCTGGGGCTGCTCCGCGACAGGTTCGTGCTCCGGGATTTCCACGACGCGTTCCTCTCCTACGGGTCTGTTCCCGTGAAGCTCGTGGCCGACGAGCTTCGTCGTCGGGCCCGTTCGGGTCTCCCGCTGGGAGCGCACCAAGACGCTCAACCCGCCGACCCGCATGAACCATTCGAGTGACCACGCCCCTTTGAGCGTCCGCACCCTCGACCACGCTCGGGAGGTGACCCGGGCGATCCTCGGGGTCGACTCTTTGTACCGGGGGGAGAGCGGAGACACGACGGGGCTCGCGGTACTCAACATGGACGCCGCCGGCGAATTCGAGCCCGAGTCGTTCGCGACCTATGGGTCCGCGTCCGATCGCTGGACAGAGTTGCGCGCGCGCGCCGCGGAGTTGGAGGAGCACGACCGCCGCGTCTACTACGACCAGCTCGCCCACTCCACGCTCGCGTTCCTGACGTGGAGGAGCGAGGGCCTCGACTTCGAGTCGCAGCTCGGAGACTTCCTCCACGTGCCCGCTCGGCCCGTCTCCGAGCAGAGGCTCGACCAGCTTCGCGAGGGGATCCACGGACTGCTCGGCGAGATCGGGTACGCGGGCGATTTGCGAGCCCGCTGCGCCGCGTGGGAAGACCGGAATCGCGTCCCCCCGGACGAGGTCGAGGCGGTCTCGGCCGAACTCCTCTCGGAGGCGTGGGACCGGACGAACGAGCGGGTCATCGAGATTCCGGCCGAGAAGTCGGACGGGATGCGGGTGTCGGCCGTGGCGGGTGTCCCCTACAACGCCCGATGCGATTACCTGAAGCGCACCGTGGACCTCAACGTCGAGCCGACACTGACCCTACCGGGCCTCCGCCATCTGGCGGTGCACGAGGGCTACCCCGGTCACTACGTCCAATTCAAGCTCCGGGAGACGTGGTACCGCGACGGGACGGCACCGGCAGACAACCTCCTCTCCGTGGTGAACACGGCGAGCTCGTCGGTCTTCGAGGGCATCGCCGACACGGGAATGACGATGATCGGGTGGGACGAGAGCGCGGACGACCGAGTCCAGGGTCTCATGAACCGTTATCGCTCGGCGATCGGAACGGGCGCCGCGTGGCGACTCCATGCGCTCGCCCGACCGCGCGAGGAGGCGACCGACTGGCTGCGCGCGCAGGCGCTCACGGGGGGAGAAGGGTGGGTTCGCAACCGCATGGCGTTCGTCGAGGCGCCGAGTCGGGCGGTGCTCATCTGGTCGTATTGGTGGGGTGAGCCGACCGTGTCGCAGAAATGGCACGAGGTCGTGCCCGAGCGCCGGCCCGACTTCGTCCGCTATCTCTACGAACGCATGCACTCGAATCGAACCGTGGAGATGTACTCGTGATGGCTTCCGGAGACCGTCGAGCGGCGTCGCTTCTTCTCTGCCTCGCGGCCTCGGCCTGCGCCGGGGGCGAGGCCCGCGACCCGTTGGTGTCGGCGGATGGACGCAAGATCCTACGCGTCGCGTACGAGCGGGAGGTCGACGTCCTGAACGCGTTCACCTCGCAGATGCTCGTGGACATCCACTTCAGCATGGTCGAGGGACTGGTCACGACGGACGAGAACAACACCTACATCCCGGTGTTGGCGCAGCGTATCCCGACGCTCGACAACGGCCTTATCGAGGAGAACCCGGACGGCACCATCGACATGACGTGGCCGCTCCAAAGGGACGTGCGCTGGCACGACGGCGAGCCGTTTACCAGCGAGGACGTCTGCTTCACGTGGCGCTTCGTGACGAGCGAGAACTCGCAGACCTACAACCGCGACTGGTACCTCGGCATCGTGGAGTGCGCCACGCCCGACGAGCACACGGTCGTCTTCACCTGGTCCGGCCCGTACGGCTACTACGCGGGCCTGTTCGAGGCGATCCTGCCCGAGCACGTGCTCGGCGGCATGAGCACCGAAGAGATCGTGAACTACACGCCGTACAACCGTGGAGACGAGCTCGTCGGAACCGGGCCCTTCGTCTTCGCCGAGTGGCGCTCCGGTGAGTACATCCGGGTCGTCCGCAACGAGGACTATTGGCGGGAAGACGACGTCCCCGCGATCGACGAGATCGTCTGGTCGTTCGTGCCGGACTCCAACACCCGCCTCAACGCCATGAAAGCCGGGCAATACCATTACGCCCGTCTCGAACCGACGCACGTCGAGGAGGTGCGGACGCTCACGGGATACGAAGCCCACCTCGTGAGCTCGAACACCTTCATGCACTTCGACCTGAGCCTGAACACGGAACGGGCCGAGGCGCTGTTCTCCGACGCGAGCGTTCGTCGCGCCCTCTTCCACGCGATCGACCGAAACGCGATCGCGGATCAGCTCATGGAGGGGACGGTCGGTGTCGCGAACACGCCGATCAACCCCACGAGCCCGTACCACAATCCGGACGTCGTCGCGACCACCTACGATCCCGACGCCGCCCGCGCCCTCCTCGAGCGCGCGGGGTGGGTCACGGGCCCGGACGGCGTCCGCGTGAAGGGTGGGCGGCGCTTCTCCTTCACGATGCTGAACCGGGCGGGCACGGCCGACCGAATCGCCATCGCGCAGGTGATCCAGGCCCAGCTGAAGGCGGTTGGCGTCGAGGTGGACTTCCGGACGCTCGAAAGCGCCACCTGGACGCAGACATGGCGCAGCTTCGATTGGGAGGCGGTGGTCAGCGCCTGGTTCCTGCCAGCGGACCCGAGCTTCACGGGGCTTTACAGCTGCGGCGGACCGAACAACATGACCGGCTTCTGCGACCCGGAGCTCGATGAGGTCATGCGCGCGTCGGATCGGGGACTCGCCTTCGCGGATCGCAAGCCGCTTCTCGACGAGGCACAGCGCCGGCTCGCGGCGGACGCCCGCATGCTCCCCATCTACTACAACGTGATTCCCGAGCTGGTGAGCGACCGAGTGGTCGGGTACCGGGGAAGCGGCACGAACTTCGGCAGCTTCTGGAACCTCTGGGAGTGGGACCTCAGGACGGAGTAGTACCGCTGGCCGAAACCGCTTCGTCCGCGAGCTCGGCGGCCAGCCGATGCACCCGGCGCCCGCTCGCCGACGAAACCAGGCTCCAGACCCCCCGGCCGACGGCGAAGCCCGCGATCATCGAGGCGGCAATGAGGGCGAGTGACCCCGCGACGGGGAGTTGGAGCGCCCCGATGAACGGGGCCGCGATCATCGGCCCCCACGCCGTGGGCAGCAGCTGGAAGATCCGACGCATCTTCGGCTCGGCCTTTTCCACCACCTCGATCGTCGTTTCTCCGTTCCTGGGCGTGACCGACACGCGCGTGCTCTTGAAGCGGTCCTGCCCCGTCCAGCGCACCGACCCCAGCGCCTCGGTGATCGCACCCGTCGTGTCCGTCCGCTCGTCAACGACGGTCATGAGCCGTGCGACGCCTTCCTGATCGAGTTCCCCGGGCACGGCCTGGGCAGCCTTGCGCACGGTCGGCGCCCCGGCCAGCGATGGAGCGATCCGCGCACCGCGGTCGAGGCTGGCCACCGCTCGCTCGATCGCCGCGGGGGCGATCCCGACTTCCCTGGCGATCTCGTTGAGGTCCTCGAGCGAGAGGCCGCCCGCGGCTCCCGCGCCGTCGGATTCGTCGAGCTCGGTGGCCCGCTTGAGCACCAGCGCCACCTCCCGGTCGGTGAATCGACGAGTCCGTTCGCTCATGTCACCTCCACGTCGCTGCGAGCACGCGCATCCAATTCCGATACGCGATCAGCGACACCGATTCTTCATCGAATCCCGCGGCCCGAAGGGCGTCCAGTAGTTTCGGGAGTCCTCCGGCGTCGCCGAGCTCGCGAGGAATGACGGCGCCGTCGAAGTCGGATCCGAGCGCCACGTGCTCGACGCCGATGCGGTCTGCGATGTAGCGGGCGTGGCGTGCGATTTCGGAAAGAGGGGTGTCGGGGTCGGAGCGGCCGTCCTCACGAAGAAACCCGACGGCATAGTTCAGGCCCACCACGCCGCCGCTCAGGGCGATCACGTCGAGCTGGGCGTCGGTGAGGTTTCGTGGTGATGCGCATAGGGCATGGGCGTTCGAGTGGCTCGCCACGATCGGCGCGTTCGAAAGCCGTGCGACGTCCCAGAAGCCCGCCGCGTTGAGATGCGAGCAGTCGATCATGATGCCGAGCTCGTTGCATCGCTTTACCAGCCGTCGCCCGGCGGCTGTGAGTCCCGGGCCGGTGTCCGGGTGTCTCGGAAAATCGAACGGGACGCCGTGCCCGAAGGCGTTGGGCCGACTCCACACCGGCCCCAGTGAGCGGAGCCCCGCGGCGTGGAACACGTCGAGCGCATTCAGCTTGGTGTCGACCGCCTCCGCGCCTTCGATGTGCAGAATCACGGCGAGTGTGCCCTCCGTGACGCACCGGGAGAGGCGGTCCGCCGAGGTCACGATCTCGATCGCTCCCTCCGATTCGGAGACGAGCCGGAGAAGATCCGACATGACCGAAAGGGTGAAGCTCTGCGCCGAGCGTCGGTCCAGCTTGGGCGGAAGCGGCACGGCGAACGCGCCATCGACGGGTCGGCCCTCTTCGTCGATCACGGGCAGCTTCTCTTTTTGCCAGGTCGGCGAGGCGGCGAAGATGGCGAAGAAGCCCCCCGCGAATCCGCCGGCCCGCGCGCTGGGAAGATCGAGATGACGGTCGTCGCGCTCGAGGAACGAGCGTGCACCCTGCGTCTGGCGGATCTTGGTGAGCGTATCGTTGTGGCCGTCGATGACGGGCACCTTGGCTGGATTGGGCATGGCGCGAATGTAGGTCGCCGAGGCGCTCCAGCCGCAACGGCCTTCTCCCGCCGGCTCGTGCCGCGCCGTCGATCGAGGTTGCGTCCCGGGGTCTCCGGGCCGAAGGTGCGTGCCCGAACGAGACCCCACCGCTCGCCCGACCGCCGAGGTCGACTCTCCACGCCGATGACCGCCTACATCGCTCGTCGCCTCCTGCAGATGATCCCGCTGACGTTCGGGATCACGGTTCTGCTGTTCGGCGTGATCCAGGCGGCGCCGGGCGGGCCCGAAGCGGCGCTCCTGGAGTCGGATCGGTTCATCGATCCCGAGGTCATCGAGGCCTACCGGGAGCGACTCGGTGTGGATCAGCCGGTTCCGGTCCAGTACGCGAGATGGCTCGGCGCGGCGCTTCGGGGTGACCTGGGCGTGAGCTTCTCCACGACACGACCCGTGTCCGAGATGATCCTGGAGCGCCTGCCCGCGACGCTCGAGCTCATGGGAGCCTCCTTCCTCCTCGCCGCGGTGCTGGCCTTCGCGCTCGGCGTCTTCAGCGCGGCACGCCAGTACAGTGTGTTCGATCACCTCGGGACGGGCATCTCGTTCGTCGGCATCGCCATGCCCGTCTTCTGGTTCGCGCTCATCCTCCAGCTCGTTTTCGGAGTGTGGCTCGGGTGGCTTCCGGTGGCGGGGACGTCCACCGTCGGGGCCTCCTCGCTCGGCGACCACCTCCTCCATCTCATCCTACCGGCCTCGGTCCTGTCGTTCCGGTACGTGGCGGGGTGGTCGCGCTACCTTCGCTCGAGCATGCTCGAGACGCTCCGCTCCGACTTCGTGCGCACGGCCCGCGCGAAAGGGCTTTCGGAGCGCGTCGTGGTATGGGGCCATGCGCTTCGGAATGCGATGATCCCGGTGGTCTCGGTGATGGCCCTCAACCTCGCGGGCCTCTTTTCCGGCGCGGTGATTACGGAGACGATCTTCGCGTGGCCCGGGATCGGGCGGATGTTCGTCCAGGCGATGTTCTCGCGAGACTATCCGCTCCTCATGGGGATCCTGTTGCTCGGGTCGACGATGGTCGTGCTCTTCAACCTCGTCGCTGATGTCGTCTATGGGGTGCTCGATCCTCGGATCCGATATGAGTAGATCCGCTGCGGGAGCGACCGCCGGTGGGTCGGGCCCGATCGTCGCGAGAGGCGGCACGATGCGCGCGATGGTCTGGCGGCGACTTGCACGACATAGGCTGGCCCTCGCGTCGGTCGTCGTGGTCATCGCGATTTCGCTGCTTTGTCTCGCGGCGCCACTGATCGCGCCGTTCGACTTCGACCAAATCGACCTGGAAAGGATCCGCCGACCTCCGTCCTTGGACCACTGGCTCGGCACCGACGATCTCGGACGTGACCTGCTGACGCGCATCCTCTACGGTGGCCGGGTGTCGATCCTCATCGGTCTGCTCGCGGCGTTCATCGGGACCGGCGTCGGCTCGGCTGTCGGCGCGGTGGCGGGTTTCTACGGCGGGCGAGTGGACGATGTGCTCATGCGACTCACGGACGTCGTTTACTCGGTTCCGACGCTCCCGCTGCTCATCGTGCTGGCATCGTATACGCAGGCGGGTGCCGCTTCGATGGCCGTCACGATCGGCGTCCTGTCGTGGATGGCGATCGCCCGCGTCGTGCGGGGGGAGGTCCTCAAGATCCGCGAGATGGAGTACGTGGAGGCAGCCCGCGGCCTCGGGGCCACGAACGCCCGCATCATCGTTCGGCACGTGCTTCCGAACGCGGTCGGGCCCATCGTCGTCGGCGCCACGCTCGCGGTCGGGAACGCCATCATCCTGGAGTCGTCGCTGAGTTTCCTCGGGCTCGGTGTTCAGCCGCCCACCCCCCCGTGGGGCAACATGCTCATGGACGCCCAGGCGACCATGTCGAGTCAGCCCTGGCTCTCGATCTTCCCGGGCCTCGCGATCCTCGTCGTCGTCCTGGCCGTGAACTTTCTGGGAGACGGCCTGCAGGACGCGCTCGATCCTCGGGCGGAGTCGAGGTGAGCGAAGGCCCCTGAGTCTCGGTTCCGGCGATCGGCCAGGTCAGGGCTCCCCGCTCGGCACCTGGGCCGCAGCGATCACGTCGAGGTTGGGGAGCATCACGATCTCGATGCGTCGGTTGAGGCGTCGGCTCTCGCGATCGTCGTTGGACGCGACGGGCTGATACTCTCCGTATGCGGCGCCCGAGACCTTGTCCGGCGATACCCCCTGCTGCGTGAGCAGCCGTACCACTGCCAGGGACCTGGCGCTGGAGAGCTCCCAGTTGGAGGGGAAACGCTCGGTCGAGATCGGAACGTTGTCGGTGTGACCCTCCACCTGGAACGTGCGGTCCGGAAAATCCGCGAGCACGCGCCCGACCTGAGTGATCACGCTGCGGCCCTCACTGCCGAGCGCGGCGCTTCCGGAGGCGAAGAGGATGTCTTGGGGTAGCTGGATGACCATTCGGCCGCGGACGATCGCGACACTCAGCTGCCCGCCGTCCACGAGCGAGCGGAAGCGGTTCAGGACGTCCTCGTAGATGCGGTTGCGCTCCCGGACTTCCTGTTCGACCGCCCGCAGCGCTTCGAGGCGCCGCTGCATCGATTGAAGCTCGGCGCCTCGCAGACCGAGGACCGTGTTCAGGCGATCCGTGCTCGCACGGGTGTCCTCGAGCTGGCGCTCGAGCGTTCTGCGCTCTCCCTCCAGCACCTCGATGCGACGTTGGAGCGCCACTTCCATGGAGTCACGGCGCGCGTCCGTGGCGACGCGCTGGGCGCGCCGAGCCTCGCGTTCGGCCTCCAGTTCCGCGACGTCGACGCGGAGTCCGTCACGCTCCGCCTGAACGCGACTCAGGTCGCCGAGCGCAGTCCGGTACGTCCCCTTCGAGACGCATCCCGTGGCCAGGCTCAGCGACGAAAGGACGATCAAGGCGCGACCGGCGCACCTAGCGGAGATCATCGTCCAACCACCAGCAGAGTGCTTCGGTCTGCGATAGCCAGTCCATGGCCGGCTCTCCGACACCGAGGCCACCCAGCCACTGCATGGCCGGTTGGCCGATCGGCGCGCCGGGAGGCGCTGCGGGGAAGCCCGGCATCGACGTCGGCTCCGCAGGACGCTCCAGGAAGCGCTCGATGTTCATGGCGATCAGCGCCTCGTGCGGGGCGTCGTTCATCGCGACCAGATTCCTGTGCACGCCGCGCAGCGTCGATGTCGCGACCGCTCGCACCTGCGGCATGTCCGCGTTGTCGGCCAGCCATTGGATTCGGTCGACGACCACCGCTTCGACGGCGCGCTTGACCTCGTTCTCGTACGGGCCGCTGGCGTTTGCGTTGAAGGAGCTCTCGACGAGTCGCGAGAGCACGTCCTGGAGCGAAGGCAGCGTCGGATCGAAGACGTTCTGCTCGACCATCCGGGCGGCGCGGTCCGGCGAAAGCAGCGACGACACGGTGAGGCTGGCCGCGACGACCGCGGGCGTGATCGCATCGAAGGCCGAGCCGGTGTAGCGGGGGAAGAGCTCCCGCGAACGACCAAATCCCGGCGGGCGCGGCGGTATCAGTTCGATGACATCCATCGGAAGCGTCAACTCGGCCGGCGAGATCGTTCTCATGAGCGCATCCAAGGCGCGGTTCTGATCGGCAGCCGACACCCTCCACATCGGGGTGAGTCCGTCGCCTCGCAACGCGTACGTGTATCGCACCCCGCCGACGGCGGTTGCCGTCGACTCGGTCTGGTACCGATGGTGCATGTAAAGCGGGACGAGCACTTCCTCGATCGTCGCCATGGGTCTGCCGTTGCGGATGGCCTCGACCCCGAAGCGCGAGAGCGCCGCGGCCCGCACGTCCATCATGCGATTCAGCTCGGCCGCCATGTCCGTCCCGTTGGCCCATTGGTCGGCTTGCGGCGTCGTCGCGACGTCCTGGTTGCTCATGTAGCGGACGTCCTGCGCCCACGCGTCCTCGAGAATCCTATCGAGCGCGGCCTGCTCGTCCGTCCCGGGAGGGAAGTCCTGGTAGCCGTACGTAATCGCGACCTCGTCCCACTCGCCGATGTCGGTGTCATAGACGTCGGAGTAGTCCAGGCTGCCATCCGCGTTGAGCTCGACCAGAGGGTGGGGGTAGTCCATCACCGAAATCCGGCCCATCTCACTGTTGTAGTAGTTGTGGCCGAGCCCGATCGTGTGCCCGACTTCGTGCGCGGAAAGCTGCCGGATCCGCGCCACGGCCCACTCCTCGAGCTCGGTCGGCTCCTCGTCCCCGTTCGCGTACGGCGACAGCAGACCTTCGGCGATCATGTAATCCTGGCGGATGCGGAGCGATCCGAGTGTCACGACCCCCTTGACGATCTCACCCGTTCGCGGATCGGAGACGGAGCCGCCGGTCGACCAGCCACGGGTCGACCGGTGCACCCAGTTGATGACGTTGTAGCGGGCATCGAGGGAGCTGATCGAGTCGGGCCGCATGACCACTTGGAACGCGTTTCGATATCCGGCCGCCTCGAACGCCTGATTCCACCAGCGGGCGCCGTCGAGGAGCGCCGAGCGCACGGGTTCGGGCGTCCCGGGATCCAGGTAGTAGATGATCGGCTCGACCGGGTCGCTGACCGCTGCGGTCGGGTCCCGCTTCTCCAGCCGATGTCGCCGGATGAAGCGCTGCGTCATGTCCTCCCCGAGGGGGGTCGCATAGTCCTGCCACGAGACCGAACCGTAGCCTGCCCGAGGGTGGAACGCCCTCGGCTCGTAGTCGTCGTCGGGAAGCGCCACGAAGGAGTGGTGGATCCGAATGCTGGCAGCCTCGCCGGTGGCCGCGACGTTGCCCACACCCTCGAGCCCGCCGCCTCCGCCGCCGAAACCGCCGCCACCGCCGCCCTGGCGGACGAAAGTGAGCTCGACCTCGAGCTCCGTATTCTCGGGAAAGGCGTCCGTGAACTCTCGATAGATGGTGCTCCGGCTGTCGTCGAGTCGGTAGGTCCCGGGCTGCATGCGATCGGCCGCGCCGATGGCGTCGCGGATGAGGAAGTCGGTCATGTCGACCAGAACCCTCCCGTCCGTCTCCGCGGCGGCCGTGAAGCCCCACAAGACCGAGCGCGCGAACGCGTCTCGAACCGCGCGTACCTCGTCGGGGTTGTCACTGCTCGCGCGGAATCCGTAGTTGGGCTGCACCATCAAGACCTTCCGCCCGACTCGCTCGAACTCGACGATGCGGGACCCGCGTAGCGCCCCCCGGTCGAGGCCAAGATCGTTGGAGCCGAGCCCTGCGCCGAAGCCCATGAAGTGGATCATCTCGGTGTTCAGCTCCGGGATCTCCATCCAGAGCTGGCCCATGTCCGCGTCCCAATAGAGCGGGAGCATTCCGTCCATGCGCTCCATGCCCTGCGTGGCCTCGGAAATCGACGGTAACGGGGCGTCGTCGCCCCCTCCGCGCTGGCCCGATGCAGGCGTTGGCACTCCGGTGAGGGCCACCCGCGCGAAACCGAAGAGCAGGGGGAGGGCGCGGTCGGTAGACCTGCCGAGCGGTGCGCGGATCATCGATCGTCTCCTTCGTTCGAACGCGCCGCAGGGAGGGGCGGGCGCGGGTTGGTTTTTCGAGAGACGGCAACTTGGGGCGGAATCGGCCGGTTGGCGAACGACTCTGCTTTACATGCCCGTATGTGCGGACGATGTTCGGCCGTTCTCCCCGGTTGCACGGCACAGCACACAGCGATTCGAGGTGACGATGTCGGAACGACTCAGGGTGGGCGTGATCGGTGCGGGCCGGTGGTCCAAGACTGCTCACCTTCCCGGCTTCCACCGCTCACCCCTTTGCGATTTGGTCGCGATCTGTGACCTCGACGAGTCGCTGGCGAGAGGGGCTTCCGAGCGGTTCGACATTCCCGACGTGACGACCGATGCGCGAGAGATCCTGTCTCGTGACGACATCGACGTGGTCGACGTCGTGACGCGCGGCGATCACCAGGAGCTGGTCTTCGCGACCCTCGAGGCGGGCAAGCACTGCCTGGTCGAGAAGCCCGTGTGCCACGACTACCGTGACGTCTGGCGGGCGCACGAGCTGGCCCGCTCCAGAGGCCTGAAGACGAAGGTCGGACTCACCTTCCGGTACGCGCCCGCGGTCATGTACATGTTCGACCTCATCCGGCAGGGGTTCATCGGACAGCCGTTCATCTTCAACGGCTACGAGCAGAACTCGCAGTGGCTCGATCCGGACAACCCCATGGACAAGCGGATCCACAAGCAGAAGCCCCGGGGCGAGCCCGAGTGGGGGACGGATCTCTCGCGGGAAGGGATCACCGTCAGCTCGTTGGAGGGCTACGGTGCGCCCACGATCGACATCGGTCTCGAGTGCGTCGGGAGCGACCTCAAGGAGGTCGTTGGGCGTCTGGCGAACATGGTCCCGTTTCGTCGGAGGACGAACCTCGACACGGAGCGGGAGCGCATCAACATCGACGACGCGGACATGTTCATGGCGGAGGCGGAGAACGGCGCGCTCTTCTCCCTCCAGTCGAGCTACGTGACCGTCGGTAACTACCCGGGGATCGAGGCGCGGATCTTCGGGTCCGACGGAGCGATTCAGGTCCGCCTGGTGGAAGAGTTCGGCGTCATCCAGACGATCCACACCGCGACGCCGGACGCGGTCGAGTTCGTTCCTCGCGAGATCCCCGCCGAGTACTTCCCGCCCGGCTTCACCGAGGACGATCACTGGGGTACCGCGTTCTACGGCAACCTCGTCCAGAACTTCTGCGAGGAGATCATCGCCGGAGGCGACACGAACCAGGGCGACTTCGCGCAAAGCGCCCGCGTGCAGGAGATCATCAACGCCGCCGCGCTCTCGCATCGGGAGCGACGCTGGGTGGACTTGCCTTTGGGAGACGACATCGATGGTGGACAGCAGAGCCCCTACTGAAGGCCCGCCCCCGGACCGGACCGCCCGGCGCTCACCGATGGGGGAACAGGCGTGACGAAGCGCGTGCGTTGGGGTGTGATGAGCACCGCGAACATCGGTCGCGCCGCGGTCAACCCGGCGATCCAGGCGTCGACGAACGGGGACCTCCTGGCCGTTGCTTCGCGGAGCGAGAAGCGCGCGCGCGAGTTCGCAAAGGAGCACGGCATCCCGACTCATCACGGCTCGTACGAGGCGCTCCTCGAGGACGACTCAATCGACGCGGTCTACATCCCGTTGCCCAACAGCATGCACCACGAATGGGCGATCCGCGCGGCGGCGGCCGGAAAACACGTGCTCTGCGAGAAGCCGTTGGCCCTGAACGCTTCCGAGTGTGAAGAGATGAAGGCCGCGGCCGAGGAGGCGGGCGTGGTGCTGATGGAGGCGTTCATGTACCGCTTCCACCCCCGCACCGAGCGCGTCCTTGAGCTGCTTGCCTCGGGGGCGATCGGTGAGGTCCGATCGGTGCGCAGCGCTTTCACCTTTCGGCTTCGCAACCCCGACAACATCCGGTTCGATCCCGCCTTGGGTGGGGGCGCCCTGATGGACGTGGGGTGCTACTGCGTGAACGTCTCTCGGACGCTGGCGGGCGAGGAGCCCGAGACGGTCCAGGCCGTCGCGGAGTGGACCGATCGCGACGTCGACG
>JAOTVL010000149.1 GCA_029863525.1 Gemmatimonadota bacterium
AAACGGGTGACGCCGGCTCGACCGTGGAGCTGTGTGATCTGAAGGCTCACGGGGTTCCGGACCTACCGGGGTGTGGCTTACGCACGATGCGACGTTCGCTCGATGGCGTCGACGAAGATCCCGGGTGCTCGGGCGACCCACTTTCGGAACGCGTCGGTCCGATCTCGGTGCGGCGGATCGGGTGAGCGCCAGAAACGGTCGAGATCCTCATAGCCGCCGGCGCGCGCTACCCCGCATCGCGCGGCATCCCAAGCATTGAGCTCCTGTTCGAACTGTCCCTGCGTCGGTACGGCGAGTACGGGTTTGCCCAGATGATGAGCTTCGCAGATCGACTCGAAGCCCGCCGAGCCGACGTAGGCGCGGCAGCCCGCCAAATGCTCGAGGAAGGGGCGATCGTCGAGCTCATGCGCGTGGAACCCCTCCGACGTGTCGACGGTGAGCGCGCTCGCGCCCCCTTCGACGTAACAGTGCAGTCGGACGCCGCCGGCACTGCTCTGCCAAGCGGCCAGCGTGTCGGCATAGCCGGGATTCAGGGCATAGGCGAGAAGGTAGTCTCCCGCCTCCGTGGCGAGATCCTCGAGGCCGGGACGAAGAAGCGGAGGGGCGACCTCCAGCTTCATTTCGGGAACCGGGGGGAGCGGGGAAAACGAGAGAGCGACCTTCCGCACCGTCCGCGCTGCAGTGACGCGCGCGTAGGCCAAGACCATCCGCTTGACGTGGCTCGGCCCAGGAGCGTCGGAGAGAGCTGGGTGCAAGAAGACATAGTTGTGTGCGACGGCGATCGCCGGCACGTCCGACGGGAAGATCGTCCGTGAGACGCCGCCGAGAAGATCGAGCAGGTTCACGATGACATCGGCGTGAGCGGTATGCTCCGCGATCGACACCACGGATTGGACGAACGCCGGGGCCCGGCGAACGGCGTCCGCGACGGTTCGACCCACCGAAAGCCCCTGTCCGTCGCGCTTGGCTACCTGGGTGGGTGCGTGGAACGCTCGCACCGGTGCGTCCATGCCTTTGGTGAAGTAGCTGGGCACAGGGCGGTGAGGGGAGCGCCCCACGAGCACCTCGGTCACCTCGTGGCCGGCATCTCTGAGAACGGACCCCAGCGCGAGGGCCTGGGTCATGTGCCCTCGACCTTCGCCCTGCACCACGAACGCCACTTTGAGAGCACCCATGGTACAAGCTCTCACGTCCACACCGGGGCGATCAAGCAGCAGCCAGCCGGGGCGTCGAAAGATGCCGGGCCGAACCATCGACCCGTGGGCCGCCCAGGTGTCTTGCCGACTTTACCGTCTTGGGCGCCCTCTCTACCTTCGAAGACTGAACAACCGACGAATTTTCTCGCGAATCGGCGCGTCGCGATCCCATCTATGAGAGGCCCCGAGTGGCTGATACGAAGTCCTTCGATCTGATCGTCATCGGTAGCGGTCCGGGCGGGTACGTGGCGGCGATCCGCGCGGCCCAGCTCGGTATGAACGTCGCCTGCGCGGAGGCCGAAGATCTGGGCGGGGTCTGCCTGAACATTGGCTGTATCCCGACCAAGGCGATGCTGAGCAGCGCTCTTTTGGTCAACGAGATCAAAGAGGGTGAGCAGCACGGCATCCTGGCCAAGGACGTGACGTTCGACCTCGGGCCCGCTCAGGAGCGGAGCCGCCGCGTCGTGAAGCAGATGACGAACGGCATCGCGCACCTCTTCAAGAAGAACAAGGTCACGCACTTGCAGGGCTTCGGGCGGCTCTCCGGTAAGGGGAAGGTCGAAGTCGAGGCGTCCGGCGGAGCCAAGACGACCTACGCAGCGAAACACGTCATCATCGCCACCGGTTCACGGCCCAGAAACCTGCCGTCCTTGCAGATCGACGAGAAGCGGATCTGGTCGTCGACCGGGGCGCTCATGCAGACGAAGGCGCCCGGATCGCTTTTCATCGTGGGTGCTGGTGCGATCGGGATGGAATTCGCGGACGTGTACGACGCGTTCGGAACCAACGTGACCATCGTCGAGGCGCTGGATCGGATCCTCCCTCTCGAGGACGCCGAGGTCTCGAAGCTCATGGAGCGCACGTACAAGAAGCGTGGCATGGACATCCACGCCGGGGCACGCTTCCAGAAGGCCGAGATCAAGGGCGACGGTGTGACGGTGACCTTCACTGACAAGAAGGGCGACGACCACACGCTCGACGTCGACTACGTGCTGTCGGCGGTAGGACGGGTACCGAATTCCGAGAACCTCGGTCTGGATTCGGTCGGCGTGAAGACGGACGACGCGGGCTTCATCCAGGTCGACGCCCACCTGCGCACCAACGTCGACGGCGTGTACGCCATCGGCGATGTAGCGGGCCGCCAGCTCTTGGCCCACAAGGCGTCACACGAAGGCATCGTCTGTGTGGAGCACATCGCCGGCCAGGGGCATCACACGCTCGATTACGGCAACGTTCCGAACTGTACTTACTGCCATCCCGAGGTGGCTTCCGTGGGCCTCACGGAAGAGCAGGCGAAGGAGGCCGGGTACGACATTCAGGTCGGCAAATTCCCCTGGGTCGGGATCGGACGAGCGGTCGCCGCCGGTCACACCGATGGCTTCATCAAGGTCATTCGGGACAAGAAGTACTCCGAGATTTTGGGTGCGCACATCGTGGGTCCTCACGCCACCGAGCTGATCGCGGAGTTCGTGGTCGGCCGTCACCTCGAGTCGACCGTCGAGGAGATGGAAAAGGCCATGCACCCACACCCGACGCTCTCAGAGGGGGTTGCCGAGGGCGCCCTGGCGGCGTTAGGACGAGCCATCCATGTCTGAGCGAATCACATCTGACCGAGCGGTCAAATGAACCAGAGGGTCGTCATGACGCCGTCGCATCTCGATCGCCCCGCAGAGCGCGCGTGGACGGAAGATCAGGACACGGCGTTGAAGCTGTGGATCACGCTCGCACGCTGCCACGCGACGTACGCCAAAGCGATCGCGGCGAAGGTGCAGGACTACGGCTTGACGACGCCGCAGTTCGGTACGCTGGAAGCCCTGTACCACCTCGGGCCCTTGTCGCTCGGTGAACTCGCCGAGAAGCTGCTGGTCACGGGGGGCAACGTCACGTACGTGATGGACCGCCTGGAAGATCAGGGGCTGGTGTATCGGTTCCGCCGTCCGGACGACCGTCGGGTCATCCAGGCCAAGCTCACGCCGGAAGGGCGTGATTTGGTAGCGGACGTATTCCCGGGGCACGCGTCCTACGTGGAGCACCTATCCCGTCATCTGACGCCCGATGAGCAGGCGACGTTGAGCGACCTACTGAAGCGCCTCGGGACCGGAATCCAGTCGGACGACCTCTAGAGGGTCGCTGACAAAGGCGGCCGAGAGGTGCGGCGGGTCGCGTGCGGGGATGCGTGTGCTCCGCCTGCTAGACCGGCTGCGTCTCCGGGGAGGTCAGGTCCACCTCGATTCCCCGGATCTCGAGAATCCGTAGGAGTGCTTCGCCGATCTTGTTGTTCGGGGTCGATGCTCCGGCGGTGATGCCCAGGTCGAAGGGCCCCTCCGGAATCCAGTCCGAATCCGTGATCTCGGGGTCTTCCGGCGCCAACCCGGGCTTGTGTCGGATGGTTCCCGTTTCGACGTCGATGCAGACCGCGTCCTCGACGTGGAACGTCTCGGTATGCTGGCGGCAGAGATGCGCGAGGTGGTTCGTGTTCGACGAATTGTACCCGCCGATCACCAGCATCAGCTTGGGCGGCTCCTGCATCATCTCGGCAACCGCGTCCTGACGCTCCTGCGTCGCGGAGCAGATGGTTCCGAACGAGCGAAAGTGGGTGGATGCGTGCTCCTCGCCGAACCGCTCGACCATGGCCTCGTGGACTTTCCAGCCGATCGCGAGGGACTCGCTCGCGAGCATGGTCGTCTGATTCGCCACGCCGACGAAGCTCAAATCGGCATCCGGATCGAAGCCGGGTGAAGCCTTGGGGGCGAAGTGCTGAATGAACTCTTCACGTGACAGGTGGCCGGGGCGCTTGGCGATGTAGTCGAAGAGGAGCGTCCCCTCGTCCATGTTGCGGACGATGATGTACTTGCCGCCCTCGAACTTGTTGACCTGCGAGGCGGTGGCTCGAGTCTCCTCGTGCGTGTACTTGCCGTGGATGACCGCGGTGAATCCGTCTTTGGCGTAGTTCTCCACGCGCTTCCACACGTGGAGCACGGAGCCGCACGTCGTATCGACCAGGATGCACCCGACGTCGCGCAATTCCTCGAAATCGTGGAGCGTGACCCCGAAGGCCGGCAGGATCGCCACGTCGTCGGGGGTGAGGACCGAGAAGTCGAAGGCGCCCTCGGGGTCCGGGTAGATGAACGAGATGCCCATCTCGGTCATCCGGTGATTCACGTGCGGATTGTGAATGATCTCGCCGACCAGGTAGATCTTCTTGTCGGGGAACTTGTGGACCGTCTCGTACGCGTAGTCGACTGCGCGGTCGACGCCGTAGCAGAACCCGAACTCCTGAGCGAGCCGCACCGTGACGTCTCCGAACGTGTCGGTGTAACCTCGTGAGCGGATGCGCTCGACCAGCGCAGATTGATACTCCGCGTCGATGACCGGGCGAAGCTCCTTCTTGAGCCCGAATCCCTTCCGAAAGTAGGTCTGCTCCATATGCCGCCTCGGGCCTGCGAAAGACTCGTGTGCCTGTTAGAAGTTCGACGCAACGGGTACACCGTGAGTGCCGACCCGATCCTGAGACGTCCGACGGTCTCGGTGACGATCACTCGGAGGTTCACCTAATGGCAAGTTCACGGTATGGTGCCGTGACCTCAATCGATGGAGGTCGAACCGGCTTGAATCCCCCGCAGCGTCAATAGGGTAGAGAGTCTCATGAACGTCCTCGGGCGCCTCGCCCTGCTCTTCGTGATC
This sequence comes from Gemmatimonadota bacterium, assembly GCA_029863525.1. Lineage (GTDB taxonomy): Bacteria > Gemmatimonadota > Gemmatimonadetes > Longimicrobiales > Gaopeijiaceae > UBA2589. The sequence continues at coordinate 4,881 of JAOTVL010000149.1, forward strand.
GTACCGATCGTCGAGCTGGTGCTGCTCATCCAGATCGGTCAAGTCGTGGGTCTTCTTCCGACCATCGCGCTCGTCGTCTTCACCGGCGTCACCGGCGCCTGGTTGGCTCGGGCCGAAGGCGTGCGTGTGTTCTTCCAGTTCCAGAGCGAACTGGCGTCGGGTCGCCTGCCGGGCCAAGCGCTGCTCGACGGAATCTCGGTGTTGATCGGAGGGGCCTTTCTTCTGACACCGGGCGTGCTCACCGACGTAGTCGGCTTCTCCCTTCTCCTTCCCTTCACGCGTCGGTGGATCCAGCGTCGCGTGCGCGGTCGCCTAGAGAAGCGCATCGCGGACGGATCGATCCACGTGGTGACGATGGGCAGTGGCGGTACGTGGGGATTTTCCGGTGGGGGCCCTTTCGGCCGCCCGCCCACCCAGGGGGGTGCCGAGAAGCCGCTCGATCCCTCGAAGGGGATCGTCGTGGAACCCGACGAGGACACGCCGGCGGGCCGCTGAGACCGCGGAGCACGCGTGCGGTGGTCGCGGCGGCGGCATGGACCCGGGCCGCGGCGAGCGAGTAGCTTGCCAGCCATGAATCGAGACATAGCATTCTTGGAGCGCCTCCTCGACGCCGCGGGTCCGTCGGGCTTCGAGGTTCGGGCGGGCCGCGTCTGGCGGGAGGAAGCGTCGTCGTTCGCGGCGGACGTGCGGGTCGACGTCAGCGGCAATTCGTTCGCCACGGTGAACCCCGCCGGTTCCCCCACCGTCATGCTCGCCGGACACATCGACGAGATCGGCCTGCAGGTGACGCACATCGACGAAGAGGGGTTTCTCTACGTCGACGAGATCGGGGGATGGGACCCTCAGGTGCTTGTGGGTCAGCGCGTGACCATACTCGGCCGTGGCGGCGACATCACCGGCGTCATCGGCAAGAAAGGGATCCATCTGATCGAGCCCGACGAGCGTTCGAAGGCGTCGAAGACCAAGCAACTCTGGGTGGACGTGGGCGCCGCCGACCGAGCGGGAGTGGTCGACCTGGGCATTCGGGTCGGCGACCCCATGGTCATTGCGCAGGGCATGGTTCGACTGGCGGGGGATCTGATCGCGAGTCGCGCCATCGACGACCGCATAGGAGCCTTCGTGGTCCTCGAGTCGCTGCGCCTGCTCGCGCAGGACGCCGACGGGCTGACCGCCTCCGCGACGGCTGTCGCAACCGTGCAGGAGGAGATCGGATACCAAGGCGGGGGCGCGCGGACCAGCGCGTACGCCATCGATCCGGACGTGGCGATCGTCGTGGACGTCACATTCAGCACGGATGTGCCGGACATCGAGAAGAAGGAGCTCGGCGAGCACCTCCTGGGAGGGGGCCCCGTCCTGAGCCGCGGATCGGCGGCGCACGATCAGGTCTTCGAGGCGCTCGCCGCCGTCGCCGACGAGGAGGGCATTCCGTACACGATCCAGGCGTCCCCGAAGGCGACGCGCACGGATGCCGACGGGATTCATCTGACTCGGACCGGCGTCCCGACCGGCTTGGTGTCCGTACCGAATCGGTACATGCACTCGCCGAACGAGGTCGTGAGCGTGGAAGACCTCTTCCACACCGCGCGCCTCATCGCCGCCTTCGTCAGGCGCCTCGACGGCGAGACCGACTTCACGCCACGATAGTCACGACGTCCCCATGGGGACGTCGTGCATACGTTGACGGTCAATCGCCGTATTTCTACCCTTCGTTCCCGCCCGGGTCGGGACCGCGGAGCCCTCGTTCGGAGGACGCCGGCCCCCAGGCGACGAGTGTTCGTCGTAGGACGAGCTCATGTTCGAAGCTCGCGCGGGACCGCGCCGTCGCGAGTGGAACCATTCGATTTGGATATACCCCATGCTGGACGCAGGGAATCTCATCAAAGAGTTGCAGGAGATGCGTGACGACGGACATCTGTCCGACGCACTACTCAGAAGGGCCGTGCGGGAGATCTCGGCCGAGGATCGCTTCGACTGGGTCGGTGTGTACCTCCTCAAGGAAGAGGAGCAGGAGCTGTGGCTCCACAACTACATCGGCGAGTCCACCCCGCACGCCAAGATCGCCGTGGGTGACGGCGTCTGCGGTCGTGCGGTCGCAGAGCGCACGAACATGAAGATCGGGGACGTGAGCAAGGAGGAGAATTACCTGGTTTGCTCGCCAGAGACGCAGTCCGAGATGGTGGTCCTCATCCGTGCGGGCGACGACATCTTCGGTCAGATCGACATCGATTCCGACGAGAAGAACACCTTCACCGAGGAAGACGAGATCGCGCTCATCGGGATCGCGGACAAGCTCGCGGAGCAGCTGGCCGCCGAGCGTCGGGACGCTTCCTGACCGCCCATCCCGATTTCGTAGAAGCGAGCAACCCCGGCCCGTTCACGCTCGACGGGACGCGAAGCTACCTGGTTGGGCGTGACACCGTCGCGCTCATCGACCCTGGCCCGGACGTGGACGACCACGTTCGGGCTTTGTCGTCGAAGGTCGCAAAGGCCGACAGCGTCACCATCGTCCTCACGCACGGCCACGCCGATCACGCGGCGTCGGCGGGGCGGCTCTCTCGGTTGATCGGTGCTGAAGTAATGGGTCCGCGGGGGATCGAGAGCGTTACCCGCATTCTCGCCGACGGGGCGACTGTCGCGACGGACCGAGGAGACCTCGTCGCCATGGAGACGCCGGGGCACACCCGAGAGCACCTCGCCTTCCACTGGCCGGAGCGCTCGGCGGTCTTCGTGGGCGACCTCCTTCTCGGGCGTGGAGATACCACGTGGGTCGCGGAATACAGGGGCTGCGTCGCGGACTACCTGCGGTCCCTGGAGCGTCTACGGCTGCTGAACGCTCGGGTCAG
>JAOTVL010000160.1 GCA_029863525.1 Gemmatimonadota bacterium
GCCGGTCATCCGCCACCTCGAGCGAGTGTCTAGCCCGGGTCGACGTCGCTATGTAGGGGTGGGAGACATCCCGCGGGTCCGAAACGGCCTCGGGATGTCGATTATCTCAACGTCGTCGGGGATGCTCTCGGGGCGAAGCGCCCGCGACCAGGGTGTGGGCGGCGAGCTGCTCGCCGTCGTCTGGTAGGGGACGGAAGAATGTCACGAATTGGAAAGCTCCCGGTCGACCTTCCCAAAGGCGTGGAGGTCAAACAAGGCAAGGGAACGCTGGTTGTGAAGGGGCCGAAGGGTGAACTTGCCCTCGACGTCCACCCGGAGATGAGATTGGCGGTTGACGATAGCCAGATCCGGGTGGAAAGACCGTCGGACGAGAAGGAGCATCGGGCGCTGCACGGACTCACACGTTCCCTGATCGCGAATATGGTTAGCGGCGTGACGGATGGGTTCACCAAGACCCTGGAGATCGTCGGCGTGGGGTATCGGGCCGAGGTCCAGGGAAAGGGCATCCGTCTGAACCTGGGCTTCAGCCACACGATCGATTATGTCCCGGTCGACGGGGTGGGCCTCGAGTGTCCCAACCAGACTACGATCGTGGTATCGGGAATTGACAAGCAGAAGGTCGGACAGGCCGCGGCTGAGATTCGGTCCTTTAGGCCACCCGAGCCCTACAAAGGCAAAGGTGTCCGTTATCAGGGCGAGCACGTCCGGCGTAAGGCCGGTAAGACCGCCGGAGCATAAGGGACCATGGATATCATCAAGCAGAAGCTCCTTCGCAGGAGCCGGGAACTTCAGCGCCGCAGGCGGCATTATCGCGTGCGGCAGAAGGTGCGCGGGACTGCCGAGCGCCCACGCCTGGTCGTCGCACGGTCACACAAGAACATCGAGGGCCAGATCGTCGACGACGATCGCGGCGTGACGCTGCTCGGCCTCTCGACGCTGGCCGAAGCGCTGCGGGACTTCAGCCCCGAAGGGGACAATCCGCGCATCGAGCACGCCTACGCTGCCGGCAAGTTGCTCGGCGAGAAGGCGAAGAGTCAGGGAATCGACACCGTGGTCTTCGACCGGGGTGGGTACAAGTACCACGGTCGCGTAAAGGCCTTTGCTGACGGCGCCCGAGAGGGGGGGCTGGAATTCTGATGTCTACGAGCAATCCGAATCCGAAGAAGTCGAAGAAGAAGGGCGGGGCTGGCGGTCGCGGCCGGGGTCGCGAGAGCGACCTGGTCGAGAACGTCATCTTCATCAACCGCGTCGCGAAGGTCGTGAAGGGAGGCCGCAGGTTCTCCTTCTCGGCCCTGGTCTCTGTCGGGGACCAGAAAGGCAACGTGGGCATCGCTCTCGAGAAGGCCAACGAAGTCGCCGAGGCGATCCGCAAGGCGTTCGAGCACGCTCGCCGCAATATGGTGAAGGTGCCGATCGAGAACGGGACCATCCCCCATGAGATCGTCGGGGAATTGGGTGCCGGAAGGGTGCTCATGCGCCCCGCCGCCCCAGGTACCGGCGTGATCGCCGGTGGTCCGGTGCGTGCGGTGCTCGAGGCCGCCGGCGTGACCGACGTACTCACGAAGAGCCTCGGCTCGAACAACCCGATCAACGTTGTCCGGGCGACCATGAACGGACTCGAAGAGCTTGTCACGCCGGAGCAGGCGGCCGACGAGCGCGGCGTGTCCGTGGAAACCTTGGGAGCGCATCGTGGCTAAGAAGAAGGGTCCGAAGAAGGTGAAGATCACCCAGGTCCGCAGCGGGATCGGGAGGCAGGGCGGCCACCGACGGACGATCCGGGCGCTGGGCATCAAGCGGCACCAGCAGAGCGTGGTTCATGAACTCACTCCGGCCATCGCGGGGATGATCGACAAGATCTCCTTCATGGTCGAAGTCGAAGAGGTCGAATAGATGGCTGAGCTACACGATTTGAGCCCGACTCGCGGCTCCGTGAAGGACCGGAAGCGAAAGGGTCGCGGACCCGGCTCCGGCAGCGGAAAGACCGCGGGCCGAGGCCAGAAGGGTCAGAAGTCCCGGTCGGGCGGCAGCGTCCACCCTCGCTTCGAGGGTGGCCAGATGCCCCTCATCCGACGGATTCCCAAGCGGGGATTCAAGAGCATCAATCGGACGGAGTATCAGATCGTCAACCTTCGCGAGCTCGCGAGGGTCGAGGGCGACGTTTCCCCCGAGTCACTCGAGAGCGCAGGGCTGATCCGTTCGGCGGCCGACCTGGTGAAGGTCCTCGGTGTAGGGGACGTCGAGGGGAAACTCACAGTCACCGCGCACGCGTTCAGCAGGAGCGCTCGTGAGAAGATCGAAGCCGCTGGTGGCTCGGTCACGGTGCTCGGTTCCACTCCGGACGCGTAAGTCAAAACCGCGGCTCTTAGACCGCTAGGCTGATCGAATGGCGAACAACCCCGTCGCGAATCTCTTCCGTGCGCCGGAGCTCAAGGAGAAGATCCTCTTCACCTTGTTCATCCTGCTCATCTATCGCACCGGTGCCCACATCACGGTGCCGGGGCTGGATGTCAACCAGCTCCGCCAGGCGTTCGGGGCCCTCCAAAACACCTTCTTCGGCATCTACGACATGTTCGTGGGTGGCGGTCTGTCGCGCGCCACGATCCTCGCTTTGGGCATCATGCCCTATATCTCGGCGAGCATCATGTTCCAGCTGCTCGCGGCGGTCTTCCCGACCATCGAGAAGCTCCAGAAGGAAGGAGAGGACGGGCGGAAGAAGCTGACGCAGTGGACCCGCTACACGACGGTCGTGCTGTCGGCCATGCAGGCGTACGGCTACTCGGTCTTCCTGCAGTCGATCCCGGGTGCGGTCGGAACGCCGGGCTTCGGCTTCATGTTCACCACCGTCTTGGTCCTCACCGTCGGCGCGATCTTCGTCATGTGGCTCGGTGAGCAGATCACCGAGCGCGGCGTCGGAAACGGCATGTCGCTCCTGATCTTCTTCTCGATCATCGAGACCTTCCCCCGAGCCCTCGCCGGCACGTGGGAGTCGTTCACGCTCGGCGAGATCTCCGCGCCCGCCTTGTTCCTGCTCTTGGTCGTGGTCGTCGCGATCACGGCCGCGGTGGTCGCGATGACGATGGCGGCCCGCAAGATCCCGGTTCAGATCCCGCGCAAGGTCGTGGGGCGCGGACGCATCCGGGAGGGCCAGAAGAGCTTCATCCCGCTGCGCGTCAACTCGGCCGGCGTCATGCCGATCATCTTCGCACAGTCGTTCATCGTCATGCCGGGCACCATGGCGGCATTCGTCGACCTGGGCGTGCTGTCCACGATCGCGGACATGTTCCAGCCTCAGACCCTCACGTACAACATCACGTATGGGCTCCTCATCGTCTTCTTCACGTACTTCTATACGGCGATCATCTTCAATCCGGTCGATCTCGCCGAGAACCTGAAGAAACAGGGCGCTTTCATTCCTGGTGTGAAGCCGGGAGCACGCACTGCCGAGTACATCGACCGTGTCCTGACGCGTGTCACGCTTCCGGGATCGATCTATCTGGCGATCATCGCCCTCGTGCCGTTCTGGCTCCTCGGGTATTTCAACGTCCAGTTCTTCTTCGGCGGCACCAGCCTACTGATCGTCGTTGGCGTGGGGCTCGACACCGTGCAGCAGGCCCAGCAGCTCCTCCTTCTGAGGCATTATGACGGCTTCATGAAGAAGGGTAGGGTCAAGATGCGCGGTCGTCAGCGGTACATGTAGTCGGGCGGCGATCGCATGGTTGTTGTTCTCCTCGGTCCTCCCGGGGTCGGGAAGGGCACGCAGGCCGTTCGGCTCGCTGTAGCCATGGGCGCCGCGCACGTCTCGACGGGCGACCTGCTTCGGGCGGCCCGCCGGGAAGGCACCGCGCTCGGCAGGGCTGCGCAGGGCTTCATGGATCGCGGCGAGCTGGTCCCCGACGATCTGATCCTGGACCTGGTCCGGGAGCACCTGGACGGTGTGGACCACGACACCGACGTCCTCTTCGACGGCTTTCCACGTACCGAAGACCAGGCCACGAGCCTCGATCAGGCGCTCGCGAAGCTGGATCGGTCCGTCGATCTGGTCGTCTTGTTCGAGGCCGACGACGACGTGCTCGTCCGCCGGTTGAGTGGACGCCGGAGCTGTCCGAATTGCGGGTCCGTCTACAACGTCTTCTTCAACGCCCCCGCCGAGGATGGCGTGTGCGACCGTTGCGCGGGGGAACTCGTGCATCGCAAGGACGACGATCCGGAAACGGTTGGGCGCCGACTTCAGGTCTATATGGACGAGACCGCCCCGCTGATCGCCTTCTACGAAGATCATGACGCGCCGCTCCGACGAATCGAAGCGGATCGCGACGTCGACGAGATCTACCGGGAATTCGAGGCCGCGGTGCGGGCTGAGGGTCAGGCATGATCCATCTCCGGACCCCGGGCGAGATGGACACGATCGCGCACGCCGGGTCGATCATCGGAAGGCTGTTCGAAGCACTCTCCGGCCGGGTCCAGCCTGGCGTCTCGACCGGCGAGATCGACCGCTTCGCGGAGGCGTTCATCGTCGACCACGAGGGCGCGACGGCCGCGTTCAAAGGGCTCTACGGCTTCCCCGGAAGCGTGTGCATTTCGGTCAACGAGGAGGTCGTCCACGGGATTCCGAGCAATCAGAGGATCCTCGAGGAGGGCGACATCGTTTCGATCGATGTCGGGGTCCGGATGGACGGGTGGTATTCCGATTCTGCCCGGACCTTCGCCGTCGGTGCCGTGTCGGATGAAGCGACCGCGCTCATGGGCGTGACGAGCGCGGCGCTCGAGGCGTCGATCGCGTCGGCGGTGCCGGGCAAGCACGTCGGAGACATCGGCGCCGCAGTCGTGCGATCGGTACAGGGTACCGCCTACGGGATCATCCGCGAGCTCGTTGGCCACGGCGTCGGCCGGGAGCTCCACGAAGAGCCTCAGGTGCCGAATGTCGGGCGTGCGGGGCAGGGTCCGCGCCTGCGTGAAGGCATGGTGCTCGCCATCGAGCCGATGTTGTCGGCCGGTACGCCGGACATCAAGACCTTGGAGGACGGCTGGACGGTCATCACCGCCGACCGCTCGCTTTCCGCGCACTTCGAGCACACGGTGGGCATCACCAAGGACGGCCCCAGAATCCTCACTTCCGCCGACGGTCCCGTCGGCGCGTCGACCCCGGCGCCGGGGACCGGTTGAAGGGGGTACGAAGGCTAGTTATACTTTCTAGCTCTGCCATAACCGGATTTGGAGTGGTGACGTGAAGGTCAGAAGCAGCGTAAAGCCGATCTGTGAGCACTGCAAAGTGATCCGCCGTGGCGGAGTCGTACGCATCATTTGCTCGCGGAATCCGAAGCACAAACAGCGGCAAGGATAAGCATGGCCCGTATTGCTGGAGTCGATCTGCCGCGCGGAAAGCGCATCGAGGTCGCGCTCACGTACATCTTCGGGATCGGCCCGACCCGCGCCAACGAGATCATCGAGGCGACCGGGATCGATCCGAGCATGCGTACCCAGGATCTCGGCGACGACGAAGTCAATCGTCTCCGCCGCCAGATCGAGGGGAACTACAAGGTCGAGGGTGCCCTCCGCACGGAGCGGTCCATGAACATCAAGCGTCTCATGGACATCGGCTGCTATCGCGGGCTTCGGCACCGTCGTGGCCTTCCGGTTCGAGGTCAGCGGACGCATACGAACGCGCGTACCCACAAGGGCAAGCGCAAGTCGATCGCCGGTAAGAAGGCACCGCCGAAGAAGTAGAAGCAGGCAGCATCTCGCCCGTCGCGCGGCCCGCCCTCCAGGCGCGTCGTACCCGACGACGGGCTTCGCATCGTAGGAACACTGAGGCAACGAGGATTCATCAAGGTGGCAAAGCCCAAACAGAGCGGCCGTCCCAAGAAGACCAAGAAGGTCGTGGAGGCGGAGGGAATCGCCCACGTCAAAGCGACGTTCAACAACACGGTCATCACGATCACCGACACCGCGGGGAACGCACTCGCCTGGGCGAGCTCCGGCAAGGCGGGATTCAAGGGCTCGAAGAAGTCCACCCCGTTCGCGGCGACCGTGGCAGGAGAGCAGGTCGGTCGCGAGGCGGTGAGCATGGGCGTCAAGCGTGTCGACGTTCGGGTCCAAGGCCCGGGCTCCGGACGCGAGTCGGCCATTCAGGCGCTCGCCTCGGCAGGCCTCTTCATCAAGTCTATCGTCGACGTCACGCCGCTTCCGCACAACGGATGCCGGCCACCGAAGAAGCGCAGGGTTTAGGTATGGCTCGCTACACGGGACCCGTCTGCAAGCTCTGTCGCCGCGAAGGCCAGAAGCTGTTCTTGAAGGGTCAGAAGTGCTACACGGAGAAGTGCCCCATCGAGCGACGCTCGTATCCGCCCGGCCAGCACGGCCCGGCGCAGGCACGCCGTCGGAAGCAGTCCGACTACGCGGTCCAGCTCCGTGAGAAGCAGAAAGTGAAGCGGATCTACGGGCTCGCCGAAAAGCAATTCCGCAGCCTCTTCGAGCACGCGAACCACATTCCGGGTGTGACGGGTGAGAACCTCATCGTCGCGCTCGAATCTCGACTCGACAACATCGTGTTTCGGATGGGCTTCGCTCAGAGCCGCAACCAGGCGCGGCAGATCGTGCGTCATCGGCACGTCGAAGTGAACGGACGGACTGTCGACATCCCGAGCTACCGGGTCGAGGCCGGCGACGAGATCTCGATCAAGCCGAAGTCCAAGGAGCTGCTTCCCATCGAGGCTTCCCTCGGAGCGCGCACGCGCCCGACGTTGCTCGACTGGCTCGCTCTGGACGAGAAGCAGCGCGTGGGACGCATGGTTCGTACGCCGACCCGTGACGACATCCCGCTCGCCGCTCAGGAGCAGCTGATCGTGGAGCTCTATTCCAAGTAACGACGGCCTGCCCGAGAGGGCTCGTCGCCGTTCACGGTACTTTCAGGAGGACATTGTGCAGA
>JAOTVL010000150.1 GCA_029863525.1 Gemmatimonadota bacterium
TGGGCGCGGTGTTTCCCTGGACGCGCACGCGCACGAACGTGGACGTGGCGTTCCGTCCTGACTCCATCACGGGCGACCTGGGACGCAATCCGGTCGGGAGCAACGGCCCGGGCGTCAGCGCGTTCCTGACTGCGCTGAGCACCGCTGAGGTCGCGGCGCAAACGAATGCCAGCCAGGTGTGCGGGATGTCACCGGGAAGCCCGTCGTGCACATCGGCTCAGAGCCTCGCGGACCGGGCCGCTTCTTTCTCCTCATCGGCTGCTACGGCGTACTCCGCATCGCCCTTCTTTCCGATCACAGGATCGGCTGCAGCGGGGTCACTCAGCTCCGCAGTGATGACCCTGGACGCGGACCTTCAGTCGGCCGGGCTGCCGGGCATCGGCGCCCCAATGGCGTTCGCAACCGAGTGGGTCGGGGAGGACGACTTCGTCACGCTCTCGGCAGTGCCGGGCTTCGGGGTGCAAGGGGCGCCCCTGGGCGACGTACGCAGTCTGTGGAGCGCAGGGGACGTGGAGGTATCGGCTTCCGTGCTGCTTCTCGACGGCGCGCTTCGGGACTCGGCCCAGGTGGCGCCTTGGCTCTCGTACCGCCTCATCGGCACGGTGCTGGGTCGCTTGCCGACCGGCGTATCTGAGAACCCCGATGTCTTTTTGGATGTAGGCACCGGAGAGGGCCAGGCGGACGTCGAAGGGCGCATCATGGGCGAGCTGCTGTACGGGCGCCGCCTGGGGGTACGTGCCGCCGCTCGCTACGGGGTGCAGATGTCGCGAAACCTCGTGCGTCGAGTGGCGCCTCCCGAGGTCGTGCTCGCGCCGCTTTCGAGTCGCCAGCTGCTGGAGTGGGACCCCGGGTCGTACTTCGGGCTGGAGGTCGCCCCTTCGTACCTGTTCGCGCCCGAGCTTTCGGTGGGTGCGGAGTACCGCGTCTATCGCAAGTATCGGGATACGTACACGCTCACCGGTTCGTCCGTGGGTGCGCCGGTGGACCCCGTGGTCATGCAGATCGAGAGCGGCATCACGCTGCATCAGATCGGGGCGATCCTCCGTTATGACACCGTGGCCCGCCGCATGGCCGGTGAGTCCGTCTCGCCCCTCCAGCTCCACCTGCGCGTGCTCACCAGCGTGGCCGGGGGTGGCGGCCAGACGCCCATCGCGACACACCTCGAGTTCGGTGTTCGGCTCTTTAGACGGTTTTGGGGCGCGCCCTGACGTAAGGCACGCGCGTCAGGCGCCGAGCAGCTCTCGGGCGTGCTTTCGCGACGTCGCCGACCCCGGATCCCCCCCGAGCATGCGGGCGATCTCCTCGACACGGGCCTCTCCCTCGAGGGACCGCACCCCCGCCGTGGTGACCCCGTCCCCGTCACCCTTCTCCACCAGCAGGTGATGCGCCGCCCTGGAGGCGACCTGCGCGAGGTGCGTCACGACGAAGACTTGGTGGCGCGTCCCCACCTCGGCCAGCTTCTGCGCCACTGCCCCTGCCACGACACCACCGATGCCGGCGTCGATTTCGTCGAAGACCAAGACGGGAACGCGGTCGACACCCGCGAGGATCGACTTCAACGCAAGCATCACGCGTGACAGCTCCCCCCCGCTCGCGACGCGCGCGAGGGGCATGGGCTCGAAGCCCCGGTTCGTGGTCACGAGGAACTCGACGCTTTCCGCGCCGCCCGCCGAAACAACGTCATGAGACGTGAGTCGCACCTCGAAGGACGCTCCTTTCAGCCCGAGCTCCGGGAGGACCTCAGCGACCGATGCACCCAGCCCGGACGCCGCAGCGTGCCGGAGTGCGCTGAGGGTCGCGGCCGCATCATCGAGGGTCGTGCTCGTTTCCGTGATCTTGCGACGGGTGTCGTCCAGATCGTGGTCCGCGTCGTCGAGGTCCTGTAGCTCCTCACGCACGCGTTGCGCTGTGGCGAGCACGTCGGCCAGCTCGGGGCCGTACTTGCGCTTCAGCCGGAACAGCCGGTCGAGCCGCTCCCGGACCTCCTCGAGCCGCTCCGGATCGTGATCGATCGCGCTCGCGTAGTCGCCCATGCGTCTACCCACGTCGGTCACCGCGTGGAGCGCGCCGTCCAGGGCCTCCAGCTCCGCGGCCAACTCGGGATCGAACTTGGCGAGCCGCTCCAGCGTCCGCCGGACCGACGAGAGCCGATCGGAGACCGAGTCGTCGTCCCCGTAGAGCGTCTCATGGACCTCGTTGGCCCCTTGAATGAGGTCCTCGGAGTGCTCGTGACGGCCAGTTTCGGCTTCGAGCGATTCGTCCTCACCGGGCGCCGGACCGGCTTCGTCGATCTCGGTGAGTTGAAACCGGAGGAAGTCCGCACGGCTCTCTACGTCCCGGAGCCGCTCCTCCCGCTCCTCGAGCGCCTGTCGTAGGCTCTGCAGCTCGGCGTACAGAGCGGCGACGCGGGCCGCTGCCTCATCGGCTCCCCCGAAGGAGTCCAGGATGGTGCGTTGGTCCCTGGGCCGAAGCAGTGTCTGATGCTCGTGCTGGCCGTGGAGATCGACGAGCGCGCTGCCGAGCTCGCCCACGGCACCGGCCGTGGCCGGAGATCCACACACCCAGGCCCGATTCCTGCCCTCCGCAGCGACCTCTCGGCGCAGGATGAGGAGCCCGTCATCGAGCCGGAAGCCCTGCTCTTCCACCAGGCGCGCTACCTCGGGGAGCTTCTCCACGTCGAAGACCGCTTCGACCGTGGCGCGCTCCGCCCCCCTGCGTACGACCGAGGAGGAGGCCCGCTCGCCCAAGAGCAGCGACAGGGCACCCACGATGATGGACTTTCCCGCGCCGGTCTCGCCGGTCAGGACATTGAGGCCAGGCGAGAGGTCGAGGGTGAGGTCCTCGACGACGGCGTAGTCCCGGATGCGGAGTTCGACGAGCATGCGGCAAGGTACTTCGTGCGTACCGGGCCCTTCAATGGGGGGTTGGGTCAGGCCCGCTCGGGCGGACCCGCGGCCCAATTGAGCTTGCGCCGCAACGTTCCGAAGAAGGTCTGGCCCGGCAGCCGGACGAGCTTCACCGGATGCTCCTCCCGTGATACTACGACGGCGTCCCCCGGGGCGAGCACGCGTTCCACCTGTCCGTCGACCGTGACCTGGTGCTCTGCGTCCGGATCGGGGGAGCGCACGCTCACCTCCTGAGTGGCCGGAATCACCAGGGGACGCACCGCCAGTGAGTGAGGGCAGATGGGTGTCACCACGATGCATTCGACTTCCGGCACGATGATGGGACCGCCGGCGGACATCGAGTACGCGGTCGATCCGGTCGGGGTGGCGAGGATCACGCCATCGGCAGAGAAGCTCCCGACCTCCTCTCGCGCATCCCCGCTTCCTACGTGAAGCGTCAGCGGAGTGACTCGCGCAGCACCCGACGTGTGGACCACGATGTCGTTCAATGCAAACAGGTTATCGCCATCGACTTGATGCTTTCCCTCGATGCGCGCGCGGAGGGTGAAGCGATGGTCCAGGAGGGCGTGCCCCCCGATGACCGCCTCGAGCCCGAACTCCAACTCGGCGTCCGGGAAGGCCGTCAGGAAGCCGAGACGGCCCAGGTTGACCCCGAGGACCGGGACGTCGGTGCCCACGACCGCCCGAGCCGCACGCAGGAGGGTGCCGTCGCCGCCGAGCGCGATCACCAGGTCCACGGGATTCTTGGCGATATCCAGGGAGGTCTCCCCGGCAAGGGAGCGCTCGTCGACTTTCTCCAGGGTGACCGCGATGTCGCGTTCCCCAATCCATTTGCCCAGGCGACCCACGACGGCTTTGACTTCGCTGCCCGGTTGGCGGACCACCACCGCCACGGACCGGATCGGTCCGTCGAGTCTGTGGCCTTCCGGTGGGCTCACGCCGGCTCGAGCTCCGCGGCCCGTCGGGTCAGCTTCCGGACCCGCTCGGCGACGCCCGGCGCGTCCAGGCCGAGCTCGGCGAGCAGGCCGTTGCGGGATCCGTGCTCAATGAAGTCGTCAGGCAGGCCGATGGACGCCACACGCGGCGGCGCCGACTGCTCGATGTCATCGATCTCTCTCGCCATGAACGCACCGAAGCCGTTGGTCACCTGGCCTTCCTCTAGCGTTACCACGAGCGGGTGGCTGCGCACCATCTCCTCCAGCACGTCCTTGTCGTAGGGCTTGAGGAAGCGGCAATTGACCACCGTGCAGCGGATGCCATCCGTATCGAGCGCTTCCGCGGCTTCCAGCGCCGTGAGCACCATCGTGCCCGTGGCGAGCAGCACGCAGTCGCCACCGTTGCGCAAGATCTCCCAAGTATACGGCGCGATCGGAGGGATCTCGGCGAGCGCGGGAACCGCTTCAGGAACTGCGGCGCGCGGCCAACGGACACTCCATGGTCCGTCGTTTTGCTCCGTGGCCAGTCGCAGGAGCGCCAACATTTCGCTCCCGTCTTTGGGGGCCGTCACGGTCATGCCCGGCACGGCCAGCATGTAGGCGATGTCCAGCGTGCCGTGATGGGTCGGCCCATCCTCACCGGCGATGCCCGCCCGGTCCATGCCGAAGACGACGGGCAGTCCCTGGAGCGCCACGTCGTGCACGATGTTGTCGTAGGCACGCTGCAGGAATGTGGAGTAGATGGCCACGATCGGCTTCACGCCTTGGGTGGCTAGGCCCGCGGCGAAGGTCACGCCATGCCCCTCGGCGATGCCCACGTCGAAGTACCGCTCGGGATGTGCGTTCTGGAACATGTCCGTCGACGTCCCGTCTGGCATCGCAGCGGTAATCGCCACGACGCGCGGGTCGGCGTCGGCGAGCTCGATCAGGCCCTTGCCGAAGACCTTCTGGTACCGGGGCAACCCAGTCGACGGCTTCGTGCCCTTCCCGGTCACCTTGTCGAACGGACCCGATGCGTGCCACGTCCACGGGTCGTCTTCGGCTGGCGTGAAGCCTTTCCCTTTCTGGGTAATCGCGTGCACGAGGATCGGGCCCTTCATGTCCTTCACGCGCGTAAAGGTCTCGACGAGGCGATCGACGTCGTGGCCGTCTACCGGCCCCACGTAACGGAAGCCGAGCTCTTCGAAGATGAGGCCGGGAGTGAACAGGTGCTTCGCGCTCTCTTCGAGACGGCCGGCGACTTCTTCCATGACTTCGCCCAGGGCAGTTGGCGTCCTGTGGAGGATCTCCTTCACGACGCTGCGCATCTTGTTGTAGGCGGGGTTCGTGATGACGCCGGTCAGGTACTTGTTCATCGCGCCGACCGCCGGGCCGATCGACATGTCGTTGTCGTTCAGCACGACAATGAAGTCCCGGCCTGTGTGCCCTGCGTTATTCAGAGCCTCGTAGGCCAGCCCGCATCCCATCGCGCCGTCGCCGATGATGGCGACGACATCGAAGTCCTGCTCCGTGAGATCCCTGCCAACTGCCATTCCCCAGGCAGCCGAGATCGACGTCGCCGCGTGACCGGCGCCAAAGGCGTCGTACTCGGACTCGTTTCGGCGAAGGAACGGAGCCAATCCGTTCCTCGTGCGGATGGTCGGAAGCTGCTCGTTGCGACCCGTCAGGATCTTGTGGATGTAGGCTTGGTGGCCCGTGTCCCACACGAGTTGAGCGCGCGGCGTGTCGAAGGCGTAGTGGAGCGCGACGGTGAGCTCAGCGACGCCGAGACTCGCTCCGAAGTGCCCACCCTTCTGCGAGACCACGTCGATATGCCGCTCACGCACGTCCTCGACCACCTGACGAAGACTTTCGGGCTTCAGTCGCCGCAGGTCTTCTGGGCTGTGGATCGAGTCGAGCAGCGACACCGAATGTCTCCTGAGCGGAATTCGTGTTGGGGAGTGTGAAAAGATACTGGCACGGACCGTGCCGAACAGGTCAAGCGGCCGACCGGCTACTTCTTGCGATCGATGACATACCGGGCCAGGGCACGCAGCATCGGGGCCCTCAATTCGGCTCTGTCCAACGCCTCCAGGGCCCGATCGACCTCCATTTCTGCCCTCTCTCTCGCCTCTTCCAGGCCGTAGAGCGCCACGTAGGTGGACTTGCCGAGCGCCGCGTCGCTCGGGTTCTTGCCGAGCGTTTCTGCGGACTGCGTGGCGTCCAAGATGTCGTCGGCGATCTGAAACGCGAGGCCGATGGCGGCCCCGTACTCCCTGAGGCACGCCTGCACGCGGGAGGGCGCTCCTGCGGCGAGTCCTCCCATGAGGAGGGACGCCTCCAGGAGCGCGCCCGTCTTCCGTCGATGCAGCTCGTCCAGCTCGTCGGCGTCGAGGGCCTGCCCCTCGCCCAGTAGGTCGAGCCATTGCCCGCCGACCATACCGCCTGCTCCGGCCGCCTCGAGGAGCGCCCGCGTGACGGCAACTGCCCGTCCGTCGTCGCAGCCGAGCGCCCGGCAGGCACCGAGGGCCTGAAGCGCCGCGGCGGGAATGAGCGCGGCTCCTGCACGCATCGTCGCATCCTCGCCGAGATCGCGATGGGTCGTGGGCCGACCTCGCCTGAGGTCGGCGTCGTCCATGCAGGGCAGGTCGTCATGCATCAACGAGTAGGCGTGAATCAGCTCGAGTGAGGCGGCCAAGTCGTACGTGGCGGGCGCGATCCGTCCTCCACACGCCTCGTACGCGCTGACGCAGAGCACGGGGCGGAGTCGCTTTCCTCCCGTGGTCACCCCGTGGCTGGTGGCCTCGCGGACCTCGGCCGAGAGGTCGTCAATGAGGTTTGCCACCGCGCGCTCGAGCGCAGCGTCGACCTGTGCCTTGTGTGTCTCCAGGTAGGTCGCCAGCTCGCCTGGCGTGGATCCGACGGTCACCCTTCGTCGGGATCCAGCGTACGCGTCTCGCCTGAAGCAAGCAGCTCCTCGACGCGCAGCTCTGCAGTCGACAAGACACGCTCCGCTTCCCGGACGTGTGCCACGCCCTCCTCGAAGAGGCGAAGGGCGTCCTCGAGCGCGACGTCGTCGGACTCCATCTCTGCCAGGATTTGGTCCAAGCGTCTCAAGCGCGCCTCGAGCGAGGTCTCTTGTCCCTCTTGGACGTCGGTCATGCGCCGGGCTCCTTCTCAACGGGTCCGAGTGCTTCTGCTGTTACCGTGCCGTCCGTTACCCGCAGCTCGAACATGGTGCCGGACTCGAAGTCGGCAACCGTTCGGAGGACCTGGCCCTCGGACGTGCGCGCTACCGAATAGCCCCGCTGCAACGTGGCCAATGGGGAGAGCGCCTCCAGCCGGCCCGCGAGGGTGCCCAAGCGCCGGCGGCGTTCTTGGGCGGTCCCACGAGTCCCGCGCTCCAGACGGCTCATTGCGCGGTCCAGCGCCTGCCTCGGCGGTGCGAAGCGTCGCTCCATGGAACGGGTCAGCGTGGCGAGCCGCCCTTCGATGGACGCACGGCGGCGTTCCGATACGCCGCGGAGTGCCCGGGCAAGATGCGCGGGCACGCGGCGCAGCGACGCCAGAACGACTGAGTTGTCCGGCACGACCGACTCCGCCGCAGCCGACGGGGTGGGAGCCCGCAGGTCCGCGACCAGATCGGAAATGGTCACGTCGACCTCGTGGCCGACGGCGCTGACGACGGGAGCGGATGACGCGACGATGGCGCGGGCCACCGGTTCCTCGTTGAACGCCCACAGGTCCTCCACGGAGCCGCCACCCCTTCCCACGATGATTACATCCGCGAGACCGCTGTCCGAGAGATCACGCAGCGCC
>JAOTVL010000151.1 GCA_029863525.1 Gemmatimonadota bacterium
CTCGACGTGATCACGGAGCCGCTCAATGCGCTGCTCACCCAGATCTCCGAGTTCGCGCCGCGGGTCCTTGCTGCGGGTGGATTGCTGCTCGTCGCTTGGGTGGTCGCCACCGCGCTCCGACGGATCGTGGGTGCGGCCCTGGGTGCGGCCAATCTCGACGCGCGTCTCGGGGAAAGCGCGCTCGACGAGGGCGATCGGCTCCCGCTGAGCAAGACGCTGGCCGACGCCGTCTACTGGCTCGTGTTCCTCTTCTTCCTCCCCGGGATTTTGGGCGCCCTGGCCATCCAGGGTCTGCTCGCTCCTGTTCAGAGCCTGACGGACCAGCTGCTGGGCTTCTTGCCCAACCTCCTGGCCGCGGTGCTGATCTTCGCCGTGGGATGGGTGGTCGCCCGGTTGGTGCAGAGGATCGTGACGAACCTTCTCGGCGCCGCAGGCGCGGACGCTCTCTTGGACCGGCTCGGTTTCGAGGTCTCCGGGGCGCTGAAGCTGTCCGGCCTGGTTGGACTGGTGCTCTACGTATTGATTCTCGTTCCGGTCGTGATCTCGTCGCTGAACGCCCTCCAGCTCGACGCGATCACCACACCGGCCAGCGAGATGTTGGCCCAGATCCTGAGCGCCGTCCCAGGCCTGTTCGCGGCGGCCCTCCTGCTCGGCATCGCGTACGCCGTCGCGAAGCTCGTCAGCACGCTGGTCGTGAGCGTGCTGGGTGGGGCTGGCTTCGACGGGTTGCTCACTCGGCTCGGCTTCCGCGGCGCTGACCGCCCGGGTGGACGTACGCTCTCGGAGATCGCCGGCTCGCTCGTGCTCGTATTCATCATGGTGTTCGCGTCCGTCGAGGCCGCCAACATGATCGGATTCGCCTCACTGAGCGAGGTCCTCCGGGATCTCATCGAATTCGGCGGACAAGTGATCTTGGGTCTCTTCGTGCTCGGCATGGGGTTGTGGTTGGCCGAGCTGGCGGCGACTACGGTGCGGGACAGCGGGGTCGGACAGGCCGACACGCTGGCCTTCGTGGCCAGAGTCGCTGTCGTCGCGCTCGCGGGCGCGATGGCACTCCGCCAGATGGGACTCGGCGAACGGATCATCGAGTTGGCCTTCGGGCTCACGCTTGGGGCGGTCGCCGTCGCAGCGGCCCTGGCCTTCGGGCTGGGTAGCCGCGAAATCGCGGCCGAAGAGGTTCGGCGCTGGCGAGAGACCGGTCGCACTCCGTAGCACCCCTTCCAAACTTCACGACGGACGAACCATGGACTTCATCAAAGACATTCTCGAAGAGCGGGGCGGCGACCTCTTCAAGGCGCTCGCCGCGCAGGACGGCTTTCCGACGGAGCGCGCCGAGGCATTTCTTCCGGAGGCGGGTCGTTCCGTGGCCACGGCCATGACGTCGCGTGCGTCCGATCTCGATCTCGCGAACTTGGCGTCGAGCGTGAACGTCGGCACGATCCTCCAGGGAATCGACATCCCCGGACTCGCCAGCCGCGCCGGCGTCACCCCTGAGCAGGGCAGCCGTGGCTTAGCGGCCATCGTGCCGATGATTCTCGGCTTCGTCGGCGAGAAAGGCGACGCCGACGGCATCCTCGGCATGCTCGGCAAGGTCCAGGGCCTCGGCGGGGCGCTCGGTGGCGTGAAGGGTCTGGGCAAGCTCTTCGGTCGATGACGGCGAGGCGCCTCCGCGATCCTTGAAGGGCGGAGCGCTGACGGCGCACGGAACGAAGAAGGCCTGGGGCCCCTCGCCGGGACCCCAGGCCTTCGACCGTACGACCGAAAGCGGCGTGGGCTATGCCTTCGACTTGAGAAGGTCGCGGATCTCGCCGAGGAGCACTTCCTCGTTCGAGGGCGCCGGCGGTGCCGCCGGTGCCTCTTCTTCCTTCCGCTTCATCTTGTTGAAGCTCCGAACGACCATGAACACCGCAAACGCGACGATCAGGAACGAAACGATGGCGTTGATGAAGACGCCATAGTTCACCGTGACCGCGCCGGCCTCCTGGGCCGCCGCGAGCGTTGCGTACGGTCCTGGTGTGGCTCCGGCCTGCAGCGTGAGGAAGAGGTCGCTGAAGTCGACGCCACCCAGCATCATGCCGATGGGTGGCATGACGACGTCGTTGACCAGCGACTGGATGATGGTCCCAAAGGCGGCGCCGATGATGATACCGACGGCCATGTCCAGCATGTTGCCCTTGAGGGCAAACTTCTTGAACTCCTCGAGCATCTGCGTCCCTCGATCGATGGGGATGATGGTCGCGGACAACCTACGGGTTCGCCCCTACCCGTGTCACGGTATCGGGCTTGCTCTGGATCGTTTGTAAGCGATCGCGGATTCAGACGTTGGGAAGGGTACGACGAGTCGACGATCGGCCAGGAGAGCCCGAACGTGCAGTTCCAACCCCACACGAGCCGGAGTACTTCGGGTGCAACGCTGCGCGTGCGCACGGCGGGCCTATGCGCAGTCGCGGTTCTTTCGCTCGCGACTGGGTGCTCCGATGTGGGGTTCGACGTGCTCACCGACCTGCCGGATGGCGAGTACGAGGTGATGCTGGCCCGTCCAGCGGTGACGAACCAGTTCTTCACCCCTGCCTGGATGTACGCGACGCCGACGATCCACTTCTCGAAGAACGCCGCGGTCTTCGTCGTGACGGCCAGCACCGACGATCTGGTCGTGCGGGGACCCGTGCAGCTCGCGCAGCGCGGACAGACGTCTTGGACCGTGCGATTCGGGTGGGCACCCCAGAACCCCGACCACTATTGGCGGATCGAGATGAATGGCGAGCTGTGCTCGGCGCTCGCGGTCGATGCCGATCTCGATGTGGGCGTCGAGGGTGGGCTGGTCGTTCGGCTTCGGGAATGCACCATACGTCGACGCTGACCCCGGCAGAGGCCCCACGCCGCTCGTCCCATCAGGACATGTAAGGGCTCCCGGAGGGGCGCCAACCTTCGTTCGACACTGGACTCGAACGCAGGCTCATGGTGGATCACCGGCTCGGGCGCGCTCTGGCGCCCTTTCGACACGCGCTGCTCCTTCTCGCATCGACGTTGTGGGCTTCGTGCAGCGGACCGCTGCCGCCGGCCGACGAGCGAGGCGTGCCCAACGCCACCAGTCAATGCGTGGTCCGAGTGCTCGAGAGGGCCGTGGTGCGGGATGGTGAAGCGGAGCTGTACGTCGAACCGAGCGTCTTTCGCCCTGCGGGTGACGGGTTTCTCGTCGCGGGCCAGCCGGTCTACGCGTGGAGGCCCGACGGCGTGGGAGGCGCTTCACCTCTACCCGCCGACTTCTTCGGCGTCCTCGTAGCCGAGGGAAGCGTCACGAGGATCCCGCGCCCACCGGGGATCGGACCGATCGGCAGAGTTCGAGGCGTCCCGACGGGGTCGGGAGCGTGGGCCTTCGTCTTCGAGGGACTCGATCGCCCGTCGGCGACGCGGGGTGAGCCCGTCGCGGCGTACTTCGCGGAGTATGGCCCAGCGGGTTGGGGTCGGATCACACCCCTACCATCGCCTCCTGATGGGAGGCTCGAGATCTCCGCATCGTCACCGCTCGTGGTGTCAGGCGACACGCTCCAATGGGCCGTGCCGTTCACGGGTCAGGGGGGCGCCGTCGACGTCCTCCGATACCAGTTCGGCGCGGGGGCTTCGCGAGTCGACACGGTCGCATCGCGGTGGGCCGACGGTGTGACACTGGCTTGGACCGAGGATCGAAGGACGTGGCTCGCGGTCGTCGGCCTCGATCCGGAGCACGGTGCACAACTCGCGTCGGTCCGGTTGAGGCCCGACGACGACCGTCTTCTCCCGGCTCGCCGACTGACCGTCGGAGCCCCGGGTGTGCGGTTCCGGCGCCCGACGATCGCGGAGGTCGGCGGAGACCTGCACGTCGCGTGGCAGCGCTTGGATCCCAACGGGCGCGTGGATGCCTGGCTCTCGGTGGCCCGCACTGCCGCATCCGAGCAGACACCACCCGTGCTGCTCGCGCACAGCGCCGCCAGGCTAGAGCTCCTCCGAGCGGCGCCCACCGAGTCCGTGTGGGCGACCATGGGCGTCGATCCGATCACGTCGACGCAATCGATCGGCATCCACAGGGTCTCACGGGCTGGAGCCGTCCGCTCCGCCAGCATGCCCAGCCCGTACTCGGGGCCTTTTTCGGCTCTCGCCTCGCCCTCTGGCGACATCCTCGTCGTCGGGCCGGAAGCCCTTTTCGACCCGGTGGCGCCTTTCGTTCGTAGCCTCGTTCTCCGACTGAATCTCTCGTGCAACCAGACTGCTGCTGCGAACCACCGACCAGGCCGATGACTCATCCCAAACCCTGGAGGTCCCATGTACCGCAGCAGACTCGGCAGATCGCTCCTGGCGGTCGTGACCGCACTCACCGGTTGTTCGGACGGAGCCCCGACCGGACCCGCTCGGCTCGACGTGACCCCGGACCCAGCGATCCACGCTCCGGTCCTCACGATGCGCGACCTGACGCTGCTCGAGTCGGTGATTCAGCCATCCGGTCAGGCCGAGGGGCTGGCGGCGGTCGCCGTGGAGGACGATGACGGCACGCGACCGCTCCAACAGGTCATCAACCCGCGAACCCGGGCCGGCTTCGACGACGGATACGCGTTCGCGATCGGACAGCATTCGTACATCGGCAACGTCGGGCTCATTCGCACGTCGACGCATGTCTCGTTCCGAGACCAGCACGTGGGCTCGCAGACCGGTCAGCGGCAAGCATACACGCCGTTCCTCGTGGACCTGGGACAGCTGAAGGACATCGCCGTATGGCCGAAGGTCTACACGGACCACACGTGTGGCCTCACGGCGCAGGGGGATTCCTCGCACAAAGCGTGGTGGCAGTTCTACCAAGGGCGAGGCGCGCCGGAGTGGGGCGTGGATGAGGTGCCCTCGCAGGCGGCCCCCGTGGCCCAGGGGTCGTGCACGAACCAAACGGGCACTCGCACTGGTTCCGAGGAGCGGTCCGGTGGCTTCATCTGCTCCTACTTCATCACGTACGACCTCGACACCGGCGAGATCGTCGACGCCCAGCTGCTCTACTGCAGCACGCAGGGAGGGGAAGTCCTATGACGCCGCCCGCCGCCCTACTCGCGACGGCCATCCCCCTCATGCGGAGGCTTCGACCCATGCGCCTTTCCCGACTCGGCTTCGTACCGCTGACCTTGGCGGTGCTGACCGCGGTGCTCCCCGGCGATGGGCACGGCCAGAGCGACCGGCCCGCCACCTTCGTCGCGATCCCCGACGCGTTTCCGGAGATCGAGGCACGCGCCGTGCTGGTCCGAGAGCCGGGCGTCGATCTGGTCCTGCTCAAGTCGGATGAAGCGAGCGTCGACGCGCTCGCGATGGCCCTGCTGCTTCTCGCCGATGTCCGGGAGGATCACCCGGTCACCGCGACGGGGCAGATGGTGCCGATCACGGGATTCGTGGTCACCCACCCCCCCCGCGGAACCCGGCGCCAGAGACTGGAGCGCATGCTCGACCGTCTGACGGAGGCGCCTCGGGTCGACCTCGGAAGTGTGGGATGGGGTCGACGAGTCCGCGTCCGCTGACGCTGCTCTCGACGGCTACGGGGCGGCCGACGTGGTTCGGCCGCCCCATCCGGGTCGACCCCTTGTGACGTCCCCGCGCGACGGACTCGAGGGACGACCTATCGCACGTCGCACCCCGCGATCACTGCTGCGCGGTATCGAGCATCCACCCGGTGTGACCGTCGGGGGCCCGCACGTAGAGGAATCCGTCGAAGCGTCCGAGGACGGGGACTTCGGTTCCACGATCGAGCTGGGCCACGACCGGTGCGCTGTCGGCCGGTCGAACGCGCACCGACCCCGCGGTCGCGACGACCTGGGAGGTGACCGGTTCGTCTGCCGACTCGGTCAGGCGGGCGGCGACGTATCCGTAGCCTCCGTCCGGCAACCGGACCCGAAAATATTCACCGGACCCGCCCAGAACGCGGAGCGGGGTGTGTTGCTCCAGCTCGCGCAGCACGGGCGCGCGCTGGCCCGGTGCGGCGCGGAGGCGGATCCCGTCATTGCGGAGTCGGACCCAGGTCCCGAGCTGAGCGAGGTCGGCGGTGAGCTCGGCGAGGCTGCCGGACGGAGGGCGAAGGAACGGCGCGGGATCGATGGGGCCCTCACCCCTCCGGTAGATGCCGAAATGGAGATGCGGCGGGGTCGTGCGCGCATTCCCGCTGTTGCCCACGAATCCGACCGTGTCCCCTCGTTCGACGCGATCGCCATCGGACACGAACTGGCTGTCCAGATGGGCATAGTAGATGTTCGCGTTCCGGACCGGATCCCGCAGCCATACGACCTTCCCACCGAGGCCCGTCACCTCGACACGATTGACGATGCCTGCCGACGTGGCGAGCACCGGCGTACCGCGGCGGGCGAAGATGTCGACGCCATGGTGCTGTCGCCGGCCCGCGTCGCGGGAGACCCCGAATACGCTCTGGATGGCACGGACCCCGTGGCCCTCGACTGGGAACGCGAGTTGGGCCTCGACACGGAGGGACACGCGGTACTGTCCGCCTCTCAACAACTCGGGCTGGAGTCGCAGAATGTACTCACCGCCACGCCACGGCTCGTGCTCGAAGCTCCCTGGGACGGCGTCGAAGGAGTACACCGGCCGATGCGGGTCCCCCTCGGCGTCAGGAACGCGGAAGAGGTCGACGAAGACCCGCGTCTCCTCGTCCGTCTGCAGTGTCACGGCGGCAGTGAGCTTCTGCCCACGAGCCACGGTGACCCGGTACGCCATCGCTCCGGGGTCCTCGGCCGCGATGAACCCCTCCTCTTCGAACGGCAGGGACACGGGAGCCGCGGCGTCGAGCGCCGTCCGTCCCGCCCTCATCCAGTCGACGGCCAGAGCGGTACTGGCCAGACCGGCCTCGGCCAGGCTCTCCTGGTATGCCTCGTAGGGGGTCAGGTCACGGAATCGGTCCTGAGCCTGTTCGACCTGTTCGCACCCCGCGAGGGCCGTGGCGGCGACGGCGACGAGCGAGGTCGGTAGGAATCTGCGCATCCGTCGAAGCTGCCCTCGACGGCGCGGTTCGGTCAAGGCACCGGGCCGGCGACGGAGGTTTGTGCGCCTGGGGCGGGGGTCGGTGCGGCGGCGGCGCCGCCGTCGATCGCAAATTGTAGGGCCTACGAGGCTCCGTTAACTTTCTGGGCTCCCGAGCACCCTGATGGGCCCTCCCTGGACGGTTCCTTGGTCCGTATCGCCGAAATTGAAGCCGGAAGTATCGCCGACGAGCTGAATCTCGAGATCGGCTCACGCGTCGTGCGCATCAACGGAGAGCGCGTGCGCGACGGAATCGACCTCACCTTCTTGCTCTCGGCCACCGACGTCGAGCTCGAAACCGTTTCGCCGGGGGGCGAGACCGTCATCTACGAGATCGAGCGGGAGCCTGGTGATCCGATCGGGATCGTACCCGCGCCCGACACCATTCGAGAGTGCGCGAACAAGTGCGTGTTCTGCTTCATCGACGGGAACCCGAAAGAGGCTCGTGAGACGCTGTGGCTGCGGGACGACGATTTCCGATTGTCCTTCACCTACGGCAGCTACGTGACCCTCACCAACCTGGGTCCGAAGGGTCTTCAGCGCCTCGTGGACCAGCGGATCTCTCCGCTGTACGTGAGCGTGCACGCGACCGAGCCCGAGGT
>JAOTVL010000033.1 GCA_029863525.1 Gemmatimonadota bacterium
CACCCCTCGCACCGGCACGATGTCCTCGGTGAACCGGTGCGAGGTGTGGTTCCACGCGTGGAGCACGCGGAAGCCGTCCTTGCGAGTCCGAACGTCCATGCGGCGCACCGGATGGTGGAGGTCGATCCGCCGTTCCCCCACGGCAAAGGCGTGCTCGCTCATGGCTGAGCGGATCCGTCGCAGCCAGTCGGAGAAGTCGCCGCGTGCGCAGATGCCATCCACGATCGACGCCCGGGCCCGCCCCGCCAAGAGTCCCTCGAGCGCTTCCGTCAGCTCCGTCAGGTCGTCGCGCGCCGAGGGCATCGTGCCTGCTTCGATTATCGGTTGAACAAGGTCTGGAGTCCTTCCGGATCGGTCGTACGCGTCATGGCGGCCATCAGCAGAACGCGCGCCTTTTGCGGACTGAGGTTGTCGGCTTGTACGGCACCGATGTCGAGCAAGTCGATGTTGTTCGCGTACAGCGGCACGATTCGTCCCGTCGGGACCCGAGACGCGACCACGACCGGGAGGCCGGCCGCCCGGACCTTACGAAGCACCTCGAGCGTGGGCGTGCTCACGTGAGCCAAGCCGAGGCCGGCGACGACCACGCCATCGACCTCACCCGCCTCCAGGAGCAACTCGAGCGCCCGGCCGTCGGCGCCTGCGTACTCGGTATGGATATAGACGTCGGGTAGTGTCACCTCTTCGGGCAGGGCGATGGTCTGACGCCGCATCGGCGCGCGATAGAATCGGACGGTCTCGATGTCCGCGACCCCGAGCAACCCGAAGTCGAGTGTCTGGAAGGTCTCGACATCGAGCGTGTTCGTTTTCGTCACCTCTCGCGCCGCGTTGATCTGCCCGTTCATGACGACCATGGTGCCCATCCCGATGGCCTCGGCCGAGATCGCGACGCGAACGGCGTTGAGCATGTTTCGCGGGCCGTCCGTGTCGTACATCGTGGGCGCGCGCTGCGCACCCACGACCACCACCGGCTTCTCACTCGTTACGGTGAGGTCGAGGAAGTACGCCGTCTCTTCGAGCGTATCGGTGCCATGGGTGACCACCACGCCCGCGACGTCCTCCCTCGCGAGCAGCTCGTTCGCGCGTCGCGACAGCTGCAGCCAGACGGCGGGGGTCATGTCGCGGCTGTTCACGTTGGCGATCTGCTCGACCGTCACGCGCGCGATCTCCGACAACCCGTCCACGGAGGAGACGATCTCGTCACCCGTGAGCGCAGCGCGAAGCGCCCCGATCTCCTCATCGTACGTGCTCGCGATCGTCCCACCCGTCGCGAGAACGACGACGTGGGGGAGCGTCTCCTGCGGCGCCGCGGCCGCGTTGGTGGGAGTGACCAGGCTCACCGCGATCGTCGAAAGCAGAAGGGGTAACGCCGCCGGGCGGCGGCGCGGGCCGAGCCCGAGTCGCTGCGCCGCCGCGCGGGGAAGACCGAGAGATTCGGAGCGCATCAGGACAACTCCACGATTCCATTGGGTGTGTCGAGTGTTGCGACGACGCGGGGAGCATGGCCCTTCGACACCGACGTGTCGAGTCCGAGTGCAGACAGACGGGGCGCCAGCTCGGCTGCGTCCGGGTGCTCCACCCGGAGCCCCACGCATCGGCACCCTCCGGGCAGCGCCTCAGCGGGGTGACGGCTGCCGCCCCAGTCGATGAAGAACGGGATCGTCCCGCCGGCGCGGTCTGCCCACGGATCGGTGAACGTCCAGGAGAGCCGCGTGCCGTCCGGCCGCTCACGAGACCCGGAGACAGGCGCTCCGAGCTCGACCCCCGCGAGCCGGGCCACGCCGACCGTCGTCACCAAGTCGTCGCTCTTCACGCACCAGGTCGCGAGCCGAGGCGAGTCCAGGTGATCGAGCCCGAACCATCTGGGCTTCGCCGGCGCGGGTTGGCCGGGGTCGACGGCGACGATCTCGAGGTAGCTGTCGGGTCCCAGACCGATCAGTCGATTGTGCGTCCCCAGGCCAACGTGGCGCCCTCCCGGTGACGTCCTCATGCCGAGCAGGTCTTCCACGAGCGCCACCCCCTCGTCGAGGTTCGGCACCGTGAAGACGAGATGGTCGAGGTCAGCCACCGGTGCGCCGATCGAGGTGCTCCTCGATCTCCTCGGCGACGGACATCAGGTTCTGAACCGGTACACGTGTCCTTCCAGTCGGCCGCGGCGCGATGAGGAGGCCGCGTGGTCCGCTACTCGAGCCAAGCGCCGTCCTCCGGCACGACGATGGTCACCGCCTCGATCTCGTGACTACTCGCGATCGCCGCAAGATAGTCGTCGCCCGGCGTCACCCACTTCAGCCGACCCGCCTCCTCCTCCGAGCTCGTGTCCAACTCCTCCACGTCACCCCTCATCATGAGTCGGAGCCCGGCACCGTGGCGCTTGGCGAGCGCCTCTTTCGCCGTCCAGACGCGCATGAATGCTCGCTCTAACTCCGCCCCCTCGAGGCCGTCGAGAGATCTCGCCTCGGCTGAGGCGAACCAGCGCTCCGCGATCGCGTCCGCGCGCGGCACGGGTCGAAAACGCTCGATGTCGAATCCGACCGTCGGTGCGGCCCCCACGGCCACGCCGAAGCGGTCACCCGAGTGTCCGATGGAGAAAGAGAGGGCGGGCGCCTCCTTCGTCGGCAGAAGCACCGGCTTGCCTCCGGGCGCGGTCACAACGTCGACATCGTCTGGAGCTAGCTCCAGATAGCGACACATCACCTGCCGCAGCGCAGCTCGCCGCGCGAGAAGCGCTCTCGCCATCTCGGCGTTGGTCATCCCGAGGGCGCGCCGGCGCTCCGAGTCGGAGGCGAGACCCGAATCGGCAAGCGCATCGTACCACGGGGCGGTCACGTCCAGAACCCAAACGTGTATGTCGCCAGAGCTCAGGGCCTTTTCCGGGACCACCCGGCGACCGCCTTCGTCTACCCCGGAGGTCACGCGCCCCCAGCGCGCACCCGGATCGCGAAGGAAGGCACCTCATAGATCCGGAGCCCGTCGACCCACTGCGTACCGAAGACTTTCAGCGTGACGGACTCCCCGTCCACGAGGTCGACCTCCAACGCCTCCACCTCGGTCACGACCTCTTTGTTGCGTGGCACGACCTGACCGCGATACCGCCAAGCCAGTGGGAAATCCACTATGGGGTGCTCCCAGACCGGGTCTTGGATGCCGTCGAGCCAGCCCTTGAGATCGACGAGAGCACGCGCTGATTGGACCAAGGCCTCGAGGCCCAGCGATCCCGGTTGGACCGGGTCTTCGTAGAAATGAGCCTTGAAGTACCAAGCGTCCGCGTCGATGCGCTGGAACGTACGGATCCGACCGAGGCCCGCGTCCCCGGCATCCGGCCAGAAGCCGGTGACCTCGTCGAGCATCCGCATCTTGCCGCTCGCCATACTCGGCAAGTGGGCAAATGCGCCACCGCCGTCGACCAGCGACAACGGCGCCGTCGTTGACGGCTCGTCCCGGCGCGCCCGCATTTCATCGGTCGTCGGAAGGCCGCGCTGATCCTCGAGTACCTTCGGACTGAAGAAGCCGAAGTCCGTGGTCAATGTCATCACGAGACCCGTGGCGTCTTCACACCTGACTTCGAAGAAGACGATGCTGGTCCCCGCGGCCTTTGCGGAGCGCGTGAGGTGCGTCGTCAGCTTCAACGTGCCCGTATCCGGGCCGACCGACTTGAGGAGAATGCAGTCTTCGCCGTCGAGATTCCGGAATGCGACGTCCCCTTCCGTGTCGGCGAAGAAGTTCAGATACGATGCGAACCACCCACAGGGCTGCAACAGGGCCTCGACCAGCACCGCGAATGGCATGTGGCCTTGTCCTTCGGCAAAGTACCACGCCTCTGGATCCACCTCGAACGTCGAGATCAGCGTCCCCCCCTCCGAGGCCGACCCGGGCGCGACATCCACTTCCACGATGCTGCTCATGAAGTGGTAGGGCGGACCCGGAAGTCGCGGACATTTCAACGCGCCGTCGAACTTGGTGAACATCTGTCCGAACGCATCGCTGGGACGCCCCCACGCACACGACAGCAACGCTTCGTAGTCTCCCCGGACGTCGCTGTCACCCGGTCCCACGAGGCGAGGAGCTTCGGCTCCGGCCAGGAACTCCCGCTTCGTCGTCAGTGGGTAGTCGGGCACGAGCCGGAGTCCGAAACGCCGGCACTGGAAGACCTTGAAGCCGTCGCTCTTACAGAGAAGCGACGCGTATACCTCCGGCATGTCGCCGTCGATCACATCCTCGATGAAGATCTCGTATTCGAGGGTGTGGGGACCGTCGGGAATGACCTGCCCCCGGCAGAGGAAGCGAGCCATCTCGCCGGGGACCGGCTCGAAGCGCCAGCCATCCCGCCCCATGGTGAAGCCCATCGCCGCCATCGTGAACGAAAGCGCCTGCGTGGCCGCGTCCGCCATCAGGGTCCCCGGCATGCAGGGGTCGTTCTTGAAGTGTCCCTCGTAGAACCACGCATCGACAGGAACGTGCGACTCGGCGCGCAGGTAGCCGCGACCCCACGGGCCGCCCTCCGGGTCGAAGACGGGCACGTGATCGATGAGCTTCAGCGGACCGCCGGGTAGCGTGGGCGTACGCGTGTGACACGCGGCGAGTTCGAATCCTTCTCCGAAACAGAGGTGGGCCTTCCCGTCGATCCAATGGGCGACTTCCTCTGCGGAGAAGCTCCGCTTGGTACTGAGGCGCGGCGGGGGGTCGAGTCGCGCGTGCGGGTCGGGATCGTCGTCCTCGGCATCCCAGAGGACACCTCCCGAACCCGCCAACTCCTCCTTGGTGAAGAAGCCCGCCTGCCCGTTGCGCACCGAGATGAGGAGCCGGTCCCCGATGTAGCAGTCGTAGTGGAAGAAGAAGAGCCGGACGTCGCCGGTCTTGGCATGGCCGTCTACGTGAATGTCGTACGTGAGCGTCTCACCCGGCGCGGGGAGCTCGCCGAAGAAGGTGAGGTCGCAGCCAAGAAGCCTGTACGCCCGATCGCCCTTGTTGAGGAAATCGCACCCCAGCCACGAGATCAGCAACAGGTCGGCCTGGCCGGACTCGATGACGACGCCCGGCGCCATGCGCCCGCAGTGCAGATACCACGCGTCATGCTGGACGTCGGTCTCCGTGACCACGCGGCCCCTTTTCATGGTCCCGGGCTCGCCCTCGATCGTCAGGGCCCGGTCGGCGAACAAGAGGGGCGGCTCCGGCATGCGGACCTGCACCGCGTACCCGTCCTGCTGCTCGAAGAGCTCGCCGAAGATCTCGGAGATCTTGCCGCCCGCGTGGATCTCGAGCTGTTCTCGATTCAGGAAGGGCGTGACGGGCAGCGTATCGCGGTCGATCGGCGGCGCGATCGGGATCACGGGCGACGGAGGGCCATCCGCTGCTTTCGTCTTCGGTGAGACAGCCGCGGAGTGGCTCTCCGGGCGGGCCGAGGGGGCCGGCTCGACCGCCGGCGCGGGGGCCGGCGCGGCCGTTGCCGCCGACGGGGCCATCGATCGTGAGACGAGCGGGGCGGAAGGCGCCGCCATCGGATGCGAAACGGCCGGCGTGGCGGACCCCTGCGGAGAGGAAGCTTGGAACGTCGACCCGTGAACCGAAGGAACCGGGGTGTGCGCTTCCCGAGGGGATGAGGGACTCCCCGCCAGCCCTCCGGAAACGCCGAGGCCGAGCGCCAGGAAGCGCTCGTGCGTCTCCTTCTGCTCCTTCAAGAAGTCCGCGTGAGCTCGCGCGACCTCCTCGAAGAGCGAGAGGGTCGGGTGGGGCGCCATGGTACCACCGCTCGCTGCGACATCTCCGGTGAAGGCAGGCGCGGTCGAGGCAGCCGTGCGATTCGAGGACGGCGGCACTTCGGCAGCGGACCGTCCGTTCACCCCCGTGGCGGTGAAGTGGGGGGCGACGTCGTAACCGAAGCCGCGGTTCGGAGGCGGAGCCATGAGTTGACCCTGCTCGTTCGATTCGTCGGTATCCATGGCGTGTGCGAAGCTCTCCGGCCACGTGATGTCGGGAGCGTGTGCGTTGAGTCTCAGGAGCGCGCCGTCAGGCTCGGGACGGGGCTGTCCGCCCCGCCTCAGGTCGACGAGTCGCGATACGAACTGGTCCAAGCGCATCGGGATCCCCGCAGCCCAGAGCTTGGCGACCGAGCGGGCGACCGGCTCGAGGCCTGACCCTCCGTGCGGGTCGAGTGCCACGACGAGGTGGGGACGATTGCCCAGGATCCTCGCAATCGCGCCGGTCAGGATGGCGCGGGGACCGTGCTCGATGAAGACGCGGACACCATCCTCGTACGCCCGCTCGACCGTCTTGGGGAAATCGACCGGGTCTATGGCCTGCTGGGTGATGGCGGCGGCCGCCGCTTCCCGCGTCGGCCTGTACGCCCGGTTCCCGGCGTTCGTGTAGAAACGAATATCGGGCACGTCGGTGGTTTCGCGGAGGTGGATCTCGTGCCACCGCTCCTCGAAGGGCGCGAGCGGGGCGCAATGCACGACCATGTCGAGGCCCAAGTCGATCGCCCGATTGCGTCCGATTCGCTCCACCACGCGTTCGCAACCGGCGGCGTCGCCACCGATCACGATGTCCTCGTAGTGGTGGATGACCGTGACGTACACCCGGTCCTCGCCCTCCATGGCCGCTTCCACCGACTCCAACGACGCCGCGATCCGATAGTTGCGCCAGTCGGGAAGCTCGCCTTCGGGTAGTCGCCAATACTCGGCGGCCGCGCGACACTCCGCCGTGAGCTGATTGACGTACATCTCCGAGTCGTCGATCTCGGCGAGCATGGCGTCGAGGTCGTTCCACACGCCGAACGCCATCAGGGAGTTCGTCTCTCCGGACGAGAGCCCCATCGCGACCTGAGGCTTCATGCCCAGGATCTGCCGCGTGAAGAGCGTGTGCGCCTGACACACGAACGAAGAGCCGGTGAGCTGCGTAGCCGGGGAGAACTCGACGATGTCCGCCCCGTAAAGATCGGCGGCGAGCTTGGGCGTCCCTGCGAAGCGGACCGTGAGGTCGTGACCGATCTCCGGGAACGCGAGCAGGAGATCACGGGCGGCCCCAGCGTACGCGGCCGCCGCGCCCGTGTAGCAGAACGCGACCTCCCCGTCCGGCGTCCCGCGTCCGAAGAACAGGCCCGGGGCCTTCGGATCCCTTCCCGCGGCGAGCTCCTCGCGTGCGTGTGTCCGAAGGCGCTCCACTTCCTCTTCGGTCGCAGCGACGAGCGCCAATCGAAGGCTCCCCGCGGACCGTCCCCCGTCCGTATCGAGAGTCTCGACCAACGCTTCGGGCGAGTCGGCCGCGTAGAAGGCGACCAGAGGCGCATCGACAGGGGCGATGACCGGGGCCGTGTGCTCGGGCGCCCGGAGTCCGACCGCACGACGCAGCCCCGAGAAAGACTCGACGGTGGTGCGTGTATGCTCGGCGTCGAGCGGCCGGGGTGCCGGCCAGGCGCCTTCCCGATCGAGCGTCACGCCGAGGTGAGCGGTCACCGTACCGGCGGCCAGGTGAAGCAGTCCCGAGGCACCGTGCGCGTGCCCGAAGCGGGCCGTCACTTCGCTCACTCCCACGTTCGGGTCCAAGGCGATCCGAACGGGTCGCGACGGATCCGGCTCGCTCTGGAGAGCGGGCTCGTCTGTGTCGTCGAGCTCGATCAGAGTCGCGAAGATGGAGCGCCCTGACCCGAGGGCGTCCGCCTCACGCATGAGCACCATCGCCACGGCGGCGTCACCGGGCTCCTGGCGATCGTCGGGCAGGACGTCCCGTGCGGCGGCCACATGAGCGGGCTCGTGCGAGAAGTCCGATGCTCCCACGACCGCCGCGTCGATCTCCCCCGCCTGAAGCGCGCGGAGGGCCAGCTTGAGCGCATCGATGCCCGAGAGCTCCTCGCTCGCCACCGTGAAGCCCGGCGCCGTCCAATCCCGCTGCGCGTGCACCCGGTTTGCCGGGATGTTCGGCATGCATCCGATCACACCGGCAGCGGTGAGGTGACGCGCAGACGCCTCATTCGCCTCTCGCCACCCGGCCATGTCCGCCTCGGGCGAGAGCAGCTCGCGCAAGCGCACCCGGAGGCCGTGCCGAGCCGCCTCGGGGTCGACGCACATGCCGACGTAGACTCCGGTGCGATCAGGATCGATCTCGCCGACGTGGCCGAGCGCCTCGTCCACGACCGCCAGGATCGACGACTGCTGCGCGAGACTCTCCTGCATGTCATTCGGCGGGAAACCGAGGTGGCTCATCGAGAGCACGACCTGTTCGGTCCGCGTGCTGTGGCCGTCCCTTCCGTCGACGAGGCGACGGACGAATCTCGTAAGCCCGACGTCCGGTCCCACGATGATGCCCATGCCCACCACAGAGACCGACGGTCGCGGTGGATTCGATGTCTGAGGCACCGGAGCCGAGGTGGTGACCGCAGCTCTGTCCGCGCCGCCCCCCGTCCACTCCTCGACGATCAGGTGGGCGTTGTTGCCACCGAACCCGAAGTTGCTGATGGCCGCACGACGTGGTCCGTCGCTCGTCCACGGGACCGCCTCGGTGAGCAGACGGAATCCGTATGCGTCGATCGCCGGCAGCGGATCGTCGCAGGGCGTCGGCGGAAGCACCCCGGCCTCGAAGGAGCCGAGCATCTTCAGGAGACTCGCCACGCCCGACGCCGTGATCGGGTGGCCGATGTTGGCCTTTAGCGATCCAATCGCGGGCTTCGGCCCGTCGCCCCAGATCTGCGCGAGGCTGTCCAGCTCGACGGTGTCGCCCCGCGGCGTCCCCGTGGCATGACACTCGATGAAGCCGATGTCGGCCGGGGTTATCTCGGTTTGGGCGTACGCCGACTGCATCGCCCGCACCTGACCGTCCGTGGAGGGCGCGAGAAAGCCGCTCTGGCGACCGTCGTTGGAGAGGCCGATCGCGCGGATCACGCCGTGGATTCTGTCGCCGGCCCGGACCGCGTCGTCGAGGCGTTTCAGCGCGACGAGCCCCGCGCCCTCCGCGGGCAACAGCCCGTCGGCACCACGATGAAGGGGGCGGGACCGGCCGCTCCGACTCAGTGCGTTGAGAGCCGTGAACCCCAAATGAATGAAGAGCGGATCGGCACGAGCCACGCCGCCGGCCAGCATGAGGTCCGACTCCCCGTCCTGTAGCCGCCGGCACGCGATCGAGAGCGCGTATAACGACGAAGCGCACGCCGCGTCGAGGGCGAAGACGTCGCCGGTCAGTCCGAAGGCGCGAGCCACGATATGCGCCGGTCCCCCGGAAGAGAACCGGTTTCGGGGATCGGAGGTGACCCCGGCGCGTCCCGGCTTGGGTGCGTGATCGCCGTGGCCCAGCCAGAAATCCTCCACGAAGCGCGTATGCTCGACGGTCGGGTAGGAGAGGTTGCCGATCACCAGACCGGTTCCGGGCGGTGGCGCCTCGACACCTGCCTCCGCGAGCGCGGTCCCCGTACAGTACAGGAGCCACTGGGTGAGCCGGTCGAGTCGGTCGGGGCTGGCGACTCGATCGGCGTAGTCCTGGGCGTCGAAGATCGGATCGAAGCCGGTCACGTATCCGCCGCGATTGCTCACGACGTGTTCCATCCCGGGCCCTGGAGCCCGCTCCTGCACCAGACGTCGTGCATCGAGTCCCCACGCGCCCTCCGGGGCTTCCTCGATCAGCACTCGTGCGTCGCGCACCGCCGCGAAGAGCTCCGACGGTGACGTCGCACCCGGCAGGACACAGGCGCGCCCTACGACGGCGATCGGGGTAAAGCTGTTCATGCCGGGACTCCGGTCTTGCCGTCGATCAGGCAACGGGCGCGTCGAACTGCACCTCGCGCAGCTCGGCCACGAGATCGCCTTCCTCGGTCGCCAGGATGAAGTCGAACAGCGTCCCCTTCTCGGTTCTGCGGGCCCGGAACGCGGATCTCAGTCGCTCCGGGATCGCCTCGAGATGGTGTACGACCATGGAGCCCATGCGCGCGAGCTTCTGGATCGCACCGGCCTTGTGATGAGCCCACAGCTCACCCAGCTGGATCAAGCCTTCGAACGCAGCGGGGTCGAATCCGCGGGCGAGCGTAGGCGGCCAGCCCACGCTGTGCGCGCTTCGGAGCAGCGCCATGCCCCCTTCCTCGGACACGCCCTCCAGCGTCTCGATGGAGCGAACGGTTGTCCCTGAACCGAAAACGGTCTCGTAGGCGGCGGCCGCCTCGAAGGGCCACGGCTCCAAACCGCCCGAGGGCACCTGCGGCGGCGGCGACGATCCGTTGTCCGCATAACGGACCATCGTCTCATGGTGCGCGTTCCCGGCCCGATCCTTGAAGATCAATCGGTAGCCGGGGATCGCGGCCACGATCGGGTGGACCTCGACCGTGTGTGGGCCCGTGGCGTCGGGGCCCTCCGAGTCCCGCATCGCGCTCACGAAGTCTTCGAGGTACATCCGCATGGTCCGGACGGGCTTGAGCGCCTGACCCAGACGGAGCGCGAAGTCCGCCACGAGGCCCGAAGCGAGGCCGAACCCACGTGCGTCGGGTCCGTCCTCGTCGTCGTCGTGCGAAACGGTGAAGCTCTGCATGACCGCGGGGAACGACGGCGCCGCCAGCACGACCCGTTCGACCCCACTCCCGGTCATGGCCAGTTCGGCCACGAAGAAACGCGAGCCGACGCCGACGTCGAGCAGCGCGATTCCCTGCTTCTCGAAGTGCGCCGCCAGACCCTCGTCGACCATGCCCCCGGCCCACGGACCCCAGTTGTAGGAGCGGACACGACACCACTCACCACGCTGATGGGCTTCTGCCGAAGCGACCTTGTTGAGCACCTCGTTCGCCGCCGCGTACGCCGCCTGACCCGCATTGCCGGCGCGGGCCGCGATCGAGGAGAAGAGCGCGATGACCTGGATCGGATCTTCCTTCGTCGCCTCCAGCAGCACGGAGAGCCCGGTCACCTTCGGCGCGAACACCTCCGCGACGCGATCCGGGGTCATGTCCGCGATCGCCTTGTCACGAAGCACACCGGCGCCGTGCACGATCCCATCGATGGATCCCCATGTCTGCCGCACATGATCGAGCGCGGCGCCAACTTCGTCGGCGTTCGTCACGTCGGCGCTCAGGTACATCGCGTCGACGCCGTTGGCGTCGAGCTCGGCCAACGTCATCCGCACCTCGGCGCTCGCGGCGAGCTTCTTCGATTCGTCCTGCAGACCCGCAAAGTCCACCGTCTCGCCGCGATCGTTCGCGATCTTCGCGAGCGCACCCGTGATCTGGGTCGAGTCGGTCGTTAGCGGCACGCCCTCCGGCCAGTCCTGGAGCGCCGAGCGCCCGAGCAGTGCGAGTCGCACGCCCCACGATGCGGCGAGCTCGGCGACGGAGCTCGCGGTCACGCCCCGGGCACCACCCGACACGACGACGACGGACCCCTCATCGAGAGGCACCTTGGTCTGCTGAGCCGCCGCGAGGGGCTCGATCTGGACCACCGAACGGACGCCGTCCGCGGAGATCCCGACCTCGAGGGCCGGACCGCCCAGGAAGAGCTCGTCGAGGATCGCGTCTCCGGCGGTCTCCGGATCCGCCACGTCGATCGCCTTCAGCGAGGCTCCCGGCCACTCACGCGCAGCCGTCTTCACGATTCCCGCAAGGCCAGCGGTCCACGCACCGTCGCCCGGATCGCCTGCCAGTCCGAAATGCCCACCAGTCGACTGGACGGTGACGAAAAGGCGTTCGGACGGATCCGGGTGCTGCGCCACGAGCCGAGCGGCTTGGATCGCCGTCGAATGGACGGCCAAGGAAGCGTCGGGTCCCGAGGTCTCGGCACCGAGCCCGGCCAGGCAGATGACACCCGAGGCCTGAGCCGACGGCGCGTCCACGACCCGGGCCGAAATCCCGTGGGCGGCGAGGCCTTCCGCCAACGCGCTCGCGAGCGACGGCACCTCGTTGGTCACCTCGATGACGGCTTCCGGCGTCAGCGCCGACAGCCCGAAGCCCGGCCGGAGCTCGGGCACGATGATCGGAACGAACGCCGAGACCGCGGTCGGATCCAATACGACCGCCTCGTCGGGACGACCCACCGTGTCGGGTCGATCCACCGCGTCGGCACGACCCACTGCGTCGGG
Organism: Gemmatimonadota bacterium; assembly: GCA_029863525.1. Lineage (GTDB taxonomy): Bacteria > Gemmatimonadota > Gemmatimonadetes > Longimicrobiales > Gaopeijiaceae > UBA2589. The sequence goes on from JAOTVL010000033.1 coordinate 12,034, forward strand.
ACGACCCACTGCGCGCCCCGGCTGCGCGGTCGGTCCCGCGGGCGCCGGCGCGACTCCGACCGAGAGCCGCTCGGCGACGTCGCGCAGAGTCCGCAGGCTCGCGAGCTCGGAAGGCGCGATCTCGGGGAGCTCGGGAAGCCGTTCCTGTAGCTCGGACAGGATCTCGACCTGCTTGATCGAGTCGATGCCGAGCCCCGCTTCCATCTCCATATCGAGGTCCAACATTTCGACCGGATATCCGGTCTTCTCCGCGACCACTTGGAGGGCCAGTGCGGTCACGTCTTCCTGCGATGCCGAACCCACGGACGCCGCGTGTGGGACGTTCTCGGTGGCCACGGGATCGGCCCGCTCCGTGGAGGCGGGCGCCACGCCCGCAACCTCCACGCGTCCGGACGACAGCTTGTCCGCAACGTCGCGAAGAGTGCGCAGGCTCGCGAGCTCGGAGGGCGCGATCTCGGGGAGCTCAGGAAGCCGCTCCTGCAGCTCGGACAGAATTTCGACCTGCTTGATCGAGTCGATACCGAGCCCCGCTTCCATCTCCATGTCGAGATCCAGCATCTCGACCGGGTAGCCGGTCTTCTCCGACACCACCGTAAGGGCGAGTGCCGTGATCTCGGCCTCGGAGACCCCGGACGCCTCGGGGTCCGCGGGCGCCGGCGCAGCTTCCGGCGCGACGGCAACGACGGGTGGCCCGGCGGCCACAGAAGCAGCCACCACTCCTCCGACCGTCAGCTTCTCGGCGACGTCACGGAGCGTGCGCAGACTCGCGAGCTCCGACGGCGCGATCTCGGGCAAGCCCGGAAGTCGCTCCTGAAGCTCGGATAGAATCTCGACCTGCTTGATCGAGTCGATGCCGAGACCCGCCTCCATCTCCATGTCGAGATCGAGCATCTCTACCGGGTATCCGGTCTTTTCCGAAACCACCTCGAGCGCGAGCGCGCTCACGTCCATCGACGGGGGCGCGCTCGGATCGGCTGCCCCGCTCGGGCTCGCCGGCTCGGCAGCCTCGACGAGACGCTCCGCATTGGCGACCGTCGCTGCACCACCAAGAGAGACGAGCGTGGGGCCGGCAACGTCCAGCTTTTCGGCGACGTCGCGAAGGGTGCGCAGACTCGCGAGCTCCGACGGCGCGATCTCGGGCAAGCCCGGAAGTCGCTCCTGAAGCTCGGATAGAATCTCGACCTGCTTGATCGAGTCGATGCCGAGACCCGCCTCCATTTCCATGTCGAGATCGAGCATCTCCACCGGGTATCCGGTCTTCTCCGAAACCACCTCGAGCGCCATGGCGGCTACGTCGACCTTGGCCGCCGCCGCACCTGCAGTCGCCTCGACGAGGCTCACCTCGAGGATGGCTTCAGGGCTCGCCTCAGGAGTGGCTGCGGGGCTCGCCTCGTCCGGGCGCGTAGGAGTGGGCCACTCCGGTGCCGGCGACGCATGAACCGCAAGCGGCGCGACTTGTTCGAAGGCCTGAGCCCGCGGGGCGACCGAAGCCACTCCCTGGGCCTGGCGCAGCGCCTCGCCCGCCATGTCGAGGAACGCCCTGTGGCTTTCGGCCATCAGCTCCTGATATCGGCGATGGGCCTCGATGGTTGCCTGATGGACCTGGGCCGCGGCGGCCGCATCGGTGGGGGGCGCCGCGATCGAGGGCATGCCGGCCCCAGGAGCCGCGGCGGACATCGACGCACTCGCGGGAGCCGCGGGGCGGGAAGGAGAAGTGGGCCGAACCCCCGCGGTCGACGCCGACGAAGCCGCGAACGCCGAGACAACAGGCGTGTCAGGCGTGTGCGCTTCTGGGGAAGGCGACGAAGTCGGGGCCACCTCCGGATTCGCGGACGGCAGTCCCGCGGCGCCCTCCTCGGGCGGATAAGGACGATCGTGGTTGAAGCCGGTGATCATGATCTCGAAAGGCCTTGTCTCGGACGGAGCATCCGGAAGCCGGTACCCCTCGGCGAGCGCGTTGAGGTCGATTTGGACACCCGCCGCCGCGAGGCGGCCCAGACCGCGCCAGAACGCACGGAGTCCAGGGGTCTTCTTGTCGTCGAGTGAGACCGCCACGTGGGTCCGATCACCGAGGCAGCGACCGATGAGCTTCGTGAGCACGCCACCCGGTCCCACCTCCACGAAGTGCGTCACGCCCGCGGCGTGCATCGCCTCGATCATTTCGCGGAAGCGCACTGGAGACGCCAGCTGGTCCGCGAGCAGTCTACGCGCGGCCTTACCGGTCTTCGGGTACGGCGCGGCTGTCGTATTTGCGTAAACCTCTATCGAGCCCTTGCCCCACGAAACGGAAGAGAGGTGCTCGTGGAACGGCTCGCAGCTGTCAGCGACGATGCTCGAGTGGAACGCCGACGCCACGGGAAGCCGCACGCTGCGTAGACCCGCCGCCTTCGCCTTCTCGGCGAATGCCTGGATCGCCTCCACAGACCCCGCGACAGCCACCTCGGTCGGGGCGTTGTCGTTCGCGATCACCACGTCATCCGAGTCGTCGATGAGCTCCGCGACCCTCTCGGCCCCGGCCGGCAGCGCGATCATGGCACCGGCGCGGTGTTCGGCGGCCTCAGCCATCAACTCCCCGCGCTTGCGCGCCGTCGCGAGCAGCTCCACCTCGTCGATTCGGCCCGCGGCGGCGAGCGCCGAAAGCTCGCCGAAGCTGTGGCCGGCGACCGCGTCCGGCTCGACGCCCAGGCGGCGAAGCAGGTGCAGATAGCCCAGGCTCACAGCCGCAATCGCTGGCTGAGCGGTAGCCATGGCGGTCACCCGGCGGTTCTGGTGCGCCCGCTCCTCATCGGTGAATGCGGGAGGCGGGAAGACGGCACGATCCAGTCGCTCGTCTCGGAATTCCTCCATGTCCGCCGCCGCGTCCCACACGGCGCGGGCATCGTCGAACATCATCGCGGCATGCGCGCCCATGCCCACGTATTGGCTTCCCTGACCCGGGAAGACGAACGCGAGCTTTCCTCGCTCCGGTACTCCGAATCCGAGGGCGATATCGGGGTCGGGCAAGGCACCGGTGACGCCCGCGGAAATTGCCTCACCAGCCCTCTGGGCCTTCTCATCGAGCTCTTCGAGAGAGCCCGCTACGAGCGCTACCCGTGCCGGCGCGCCGGCCTCGAAGGTCGTGGCGAAGTCGTGCGCCAGCAGGGAAAGAGGCTGACCGGCCTCGATTTCGGCCCGGAGCCCATCGAGCTCGCTGGCGAGCTCGTCAGCCGAGCCCGCGGAAAGAAGGATGAGCTCCTGGGACCAGGCACGCAGACGCTCGGGCCGGTTCCCCGGCCCGGTGTATTCCTCGAGCGCGACGTGGAAGTTCGAGCCACCGAAGCCGAACGAGCTGACCGACCCACGCCGCGGGTGGTCGCTCGCCCGAATCCACGGGCGCGCCTCCGTGTTGATGTACAGCGGCCCGTCGTCGAGGCCGAGCTTGGCGTTCGGCTTCGCGACCTTGAGCGTCGGAGGGAGGATCTTGTGGTGGAGGGCGAGCGCCACCTTGATGAGCCCGGCCGAGCCAGCCGCGGCCTTCGTGTGGCCGATCTGCGACTTCACCGAGCCGAGCGCGCACCAGCGCTCGCCGTCCTCGTTCGCGGGAGCGAAGACGGAGGTCAGCCCGCGGACCTCGGCGGCATCTCCGGCCTTCGTGGCGGTGCCGTGCGCCTCGACCAGCTCGACCGTCGCCGGGCTGAAGTCGGCCTTCTCGTACGCCCGCCGGAGCGCCTTCGCCTGTCCCTCCGGACGCGGCGCGTACACGCTGGAGCCCTTTCCGTCCGAGGATGCCCCGACGCCGCGGATAACCGCGTAGATCTTGTCGCCATCCCGCTCGGCATCTTCGAGACGACGAAGGGCGAGCATCCCCACGCCCTCGCCGATGAGCGTACCGTCCGCCTCGTCGGAGAACGGCCGACAGTCACCCGTCGGGGAGAATGCCGGGGTCTTCGAGAAGCACATGTACATGAGGATGTCGTTGAGCGCGTCTACGCCCCCCGCGATCACCATGTCGCTGTCGCCCAAATAGAGCTCATGGAGGCCCGCCTGCAGCGCCGAAATGGAGCTCGCGCATGCAGCGTCCGTCACGTAGTTCGAGCCGCCCAGATTGAGTCGGTTCGCGATCCGACCAGCGACGACATTCCCGAGCAGCCCGGGGAACGTGCTCTCCTGCCAAGGCTGATAGTGGTCCTTGATGCGCTGGACGATCTCTTGAACGCGGCTCTCGGGCAGCCCGGCGTCCCGCAACGCCTTGCGCCAGATCGGGTGCTGCAGGCGTGAGCCCATCTCGACCACGAGCTCGGTCGCCGAGGCCACGCCGAGCACGACGCTCGTGCGGCCGTGATCAGCCTCGTCGCTGAACCGACCCGCATCTTCGAGAACGCGCTTCGCCGCGATGAGCGCGAGGAGCTGGGCCGTGTCCGTCGCAGGTATGGTCGTCGGAGGAAGGCCGAACTCCATGGGGTTGAACGCGACCGGGTCCAGATACCCACCGCGCTTCGCATACGTCATGTCGGGCGCGCTGGGATCGGGATCGTAGTAGTCCTCGATCAACCAAGCGTGAGGCGGGACGTCCGTCAGTCGGTCGGTCGCCGAAACGATGTCGCGCCAGAATCCCAACAGGTCTTGGCTCCCTGCGAAGAGGGAGCTCATTCCTACGATCGCGACGGGTGGGGAGGTCGGCATCTATCTACTCATCGAAGTGGTCGTGGGGAAAACCCCGCATTCTCGGACGCCATCGGGACGCCCGCCAAACGCAACTGCTGTGCTCGTACTGCCCAGGCGGCGCCTTCCAGGAGGTTGAGGCCGATCTGAACGACGGTGCGGTTCTCGATCGGCTCCAGGAACGTGCCCTTCACCCAGTCGTTGAAGGCGCCCATCGCCGGCCCGCACCAAATCTGATAATCGGCACGCCGGGACGTCTCGCCCGAGCGAGCCCATTGGGCGCCCATGAAAAGGTACCAGCGAAAGACGAGCGCCATCTTGTGCTTCGGATCGCCTTCGGCCTTCGCGATCTCGGCCGGGTCGCGCTCCGCGAAGAAGCGTTTCGTGTCGGACCAGATCTCTTCGACCGGACGGCCGAGGATCTTGTCCTCCATCGTCCGCCGCTCCGCCTCGGGCATCGCTTCGAGCGACGGGTAGGTGCGGAAGATCCGATACAGCTCCCGTCCCCGTTGCGCGAACAACGTGCCGCGCTTGAGGACCTGCACTTCGACCCCCATCTCGAACATGTCCGCCGCGGGTGCCATGGCCACATCCGTCATGGAGGCCTGCGCCAACATCGCGCGACCGTCATTCGAAAGAGCGGACTCGACCGCGGCTTGGTTCACCGAACCGGTCACGACGAAGGCGGCACCCGCCGCGAAAGCGGAGGCCAGGGCAGAAGGGGTTCCCAGACCCCCTCCGACGCCGACGCGCGGAGGCTCGTATTCATGTTCGGCTGCGACCTCTTTGGCGAGGTCGATGATGCGCGGAAGGAGCACAGTGAGAGGCCGGTTGTCCGTGTGTCCGCCCGAGTCGGCCTCGACCGTGATGTCGCCAGCGACTGGAATCCGTCGCGCGAGCGCGGCTTCCTCGGACGTCAGCTTCCCGGCTGCCACCAGCGGCCCGAGGATCGCCTCCGGGGCTGGCGACAGGAAGGGACGAGCAACCTCGACGCGAGAGATCTTCGCGAAGATGTGCGTACGGCGCCGAATGTGACCATCGGGACCGCGGGTGAGGCCCCTGGCGGACAGGTACACCACGGCCGGGGCCAGTCTCATGAAAGCGGACGCGGAGATGTTGGTGACGCCCCTCGCGAGCATGAGCTCGGCGAACGCCATCTCCATGTGCGACTCCTGAGGACTGTGGATCAGGTTCGCGCCCCAATTGCGCGCTTCGGAGCCCAACCCACCCTGGATCGTCGCAATCGCCCGGTCGATCTCGTCGATCGACAGTCCCGCGCTACCGAAGAACGTCATTAGTCCGGCTCGTGCGGCCTGCACGACCATCTCGGCCGAGGCGATGCCGCGCGCCATCTCACCCACGACGTACGGAAAGCGGCAACCGTGCGCGCTCAGAAAGCTCCGATCACCCAGCCACTCGGGATAGACCGGTGGCAGGACCCCCACCAATGCCTCGTCCGGTCCGATTGCGCTGGCAACGCCACCCGTGGCGTCGAGCGCGACGGGACGCACTCCGCGGGACCCGGCGACGAGGCCGACGGGCGCGCGGATGGGGATGCCCCCGGGTCCCCCCTGGACTTCGGACGACCCAAGGAAGACGGCCCACCCCTCGGGCGCGCCCCCTCCGTTACGGGCCTGACCCGGGCGCGCAGGCGCGACCGGGTCGATGGTAAGTCGACCTTCCATGAAGTCCTCGACAAAGGATGGGACGCGGAACGGCTACCGGTCCCGGACCAGCGAACCCGTAAAATAACGGTTTCTTGCGGCTCGCGGTGCTTTCCAACGTAGAGTGGCGGTGGCGTGGCGGACATGGGGCGTGGCATCCACGAGCACCCCCCGAGCCCCGGTCCTCAGCGACCGATCATCTCTCCTTCCAGCGCGGGCGTCGACACCGGGTCGCGTCGCGCCCGGGTCAGTTGCTCGAAAGCGTAGCCGAGTTGCAGCAGTGTGGGCTCGCTGAAAGCGGTCCCGAAGAAGCTGATCCCCACGGGCAGACCGTCCGTGGTGAAGCCCGCGGGCACGATGAGATCGGGGAAACCAGTGAGGTTGGCGAGGTTGGTCGCGGAAGGCGTGTCCCATGAAGGGCCACCTCCACCGACCGGCGAGGGCCGGCTCGCCGAGGTTGGGTAAACGATGGCCGAGAGTCCCTCGCTCTCCATGAGGCCATCGAGCAGCGCCCGGGCCAGCGGGAGACCGTGCTCCTTCATGGCGACGTACTCGTGGTCGGTCAGCGAGCCTGACGCCTCTTCCTCTTCGAACAAGGTCCACCGGACCGGGTTCGGGCGTCCCCCGTCCGGCGTCGAGGCGGTCACCCGACGAGAGCGCTCGACGAGGTCGGCCAGGGTCCTCGGATATCCCGGCTGGAGCGTGGCGAGATAATCGGGAATCTGATCCCGGAACTCCCGCCAGCGGATCGTCGTGTACCAATCCCCCTTCGCGTCGACGAGCCACCGCGGCACCTCGACGTCGACGAGCGTGGCGCCCGCCTCCCGCATTGCGTGGAGACCGGCCTCGATGACCCAATCGACCTCGGGGTCACCACCCATGAATTGGCGAGCGACCCCGATTCGGGCCCCCCGCAACCCGTCCCCGTCCAAGGCGGAGACGTAGTCGCCGGGGATGTTGTCTGCGGCCCCCGTCGTAGCCGGGTCGTCGGGATCGACGCCGGCGATCACGTCGAGCATGGCGGCGACGTCATAGACGCTCCGCGCCATGGGTCCTCCGGTGTCGAAGGAGAGCGCGAGCGGGACGATGCCGTCCCGGCTCACGAGCCCGAGCGTGGGCTTCAGCCCTGCGATCCCATTGGACGTCGAGGGGCCTCGCACCGATCCACCCGTGTCCGTGCCGATCCCTAGCTGTGCGAACCACGCGGCGATCGCAGCCCCGGTGCCGCCGGACGAGCCGGACGGGGTCCGGTCCACGTCGTGCGGGTTACGGATCCACCCGCCCACGGAGCTCATCGTCGCCCCGGAGGCGAATTCGCTCATGTTCACCTTCGCGAGGACGATCGCGCCCGCGTCGCGGAGTCGCCGCACGAGGAAGGCGTCGTCCGGGGGCACCGATCCGGCAAGGAGAAGCGAGCCGGCCGTCGTCGGCATATCCGACGTGTCGACGTTGTCCTTGAGCACGACGGGAATGCCGTGCAGTCGGGAGCGAGGCCCTGAGCGGGCCCGCTCGCGGTCCAGCTCCCTCGCGCGCTCCAACGCGCTGTCGTTGAGCCACAGGACCGTGTTCAGCGCGGGGCCGGATTGGTCGTACGCCTCGATCCTGGCGAGGTAGAGCTCGACGAGCCGCTCCGCGGTGAGCGTTCCGGCGTCGAAGGCGGCGTTCACGTCCGCGATGGTCGCCGCGGAGAGAGAAACGCCCTGGGCAACGACGGTACGCGGAGCGAACAGCGCCCCGACGATCACCGCGACGATCACCGCGACGGTCGCCACCGCAGGCGCCCCCGTCGCTCGCGAGCGCATCGTTCGCACCCTCATCGGCGTACCCTCGTCAACTCACGGATGGTGGCCCGCAACTCGTCGGCCTTCCCGGACGCCTCGAGCTCGGACCACATGAGTCCGACGAGCTTCGCGTCGACGAAGCCCGGAGGCGTGCCGCCGGAGCCGGAATGGGAAAGGCCCTGGACGATCCGGAAGTTGTCGACGGATTCGGCGATCTCGTCGTTGAAGAACGAGGCATCGAAGCCACGCTCGAGCGTCTCCTGATCCGCACGATAGTAGCCGAGTGCATGCATGATCAGCTTCACCTGCCACACGTCGTTGCCGGACGGCTGAGACAGCTCTCGGTGCCCGAGCGTGCCCGAGACCGTGTCGTAGATCCGCCGCAACTCGGCCACGGGGGTGGGGTGCTCGCAGACGTTGATGTGCACGGTCTGACCATCGGCCCGCCGCGACATGCCTTCCCGCGGGTCGGCTACGACGACGGCGGCGGATTGAAGGCGCCCGACCCGGCGGTCGCCCCCCGCCATCTGGCCGGCCGTGAGGGCCTCGATGAGGCGGTCCGCCAAGTGCATGCCCGAGCCCTCCGTCGACTCGAAGCTCTCGGCGACCGCGTCGACAACCTCCGGCCCCACGAGGACGTTGCCCTGGGCCGCGTAGTTCGGACCCGATCGATGCCCGGCCCAATCACCGGGCCCCGTCCCCGTGTGCTGAGCCGCTGAACCGTCGAGCGATACGACGCCCACCTGACGACGGTCTCGCCCCTCGTCGGCGGCGGTCGCGCGGTCCAGTGCCTCCTGTGGTGTGAGCCCCTCCTCGAGCATGTCGAGCAACTCTTCGCCGTACTCGGTTCTCGTCGACGCCTGCGTCGCAACCGCACCCACGCCGACCCGGACCCACGGAACACCGTTTCCGACGCACGCAACCCGTGTGGTCACCGCCACCCCCGACTCCCCGGTCGCCCGATCGACCGCCGCGATCGAGAACGTGTGGAACACGAGCTCCTCTCCCAGTCCCCACGACGCTGGCTCCTGCGCGGCCAAGGGCGCGGCCGCGAGCGCGGCCAGCGTGACTACGATTCCGAAACGTGTCATCCGGGACTCCAGCGGAGGGTGTCGTGAGCGGTCCGTGACGGTCGACCAGAGCCGATCGCGGCGTGTCAGCTTGTGGCTCGAGGACGCGCCCGGCAAGCATGAAGCTTGAAGGTCGAGGGCACCCGTTTCGTAGAGCATGTGACACTGGGCGAAGGAAGTCGCTCGACCCTATGTTTTGGGGCGACCCTCACTCGTGAGCATGGAGGACACCGGCCATGGGCCTGTTCGACAAGATTCGGGGCGAGTTCATCGATATCATCGAATGGACCGACAGCAGCCCCAACACGCTCGTGTACCGCTTCGAGCGTCACAACAACGAGATCAAGTACGGCGCGCAACTGACCGTGCGCGAAGGTCAGAGCGCCGTGTTCATCGATGAAGGCCAGCTCGCCGATGTCTTCCCCCCGGGGATGTACTCGCTCGAAACGGAAAACCTGCCGATCCTGTCGACGCTGAAAGGGTGGAAGTACGGCTTCGAAAGCCCGTTCAAGGCCGAGGTCTACTTCGTGAACACGCGGCAGTTCACGGACCAGAAGTGGGGCACGAAGAACCCCGTCACGATGCGAGATCCGGAGTTCGGACCCGTGCGCGTCCGCGCCTTCGGCACCTATACGATGCGTGTCGACGACCCCGGCGTCTTCATCAGGGAGATCGTCGGGACGGACAGCCACTTCACCACCGAAGAGGTGACCGATCAAGTCCGCAACGTCCTGGTGGCTCGGTTCTCCGACGCCATGGCGTCGTCCGGCATTCCCGTGCTGGACATGGCCGCGAGCTACGACGAGCTCGGGCAGAAGCTCGGCGATCGCGTCAGACACGACATGGAGGGCTACGGAATCGAGCTGCGCACCCTCCTCGTCGAGAACATCTCGCTGCCACCCGCCGTCGAGGAAGCACTCGACAAGCGGACCAGCATGGGCGTGCTGGGCAACCTCGATCAGTACGCCAAATACCAGGCCGCCGAGGCGATCGGTGACATCGCGAACAATCCGGGCGGCGGGGGCATGGCCGCGGGCGGCATGGGCGCAGGTATGGGCTTCGCCATGGCGAACCAAATCGGTCAGGCGATGAACCAGCCGGCGGGTCAGCCGCAGCACGCCGGGGGTGGAGCACCGCCACCGATCCCGCAGGGTCCGCAGTTCTATGCCGCCATCGGTGGCCAGCAGGCAGGCCCTTTCGACGAGGCAGGGCTCCAGCAGCAAATCAAGTCCGGAGCGGTCACCAAGGAGACGCTCGTCTGGACGCAGGGGATGGGTGAGTGGGCCAAGGCCGGAGACGTCGACGCGGTTTCGAAACACTTCGGCTCGGTCCCACCGCCGCTGCCGTCCTGAGGGAACCGGGTCGCGTCACGAAGCGACGCGCATGACGTCTCCGGTGAGCACGGGTACGAAGCAGTTCCCGTGCAATTCGTGCGGTGCGAAAGTGGTTTTCGCTCCGGGCACCGACTCGCTCAGGTGTCCCTATTGCGGTAGCACGACCGCCATACCGGCGACCACGGACGGGGTCCGGGAACGACCCCTCGAAGCGGCGATCGCGGACGAAATCGATGGCGAAGCCCCGACCGAGGAGGTCGTATCGGTCCGGTGCGACTCGTGCGCCGCGCTCGTCGAGCCCTTGCCCACGCACGAGGCGTTCCCCTGCCCATACTGCGGCTCGACGATCGTGGCGAGAGAGCTTTCCCAGCGGCTCATCAAGCCTCAGGCAGTCCTGCCCTTCCGCATCGCTCGCGCCGAGGCGACCGACCTCTTTCGGGCGTGGATCAAGAAGCTCTGGTTCGCGCCCAACGAGCTGAAGAAGTTGGCGAATCTCGACGGTCGACTTCAGGGGCTCTACACGCCGTATTGGACGTACGACGCGGGTACGATCACGCACTACACGGGCGAGCGCGGCGACCAGTACTACGTCACGCGGACGCGCACCGTCATGCGTGACGGGAAGCCGCACCGGGAGACCTACCAGGAGGTGCGGGTCCGGTGGACACCGGTGTCGGGCACGGTATCGCGGACGTTCGACGACGTGCTGATCGTCGGCTCGGAGTCACTTCCAAAACAGCTCGCAACCGAGCTCGAACCGTGGGACTTCGACAACCTCGTGACGTACGCCGACGAATACCTCTCCGGGTTCACGGCCGAGCGTTATCAAGTGGACGTTCACACCGGGTGGGAGGGCGCGAAGGTCCGGATGGCCTCGGTCATTGCGGGCGACGTCAACGCGGCCATAGGGGGGGATCGCCAGCGCATCCACTCCATGAACACGAGCCACCGGGACGTCACCTACAAGCATATCCTCCTTCCGATGTGGATCTGCTCCTACCGCTACAAGAAGAAGGTCTACCGTTTCTTGGTGAACGCCCGCACGGGCGAAGTCCAAGGGCAACGCCCGTGGAGCCGGGTCAAGATCGCGCTGGTGGTGCTCGGGGTGGCCGCGCTCATCGTGACGATCGGCATCATCCGCAACATGTGACCACGAAGCTCCGACGGAAGCCGGGGCGGCGGGGGCCGGCACCGTGGTAGGCAACGGAAGAGCGCGAGGCATCGAAACAAGTAGCGCGGTCCGCGCGTATCACGAGTTTCATGTCTGGCGGCCCGACCGACCTCTTCCGTCGGCTCGGGCCGGAACGATGGTCGAATATGAAGGTCCGAGGCGCTCCGCGTTCGTCGGAGGGCCACTACTCGAGAAGTGAGGGGCTCTACATGAAGCGGATGTGTTTGACGCTCGCCGTGGTATTGCTCGCGGCCGGAGTCGCGGCGCCGGTCCACGCGCAGACGTTCGGCAACGCGATCACCGTCGGTGACGACATGATCGTGATCGGGGAACCGACGTACGAGCTGCGCTCCGGCGTCGTCTACGTGTTCGAGCGCGACGGGACGGGCGACTGGGTCAAGAGCCAGCGCCTCGAGCCGTCCAACGCCGAGGCCGGGAACCGCTTCGGCATTCGCGTCGCGACCCAAGACGACCTGCTGCTGATCTCGGCGACTCGCGCCGACGGAGGCACGGGAGCAGTCTACCTCTTCGAGAACGACGGAGGGACGTGGGTCGAATCCGGCCGATTGGAGACCTCCGACCGAAGTCCAGCCGACTCTCTGGGTAGCGGCCTCGCGATCGACGGCGACTGGGTCGCGGTCGGGACCATCGCCCAGAACGAAGCGCGTGGCGCGGCATACACGTTCCGCCGCCAGGGCGATGCCTGGGTGCAGCACTCCAAGATCGTCCCCGAAGGCCTCCAGCCCGAAGACCGGTTCGGAAGCACGATCGCCCTCGAAGACGGACACATGCTGGTCTCAGCCGCGTCGGCGAACGACGGAGCCGGAGCGGTCTACGCCTTCCAGTACGACGAGGCGACAGACAGCTGGCGGTCGCAGGGGCAGCTCCAGGCCCCGGCGGTCGATCAGCAGCCCAACCTCGGGGCGGACATCGCGTTGGCGGACGGCATCGCGCTGATCGGTGCGCCGGGCTTCCTGAGTGGGACGGGAGCGGCGCTGATGTACGTCGCGGGAGAGGGCGGCTGGCAGCTCGCCACGCTCCTTACGCCGTTCGAGACGACCGGCGGCACCGCCTTCGGCGCCTCGATCGACTTCGACGGGCAGACCGCGATGATCGGCGCGATGGGCGCCGGCCGAGGCGCGGGCGCCGTCTTTGCGTACGAGCTCGACCCGGAGACCCTCGAGTGGACGACGGCCCGCCAGATCGGGACCGACGAAGGCCCACGTGCGTTCTTCTCCGCGACCGTCGCCATGGGTGGGGACGTCGCCGTGGGTGCCGCACTCGGAGCCGACAACCAGGCGGGCGCCGCGTGGGTCATGGAGCGTGACGGGGACGGTTGGTCGCCGACCACCCGGCTCGTGGGGGACGTGCTGGGTATCGATGCGATCACCGGCACGGAGGTACCGTGCAGCGACGACGGTGAGGCGGCGCTCTTCACCTGTGAGTCGGTCGACCTCCTTTCCTTCCTCCCCCTCGGAGAGATGGGCGCGGACCGTGGCGTCGGCACCAACGACGTGTGGGGTTGGACCGACCCCGAGACGGGTCGAGAGATCGCGCTGGTGGGCATGACCAACCAGACCGCATTCGTCGACGTCTCGAACCCTAGCAACCCCGTTTATCTGGGACGCCTTCCCAAGACCCCCGAGGCCAACGCGGCGGTCTGGAGGGACATGAAGGTCTACGAGGACCACATGTACGTCGTCTCCGACGGCGCCGGTCCCCACGGGATGCAGGTGTTCGACCTGACGCACCTACGCGGCCTGGACGGATCGAACCCCGTCACCTTCGAGCCCGATGTGCTCTACACGGAGATCGCGAGCGCGCACAACATCGTCATCAACGAGGAGACCGGCTTCGCGTACGCGGTAGGCGCCAGTGCGGGTGGCACCACGTGCGGGGGCGGACTCCACATGATCAACATCCAGGACCCCAAGAACCCGAGATTCGCCGGCTGCTTCCAGGACATGGCGACCGGCCGTCAGCGGACGGGCTACTCCCATGACGCCCAGTGCGTCGTGTACCGTGGGCCGGACGAGGACTACCGGGGCCATGAGATCTGCCTGGGCGCCAACGAGACGGCACTCTCGATCGCCGATGTGAGCGACAAGGACAACCCGGTCGCGGTGGCGATGGCGTCCTACCCGAACGTGGCCTACTCCCACCAGGGCTGGCTCTCCGAGGACCATGCCTTCTTCTACATGGGTGACGAGCTCGACGAGACGGGCGGCAACGTCGCGACGACGCGCACGCTCATTTGGGATCTGCGCGATCTGGACGATCCGGTGCTGGCTGCCGAGTACATGGCCGACACCAAGGCGACCGACCACAACCTCTACATCCTCGGCAACACGATGTATCAGTCCAACTACACGAGCGGGCTGCGTGTGCTCGACATCTCGGATCCGGTAAACCCGGTTCCGGTGGGGAGCTTCGACACCGTGCCGTACGGCGGTGACACCGCCCAAATGGACGGCTCGTGGTCGAACTACCCGTACTTCGAATCGGGCATCGTCGTGGTCACGAGCCAGGGCGAGGGGCTGTTCCTGGTTCGGTACCGCCCACGAACCATCTCGCAGTAGCGTGCGAAACGACCCGAGCGGCTACGGCGCTCCCGGCCGGTCTCCCCTGACCGCGCCGGTGGCGTCGTGCCGTGAGACGCCGGGCAGGAGGGCGCGCTCCCTCCTGCTCGGTCTCGTGCTTTGGATTTCGAGCGCGTGTGCGGGAGGCCCGACGCCTCCATCACCGGTCGGCGCCCAGCAATACCTCTACGTGGCCAGCCAGGAAGACGTCTCGGTCGCCGTCATCGATCTGGCGACGAACACGCTGGTCACGACGGTCGATTTGAAGGCGCTCGGCTACCCGGCAACCGCCAAGGCGCACGACACGTCGGTCGATCCAGACGGTTCCCATTGGTACGTGTCGCTGATCGCGGCCGGGAAGGTGCTGAAGTTCGACCGCGATAACCGCTTGGTGAGCGAAACCGAATTCGAGACGCCGGGCTTGCTGGTCACGGACCCCACCTCCGATCGCTTGTACGTGGGTCGATCGATGGCGGCCGTGAATCCTCCGCAGCGGATCGGAGTGGTGGAGCGCACCACGATGTCGATCGAAGAGGTCGACGTCTTCTTCCCGCGCCCGCACGCGCTCGCGGTGGACGCGCTGGGGGAACGCTTCTTCGCGGCCAGCCTGGGTCAGGGGAGTCTCGCCTACGCTCCGCTCGGTGCGGAGGAGGTGGATCTCCTCAACCTGGACGGCATGAACCCGATGATCGTGCAGTTCGCGGTCTCGCCCGATGGACGGTGGCTCGTTGGGACCGGACAGATGAGCGGAGATCTCATGGTCTTCGACGTCAGCGGCACGGCACCGCGCCTCGTGCGCCGGACACAAGTCGGCGAGCAGCCCTGGCACCCGTCGTTCACGCCCGACGGACGAGAGGTCTGGATCCCGAATCAGACCGGGGCATCCGTGACGGTCGTGGAGACCAGTGGCTGGACGATCACGGACGTCGTGCGGCACGCAGCGCTCGTCGAGCCGCACGGCTCCGCGGTCGCCCCGGATGGACGCACGGTGTACGTATCGGGTCGGAATACTTCGGGTGCGTACCGGCCGGAGGACCGAAGTGACCGGCGCCCTGGCACGGTCGTCGCGATCGATCGGGCGAGCCGTGAGGTCGTCGCCGTGATCGAGGTGGGCGCATACGCGGCGGGTATGTCGCTCGCCGGTCGGTGACCCGACTCGCGATCATCCTGGCGGCCCTTGGGGCCGTCGCCTGCGCGTCCGGGGTCGGTCCGACCCAGACCCCGGCGGAAAGCGCGCGCCCTTCGGGACCGAGGGAGGCCCGGCCCGCCGTAACGTGGGTTCGTAGCATCGGCGGGCTGCCCGTGCTCGACGAGGCTGGAGCGCCGTACTCGCAGCCCTTCCTCGGGGGCTTCAACATTCCGAGGCCCCAACTCGTGGACATCGACGCCGACGGTGACGATGACCTCTTCGTCCAGGAGGAGTCCGGCGAGATCATGTTCTTCGAACATGTCGCGGACGCGGCAGCCCCGGGGGACCCGGGTGCGCGGTATGTATGGCGAAGCGATGCCTACCAGGACCTCGACGTGGGCGAGTGGTACAGATTCGTCGACCTGGACCGGGACGGCGATCCCGACCTCCTCTCCGAGGAGCCGTTCAGCTATTTGCGCTACTACCGCAACGACGGCACCTCGCGTGCGCCCCGCTTCGTCCTCGCGGGCGACAGCCTCAAGGACGCCGGAGGGGAGCCGATCTTCTCCGATCGGCAGAACATCCCGAACGCCACGGACATCGACTGCGACGGACGAACCGATCTGTTCATCGGTCGACTCGTCGGTACCCTGACCCGCTACGAGGAGGCTGGCGCCGAAGCCAGCGGCGTTCCGCGGTTCGATCACGTGACGGATCGATTCCAGGACATCGAGATCGTGGCGCAGATCGGGAGCAAGCATGGCGCGAACACCATGGCCTGGGGCGACATCGACGGGGACGGCGACGAGGATCTGTTCTGGGGCGACTACTTCGAGCCAGGCATCCTCTTCATCGAGAACAACGGGACCTGTCAGACGCCTTCGCTCCGTAGCGAGCCGCTGCCCTTCCCCACCGA
This sequence comes from Gemmatimonadota bacterium, assembly GCA_029863525.1. Taxonomy (GTDB): domain Bacteria; phylum Gemmatimonadota; class Gemmatimonadetes; order Longimicrobiales; family Gaopeijiaceae; genus UBA2589. The sequence continues at coordinate 28,319 of JAOTVL010000033.1, forward strand.
CGAACCGCTGCGCACCAGTGGCTACAACGCGCCAACCGTTGGGGACGTCGAGGGCGACGGAGACCAGGACCTTCTCGTCGGCGTGCTCGGGGGCGCCTACAACCCGAACACCACCACGGTCGACAACTTCCACCTCATCGAGCGGACCGGGCCCGCCTCTTTCGAGAAGAGGACCTCCCGCTTCCTGCGGACCCTCGACTTCGGGGCCGAGAGCGTCCCGGTCGTCATCGACCTGGATGGAGACGGCGACCTCGACATGCTCGTCGGCAACAAGATCGAGCAGTCCGACACCCAGAACGGCAAGCTGTACCGTCTTCTCAACGAAGGCACTGCCCGGGCCCCTCGCTTCCGAATCGACGGAAGCCTGGATGTGGGCGGCGGCTACCACCTGCTTCCCGCGTTCGGAGATCTGGACGGGGACGGGGACGAGGACGCGGTCGTCGGCACCTGGGAGGATGCGCTCCGACTCTACACCAACGTGGCGACCGACGGCTCGATCGATCTCACGCTGACCGACTCCGCGTTCCTGACACTCACCCGGGGGCGCAATGCCGCCCCGGCGCTCGGAGACGTGGACGCGGACGGCGACCTCGACCTGTTCGTGGGCGAGAGCTCGGGCGCGCTCAATTTCTACGAAAACACCGGTGGACCGATGGCCCCCGAATTCAGGTTGATCAGCGACGAGTTCGGGGATCTCGACGTGGGACGCCGAAGCTTGCCGGTCTTGTACGATATCGACGCCGACGGCGACTTGGACCTGGTCGTCGGATCCGAGTCGAGCGGCGTCCACCTGTTCCGCAACCAGGGATCGTTGTCGGCACCCGATTTCGTCCACGACGGCACGCTCGACATTGCCGACTTCGGCTTCGCGGCGCCCGCCTTCGCCGACCTCGACGGGGACGGGGTGGACGACCTCATCCTCGGGGGAGGGCGTGGCGGCCTCTGGCTCTACCAGGGCCGCCGCTGAGACCACACCCCGACGGGGGGCGGTGGCCCGCGCTCCAATCCGAGCCTAGTCAGTTCGGGATTGGGCGCCCTTCGCGATCGAGCATGACCGGAGTGCCGAGTCCCAGCCCGGTCAGCCGATCACGTTGCGTTTCGGCGTCCCCCACCACGAGCCAGATCATCCCCTCGGGGTCGAGGTAGTCGTCTGCTAGCCGCCGCACGTCGTCGATCGTCATCAGGCGGACGATCTCCTCACGCTCGAGGAAGAAGTCGGCCGGGAAACCATACGCACTCATTGCGCTCAGCAGGCCGAGCTTCGCGCCCCCCGTCTCGAACGCCCGTGCGTTGACCCGCAGGAGGAAGCTCTTGGTCGCTTCCAGGTCCTCATCGTCGAACTCGGGGCCGTGCGCTTCGACAATGGTCTTGATGAGGTCGAGCGCCTCGTAGGTCACGTTGGCGCGCACCGAGGTCGAAATCTGGAAGGGACCCGGTGCGTCCGTCCCGCCGAACCCGGAACCGATCCCGTACGTATAGCCCCGCTGCTCGCGCAGCGCCTGGGTCAGGTCCGACGCGAATCCTCCGCCGCCCAAACGGAAGTTCATGACCGTGGCGGGATAGTAGTCTTCGTCCGTTTGGGCGAGCGCCAGGTAACCGATGCGCAGCACCGACTGACTCGCGCCGGGGACGTCGACGAAGTACAGGCCGGCCCGGTCGGCAACCCACGCGGGAGGTTCGGGAAGGGCCGCCGCATCGCCGGCCCACTCGAGCTCGAGCCGGCCCACGGAAGCGACGACGTCTCGGGGCCTCACCGCGCCCGTTACGTGTAATGCCGCGCGCTCCGGGCTCACCGCACCCGCGTAGTACGCCCGCAGATCGTCCAGCGTAATGTCGTCGATCGTGTCGAGCGACCCGAGTCCGTTCTCGGCGAGAATGTGATCGCCGTACAGAAGCCGCTGGAATACGTCACCGGCCACGGCGACGGGGCTGGCCGCTCGTTGGCGGAGAGCGTTCGCCACCCGCTGTCGGGACAGCTCGAACTCGTCTGGGTCGAAGCGAGGCTCGAGCAGGACCTCCTGCGCCAAGGCCATGGTCTCGTCGAAGTTACGGGCCAGCGTGCTCCCCCGGACG
>JAOTVL010000034.1 GCA_029863525.1 Gemmatimonadota bacterium
CATCCCGAAAGCGCTACAGCCCTTCCGGCGCCCAGATCTTCGTGTTCGGGTCCCACGGATCCAGCGCGTCCATGCCCAGCGCCTCGAGCCGATCGTTCACGACCTCCAGCTCACCGTACCAGATTTCCTCCAGCGTTTCCAAGTACCCCTGGAGCTCGTCGGACATGATCTCGAAGACCTCTCGCATGCCCTCGTTGGGTGCACCGTCCCCCTGCTCGACCATCGAGAGCAGATTGGCGAGCCGGTTGTTGACCTTGATCGGGAAGTTCAACGGGTCCTGACCCGCGCGGTTCCGGACTTGATAGATATTCGCCTCGACCTCCCCGGCAGCAGTCATGAGCTCGTGCATCGCCTCGCGAAGCTCCTGGTCCTGGCTGTCCTCGAGGCGCGCCTCGACCTGCGTACGCATGCGACGGATGGCGATCACCGCCTGCTGGGCGTCTTCGACCCGGTCTCGAATCTCCATCGCGAAGTCGAACTGCGCGCGCATGTCGTCGGCCGTGACGTCGTCGATCCACGGGTGCGGTCGGATCTGCAGAGAGCTCGTCTCGGTGCGGCCGTCGGCCGTGAGGCGCAGCGTGTAATTCCCCGGCGGGAGCGTCGGCGCGTTGGTTCGCACGCCCCAGAAGACCATTCGAGGGAACGCCGACCATCCTTGTCCCCTCAGATCCCAGCGCAACGTGTTGAGGCCCTGCTCGATCGGTAGTGCCTGCGGCGCGTACCGTCCTCCCTCCTCGTCCTCACCGCGAGGCTCGAAGCTCTGCAGCACCTCGCCATCGGAGCTCACCACTTCGAGGCGCGCTTCCTCGGGCACATCGCGCAGCCAATACGAAATCACGACGCCGTCGGCCGAGCGATACGCAACCGGCGGGTCGAACAGCCGCACCGGCTCGGCGGTCATTCCCGCTTCCGCCTGACGGATGGGGGCGAGGTTGTCGAGAACCCAGAACCCGCGACCATGAGACGCGATCGCGAGCTCGTTGTCTTCGACCACCACATTCGTGACCGGAAGATCCGGGAAGCCGGGATTCAGCTCCTGCCAGCGAGCACCGTCGTCGTAGGAGACGTAAACGCCGTGATTCGTGCCAGCGTACAGCAATCCGGGTCGAGTCGGATCCTCGCGCACCGCGTTCACGTATGCGTCGTCCCGAATTCCATTGACGATCTTCGTCCAGGTGACGCCAAAGTTGTCCGTCTTCCAGATGTAAGGCCGGAAGTCGTCGAGAAGCGGCTTGCGGACGGAGACATACGCTCGGCCCGCGTCGAACGCCGATGCATCGATCTGACTCACACGGCCGAAGTCCGGCATGTCTCGGGGCGTCACGTTCGTCCAGTTCGTGCCACCGTCCTGCGTGACGTGCACCAGCCCGTCGTCCGAACCGGTCCAAATGACGTCGATGTCCACCTTGCTCGGTCCGACGGAGAAGATCGTCGCGTAAACCTCGGGACCGTTCATGTCACCGGTGATGGGCCCGCCCGATCGACCGAGCGTCGATGGGTCCGCACGAGTCAGGTCCGGGCTCATCTGCTCCCAACTGTTTCCACTGTCCTCGGACTTCCAGAGCCTGTTCGACGACGTGAAGAGCACGTCGGGGTCGAGCGGCGAGAAGATGATGGGGAACGTCCATTGCCACCGCTCGACCATCTCGAGCGCGGGCTCTCCGGAGTAGAACCACGGATACGGGTTCACTTCACGCGAGGTCCCGAGCTCCTTGTTGTACTTGTCGATGTAGCGCCCGTTGTTCGTCCCGGAGAAGAAGACGTCCAGGTCCGTGGGATCCGGCGCGATGTAGCCCGGCTCGCCACCACCGACTCGATACGCGACTTCCATCGACCCTTCGGTGATGCTGCCCGGCTGCCCTGCGAGGGGGTCGACGTCTTCGTCGCCCAGCCGGCCCGCGTTCCACGCCGACGGCACGCACAGCGTGCTGTTGTCTTGCTGGGACCCGCAGACGTGGAACGGGACGTGCGCAGTCGTGACCGCCTGGTAGAACTGACTGGTCGAAAACTCCTGGTCGGTCCAGCGCTCTCCCGTATCGAAGCTGACGGCGCCTCCCCCGTCGTTGCCGTCGATGATGTGCGACGGGTCGTTCGGATCGATCCACAGATCGTGATGGTCGCCGTGGGTCCCGCCACCGATGTTCTCGAGCGTCTCGCCACCGTCGGTCGAACGGAAGAGGGAGGTGTTCTGCATGTACACGACGTCTGGGTCCTGATGGTCGGCGAAGACGTGCGTGTAGTAGAAGGCACGCTGTCGAATCCTGCGCTCGTCGTTGACTCGATCCCAGGTCGCACCCGCATCGTCACTACGGAACAAGCCGCCCTCGTCGTTCTCGAAGAGCGCATATACCCGGTCAGAGTCCGCGCTCGAAACGGCGAGTCCGATGCGACCGACCAGCCCCTCCGCCGGCATGCCCGGGTTTCGGGTCATCTCCGTCCAGCTGTCCCCGCCGTCGGTGCTCTTGAACATTCCGCTGCCGGGTCCTCCGGACGACGCGGTGAACTCCTTTCGGAATGCCTCCCATAGCGAAGCGTAGAGCACGCTCGGATCGTTGCGATCGAGAACCAGGTCGATGGCGCCGGTCTGGTCGTTCCGAAACAGAACGCGCTCCCAGCTGTCCCCACCGTCCGTGCTTCGGAAGACTCCGCGCTCCTGGCTCGGTACGGAGTATTTCCCGAACGAGGCGACGTAGATGATGTCGGGATCCGTCGGGTGGATCCGGATCTTGCTGATACCGTGCGACTCACTGAAGCCCACGTGCTCCCAGGTCTCTCCGGCGTCCCGGCTGCGGTAGACGCCGTCCCCGGGGAGGATGTTTCCCCGAATGCACGTTTCGCCCGTCCCGATGAAGACGAGGTCGGGGTTCGACTCGCTTACGGCGACGGCGCCTACGGACGCCGACGTGATCTGGAAGTCCGTTACCGGAAACCAGTTCTCACCGCCGTCGACGGTCTTCCAGAGGCCACCCCCGACGGCGCCGAAATACCCGAGGTCGGGCTGCCCCACCACTCCGCTGACCGCGATCGAGCGCCCTCCGCGGTCCGGTCCGATGTTGCGCCACTGATACCCGGCGAGCAACGCGGAATCGAGCACGGCGTCGACGGACCGGGCCTGCGCGTCGGCGGAACCAGGGCTGAGAGAAACGAACGCGATGAGCGTCGCAGTGATGGTTCGCGAAAGGGCCATGAGGTGCAATGGGATGAAGTACGCGTGACACGGAGACAGAAAGATAGACGGGACTCGGCAGACCCGCACCCGATCGTCGTTACCCGACCTCGGGCTGCATCGCCTCGTGGATCGCCCCCAGCACCCGGGCCATCGGCGGCACTCGGATGATGGCGCTTCCGTCGCGGTACACCCGACAGCGGGGGCCGGCGTCGGGGCTACGCTCCTTCCACGGGTGCGGACCCGGGGCTACGTCCTCGCCGTTCACCAAGACCGATGGCGACCCGAGGTTCCGCGCGTGCTCCGGGCACTCGGGATCCTCGCTATTCCATTCCGTCCACACTGCGGGCACGCCGAGCTCACGGCAGGCATCGGTAAGCAGCTCACGCGCCTGGCCCACGTTGGGACAGCCCGGGTCGTACACGAGTTCGATCTGTAGTTTGAGAGACAGGGTCGGCCTCCTTGCACGCGACCGTCGAGACCCCTCGGCAGAGGTGGGCCTGGCGGGCACGTGGTTCGCTGCGCAACCTACTCCCCCCACCCGATCCACCGCCACGGTACCGTCCATGCATCGAACGATCCACGTGCGTCGGCGCCGGCTCCCTGCCCGCCGGGTCGACGCCTCCGTTTCGGCCGGGGCCCTGGCCGTCGCGGCGCTTCTTGCGACCATGCCTGCCCCCGCGACCGCCCAGGTGGGGGCCTCTGAGGCCGACACCACGCGCGGGACACCCGAGGAGCAGCGCTACGGCTCGTGGGTGCGGCGACTGGACTTCCGCCCCCAGGAGTACGCCTTCCGTCGGAGCAACATGATTCGCCTCCTTCGTGAGAGCGGCGGCGGCCTACTGCTCGTCCCTTCCAGCGACGGGCTCACGCACGGCGACACGTTCCGCCAGCTTGAAGACTTCTGGTACTACACAGGCCTGGAGGTGCCCAACTCCATGCTGGTGCTCGACGTCGATCGGGACCGTTCGATCCTCTTTCTTCCCGAACGAGACTACCGCTTCGACAATCCGGGCCGCCCGAACGACTTCCCCGGTCGCCCCCTCCTGAGCGATTACCAGCTCCGCAGCATCGGCGGCATCGAGGAGTATCGAGACATCGACGAGCTCGACGGATTCCTCTCGCAGCGTGTTCGAGCCCGCACGATCCTGCGGGTGAATGGGGGCGCCCCCGGCACGCTATCGGAGCCAGAGATCCCCTTGTTCGGGGGTCTCGATGCCATCGAGACGATGGTCCTTCGGTTGCGGAACGACTACCCGGCGGCGCGAATCGTCAACGCGTTCGAGGAAGTCGCCATGGGTCGCATGATCAAGAGCCGGTATGAGATCGAGAGGATGCGGATCGCGGCCGATGCGACCGCGCAGGGGATGCGATCGGCGGCTTCGACGATCCGGGTCGGAACCGACGAGCGTTCGATCCAGGGTAATTTCGAGGCGACCTGCCGAGCGCTAGGGGCGCAGACGATCCCGTTCACGCCGATCGTGAAGTCCGGTCCCAACAGCCTCTGGCCGTGGAGGGTGCTCGCGGCCCATTACGATCGGAGGAATCGTCCCCTGGAGTCCGGCGAACTGGTCATTCTCGATGTCGGGTGTGAGGTGGACGGATACATCAGCGACGTCGGGCGGACCTTCCCGGTCGACGGGCGCTTCACCGAGCTCCAGCGTGAGAAGATGATGGTGAGCATGCGAGCCGCGGACGCGATCATTGCGGCGATCCGACCCGGCGTGACGTTTCGCGATTTGACCCGAATCGCGTATGACGCCATCCCCGACGATGAAGAACGCTACATGCAGACACCGTCGTTCTTCGGCCATCACATCGGGCTCAACGCCGGGGACCCGGCGTTGATCGACGAGCCCCTTCAGCCGGGCATGGTCTTCACCGTGGAGCCCTGGTACTACAATCACGATCTCGAGATCGCGGTATTCGTCGAAGACGTGGTGCTCGTGACCGCCGACGGCGTCGAGGTGCTTACCCGCGACCTGCCGCGCTCGCCCGAGGCGCTCGCGGAGATGGTCCGGTGAGCTCGCCCGAAGTCGGCGGAGCCGAGGACGGAGACGGGATCCTCTGCGTCCGAGCCCCGGAAACGTGGCGGGGTTGGAATGGAATCCGCTACAAGACGGGCCTGTCGGCGAAGAACGTGGGATCGAAGCGCCTCTCGATGAACGTCGCGACGGTCCCACCCGGTGGCGTCGCGTACGCGCATACGCACGTCGACTTCGAGGTGATGCTCTTCATTCTCGAAGGTCGGGTGCGCCACGAGTACGGCGAGGGGCTCACGAAGTCGATGGACAACGAGGCGGGTGACTTCATCTTCATCGAACCCGGCGTCCCCCACGAGGTCCTCAACCTCAGCGACACCGAGCCCGTCATCGCGGTCGTGGCCCGATCGGACGCGTCGGAGTGGGAGAACATCATCGATTATCCTTCGGAACGGAGACCCGGATGAGCGGTCGTGTCGAGGCCCTCTGGACGAAACGAGCGCGGCGCGGAGTCATGGACGCAGCGCAACGCCTTCGCCTGGTCGAGGGCAAGGGGATCGAAGGCGACGCCAACTTCGGCCGATCCAAGCGGCAGGTGACCGTGATCGAGAAAGAGGTCTTCGATCGGATCGCCGTGGGGTTGCCGGGAGTCGAGCCCTCGATGCGCCGCGCCAACGTGATGGTGTCTGGCCTCGGCTTGAAGCAGTCGCGTGGACGTGTACTCCGGCTCGGCGACGTCCGCATCGAGCTGTTCGGCGAGACCCGGCCGTGCGAGCGGATGGACGCCCAGGTCCAGGGGCTGACGAGCGCCCTCGATCCGGACTGGAACGGTGGCGTGTACGGGGTCGTGCTGGACGACGGTGAAGTGGCGGTCGGCGACGAGGTCCGGCTCGAGGATGCCGCCGCCGCGGAGTGATCTTCCTTTTGGCAGCGCCAGCTCGTCAGCTCCGAACCACGGCTCCCAGCATCTCCATGGCCTCGACGATCTGGTCGTCGCACAGATACGGAGCCGGTCCGAAGCGAAGCACGGTATCCCGATAGTCGGTGCGAACACCGCGCTCGAGAAGCCGCTCGAACAAACCCGCCGCATCCTGAGCCTCGAGCGCGAGGAAGCCACCCCGCCCCTCCGGGGGCACCTCGGTTTGGACCCGCACGACCGACGGGTCGAGGTCGAGCCCTCGGAATCTGTCGAGAAGCAATCCGACTTGGTGTAGGCTCACCAGCCGCAGGAAGTCGGGCCTGAGCCCGTGTTGGTCGAAGAAGTCCAGGACCGCTGCACCGCGATACGCCGACGTCGGGTCGTACGTCGAGCCGGCGAAGCGCGCGGCACCCCTGCCGTAGCGTACTTCGCCCGGCACGCGGGCATCCGCGAGCTCCGCGAACTCGGAGAACCAGCCGGTCAGCACCGGGCGGAGCGCGCAGTCCGGTGGCACACGGAGCGCGCAGTTTCCTTCTCCGAGCTGCAGGTACTTGTAGCCGCCCCCGACTACGAAGGCCTCCTGCATGCCCCGCAAAGTGAATGGAACGGCCCCGAGCGAGTGGTACGAGTCGATCAAGACCTCCGCGCCCTCCCGCGCGGCTGCCTGGGCGGCGACCGGAAGGTCGGGCACCACGAGCCCCGTCGCGAAGAGCACCGAGGACATCATCACGGCCGCGGTCCGATCATCGACTTCGGCGGCTACCCGCTCGGAGAGCGTGCCGACCGGAGCGGCCGGCACCTTCACGACCTCGAGGCCCTCTTCGGCCATCCGATCCAGCTGTCGACGAATGGTGTGGAACTCACCATCCGTGGTGACGATCCGGGGCCGGTCCCTCAGCGGCAAGGCCGAAAGAAAGCGGATGACGAGCGAATGCGTGTTGGTATCGAGGGTGATGTCGCCGTCGCAATCGCCCATGAGCGCTCGGTACCCCTCGGCCACGCGATCCACGCGCTCGGCGACGAGCGACCATTTCCCGTCCGCGTGGGCCGCCGCGTCGAGCCATGCCTGCTTCTGCCCCTCGAACCCCACATCCGGCCACGCCTGATGAGAGTGACCGGTCAAGAGCAGCCGCTCCCGAACGCGGAACGCGGAGTAGTGAGGCGAGAGAGCGTTCGGGCTCGCCCTGAGGGCTTCGAGCGAGTGGGTCATCGGCAGGAGAGCATGGAGCCGGCAGGACAGAGCGAGAAGACCATGCGGCGACGAATCGACGCGGGGTCGCAGACCGATGCGTTCACAAGCGCGCCCGGATCTCCCAGAGGTCGGGGAAGAGCGGCTGCTGCAGCGTCGTGCGCAGGTACTTGGATCCGGCCGACCCTCCGGTGCCCATCTTCGAGCCGATCGTCCGCTCGACCATCTTCACGTGTCGGTAGCGCCACTCCTGTATGCCTTCGTCGAGGTCGACCATCCGTTCGCACAGCTCCGCGTTGCGCGGGTCGTTCCGATACACCTCCAGCAGCGCGTCCTGCACCCCCTCGGACGGCTCGATCCGCGCCGTGACGTCACGCTCGAGCTCCGACTCGGGAATCGAGTACCCGCTGCGCGCGAGGTACTCGAGCACCGCGTCCCAGAGCGTTGGAGCCTTCCAGCGCGCCTCGAGCACCTCACGCGCGCGCGTCCCTTCTTCGAAGCGTTGTACCGCGGCCGCCGACTTGTGGCCCAGGAGGAACTCGAGCTGGCGGAATTGGTCGCTCTGAAAGCCACTCGCGCTGTCCAGTCGTTCGCGGAACGTGAGGAATTCCGTCGGTGTCATCGTCTCCAAGATGTCCAGCTGGGACACGAGCACCTTCAAGATGGTCAGCACCCGCTTGAGCGTGTGCTGGGCGCGCGGAGCGTCGCCCGCGACCAAGAGCCGACAGCAGTAATCGAGCTCGTGAAGCACTTCCTTGAACCAGAGCTCGTAGACCTGGTGGATGACGATGAAGAGCATTTCGTCGTGCTCGACCTCGTCCCTCGGCTGCTGCAGAGAGAGGAGCTCTTCGATCTTCAGGTATTTGCCATAGGTCACGGCTTCGGACATCGCCGGCTCCGCTCCGGAAGGAAGGATCAAGGGGTGCGTGCCGACCCGCACGGCGTCACGCGACCAGGTAGAGTGTGCTCAGATACGCGCAGTACGCCAGCAACATCGAAATCCCCCAACCCCGTCCAATGGGGCGCGCCTTCCACGCGACGGTCGCGAGCGTGAGGCTCGTGACGAGCATGACGGGAAGGTCCAACCACAAGAAACGAGTCGAGACGGGGATGGGCTCCGAGCTCATCGCTGCCGTGACGCCCATGATCGCCAGCACGTTGAACGTGTTGCTCCCCACGATCGCTCCGAGCGCGACGTCCGTCCGTCGCTCGAGCGCGGCCAGCACGGTGGTCACGAGCTCGGGCAGCGACGTGCCGATCGCCAGGATGCTCAAGCCCACCACCGTGTCGGAAACGTCCAAGCGCGCAGCCATCTCGATCGCAGACTGAACGAGCAGGTTGGCACCGACCGGCAGGAAGACGACACCAACGATGATGAAGAGGGCGATGGAAGCCACCCGAGTCGGAATGCCCAGAATCCAATCGAGCGGCGTCGTCGAATCCCGATCTTCCTTGCCACCGAACGCAGAACCGAGCGACGACATCATGAGCGCGAGGAAGATCACCAGGAGGGCCGCGCCCGCGAGCTGCCCGAGGTCGATCCATACGCAGAGGGCGCTAAACAGAAGGACCGAAAAGGCCATGAGGCCGATGTTGCGCCGTGCGTCACGGTCATCGTGCATGAGTGGATAGACCGCCGCCGAAGCGCCCCCCACCAGCAGGACGTTGGCGATGTTGCTTCCCACGACGTTTCCGAGAATCAGGCCCGGGTACCCGTCGAGCGTGGCCTGGACGGAAACCACCAGTTCGGGGAGCGAGGTTCCGAACCCGACTACCGTCGCCGCCACGAACACGGCAGGAACCTGGAGTCGACGCGCGAGCGCCACGGACCCTCGGACGAGCACGTCACCGCCGACGAGCAGGTAGATGAACCCGGCAACGAGCGAGAGTTCCGTCACGAGCTATGCGCCAAGGGGGGGTCGATGGCCCTCGCGATCGCATACAACCGGCCGGTGCGCGGATCGGGGAAGCTGTTCCAGCGGAGCCATTTGTACGACCCATCCGCGCACTCGAAACGGTTGTCGAAGCGGATGGTCGGCGTACCACCGGCCAACTTCTCGACCTCCTTCAGCGTCGCATCGACATCTTCCGCGTGCACCATGTCGAGGAACGGCCGCTCGAGCAGCTCCTCTTCGGACCAGCCAAGCTCGCGAGTGAAAGCCTCGTTGATCCGCTTGAAATAGCCGTCCGTCGAGGCGATGCACAACATGTCGATCGAGACGTCGAAGAAGAAACGGAACTCGTCCAGAAGCTGAATCTTGTCCTCGAGATCCTCGGCCATCTCGTCGAACGTGCGCGCCAGAAGGCCAACCTCATCCTCCTGTTGGATGCCGGTCCGAGTACCGAGATGCCCGTCCCCGAGTTTCTCCGCCGCCGCCGCGAGCGTGAGGATCGGCTGCGTGAAGCGGAAGCCCAGCAAGAGGCCTCCCAAGATCGCGAAGGCACCCAAACTCAACACCAGGCGAATCGTGGTCGCCCGGAACGCGTCGATCGGTACGCGGTCTTCGACCTCGTCGACTTTCACCACGACACCCCATCTCGTGGCGGGCACGAACCGAGTGACCGCCCGCACGCGTGCGCCGCGGTAATCCGTGACGTTCCCGAGATAGACCTTCTCTTCGCCGCGCGCGGCCAGGCCCCCCGTGCTCTCGGGGGCAAGCTCGAGTCCCGGCCTCAGGCCGACGGCGTCGAGCCGCTCACCGGCTTCTCCGAAGATCCCCACGGGGGCATTTCTCACCTGGTGCAGGACGCGAACGTCGCCGTTTCGATCCAGCGCGACGACCATCGTCTCACCGGTGAGCCCGAGGCCCTCGTAATTGAGCGAGAGGTCTTCGACTTCCTCCGTGTCGAGAACGGCATACAGGTAGCCGATCACCTCGTCACGCAGAATCATCCGCGCGTACAGGCTCACGACAGGCGGGGCGTCGGCTCTGAAGGTCACGCCCCCGTACCCCGAGTTCGTCGGGCCAACCTCGTTGGACAGCACATCCGGTTCCGGCGCACCGGCTTCGGTATCAGGCCCCACAGCCACGACGAGCTGGCCGTCCGGATCGTAAACCCAGAGCTGGTACAGCGTGGTCGACGCCCCCAGCGCGTCTTGGAGGATCCCCGACATTCGCAGCCGAGCCGCTTCATCGCCCGTGCGATTGAAGGTGTTCAGGCTCTCCCGCAGCTGCGTCCGGCTGGAGACCAACGTCACGCGGTCGTGCCACGCGCCCAGGATCCCCTCCAGGGCGTCGACCTTGAAGCGCGCCAAGCTCGTCAGCTGCTCGACCGACGCGTTCTGGAGGTCTTGCTCGGCGACCCGATACATCCACCACCCGAGCCCCGCCATCGTCGCGATCGACACCGCGACGAAGTAGAAGACCAGCTTTGTTCGAATGTCCACGCGTGACCATACGGCATCGTGGGTGGAACGGCTACGTCCCCTCAGACAGGCTGGGCCCTTCCACGGTCACATCCGACCCGGCCGAGCTACTCCCCGCCGAAGTGGAACTCGAAGCGCGGCGTGTACCGCTCCACCGACTTGTACTGGTTCGGCCAAGGGAGCGGATAACCGAGCATGTGCGCAGCGTGACGGGTCCAGTAGGGATCGAACAGATGGGCTCGGGCGATCAGACAGAGGTCGGCGCGCCCGGCCGCGACGATCGTGTTGACGTCCATCCACGACGAGATGTTGCCCACAGCCATGGTCGCGATGCCGACCTCGTTTCGAATGCGATCGGCGAACGGTGTCTGATAAAGGCGGCCGTACGTCGGCCGCTGGTCCGGCACGGTCTGTCCTGATGAAACGTCGACGACGTCGCAGTCGTGGTCGTGAAGCATGCGCGCGACCTCCACCGTGTCCTCCGGGCGCATGCCGCCCGGCGCCCAGTCGACCGCGCTCACCCGAACGCTCATCGGCTTGCCATCGGGCCAGGCCCGTCGACACGCGGCGAACACCTCGAGCGGGAAGCGCATCCGGTTCTCGAGCGATCCCCCGTGCTCGTCGTCCCGTTCATTGGTCAGGGGCGAGATGAACGAAGCCAGGAGATACCCGTGCGCCATGTGGACTTCCAGCAGATCGAACCCCGCGGCGTCGGCCCGCTCCGTTGCCTGTACGTAGTCGCGCACGACCTCGTCCATGTCCGCGCGCGTCATCTCCCTCGGCGTCTGGCTCCGGTCGGGGAAGTACGGGATCGGCGAGGCGGATACGATCTCCCAGCCAGCCGCCTCGAGCGGCTCGGAGTCACCCTCCCACAGGCTTTTCGTGGCGCCCTTGCGGCCGGCGTGACCCAGTTGCACCGCGATCTTCGCGTGCGACTGGTCGTGCACGAAATCGACGATCCGCTTCCACGCCCCAACGTGCTCGTCCTTGTACAGGCCTGCGCAACCGGGGGAAATCCGCGCCTCGGGTGACACGTCGGTCATCTCGGCGTAAACCATGCCCGCCCCACCAACGGCTCGGCTGCCCAAGTGCTGCATGTGCCAGTCCCCCACGGTCCCGTCGACGGCCGTGTACTGACACATGGGTGAGACCACCACCCGGTTGGGCACCACCAGCTCCCGCAGACGGAACGGCGTGAACATCGGGGGCGGAGCCGGGTCATGGGGCACCGAGATCCTCGCCTGTTCGGCCGCTTTACGGGCGACGAATCGATCGACCCGCTCGAGGAATGCAGGATCGCGAACGCGGAGATCTTCGTGCGTGATCCGCAGGCTACGCGTCAGCAACGTGAACGTGAACTGGGTCGGGTCCAAATCCATGTAGCGCTCGGTCGCTTCGAACCACTCGAGGCTGGCTTGGGCGGCGCGCTGCAACGACTCGACCGCCGGCCGACGCTGGGACTCGTACGTCTCGAGGGCCCTCATGACGGTGGAAGTCCCGACGAGCGCGTCCTTCAACGCGATGGCGTCCAGCATTCCCATCCGGGTTCCGGACCCGACCGAGAAGTGCGCCGTGTGCGCGGCGTCTCCGATGAGCACGAGATTGTCGTGTGCCCAGCGGGCGCAGCGCACGGTCGGGAAGCGCCGCCAAACGCTCTTGTTGTCGATCAGCTCGTGGCCGGCGAGCTCTTCGGCGAAGAGCTCGGCACAGTACGCGAGCGTCTCGGCCTCGGTGGCTGCGTCCATTCCGGCCGAGGCCCACGCCTCTTCGGTGCATTCCACGATGAAGGTCGAGCGCCCGGGCTCGTACTGATACGCATGGACGCGCCAGAGTCCGTGCTCGTTCTCGCGAAAGTAGAAGGTGAACGCCGGAAAGGGCTTCGTGGTCCCGAGCCAAACGAACCGATTCGGTCGCCAATCGAGCGTCGGTTGAAATTGATCGGAGAGACGATCCCTCAAGGTCGAGTTCACTCCGTCCGAACCGACCACGAGATCGAACTCCGCCGGGTCGACCACGAGCGTGGCTGTAGCGTTTCCCGACGTCGCGGCCGACTCCGAAGACCGCCCGGCCAAGGCCCATTCCACCTCGGTCTCGAACCGAAGATCCACACCGAGCTTGGCCGCTTGGCCCTGAAGCACGTTGAGGAGCTTCTGCCGGCTCATTCCGCTGAATCCGTGCCCCGTCGAGCGAACGAGCTCGCCCGCGTAGTGGACATCGATGTCGTCCCACCGGACGAAGTGATCCGTGATGGCCCGGTACGTGTCGACGTCCGCGCTCTCCACCTCCGCGATCGTCGCGTCGCTGAACACGACGCCGAAGCCGAACGTGTCGTCGGCACGGTTGCGTTCGATCACGACGACCTCGTTGGCCGGATCCACCCGTTTCATGAGGATGGCGAAGTAGAGCCCCGAGGGTCCGCCCCCCGCGACCAGAATCCTCAAGCGCCTTGCTCCGCCCTCGCAGCTCTGGCGTCGGCGACCATGCGACCACCGATGATCAGGTGCTGGATCTCGGTCGTGCCCTCATAGATCCGGAGCGCCCGAATGGAGCGGTATAAACGGTCGACGGGATGATCTGCCATGACCCCGGGACCACCCAAGATCTGAACTGCGTCATCGATGATCCGTTGTGCCGTCTCGGTCGCGAAAGCCTTGGCCATGGCCGCCTCCGTGGTAATGCGATCGGCGCCCAGGTCCTTCTCGTACGCCGCGCGGTACACGAGCATCCGGGCCGCGGTGAGGTCCATGGCCATCCGGCCCAACTTGTCCTGGATGATCTGGAAGTCCGCGATCGGCTGACCGAACTGCACGCGCGATACCGCGTGCTCGAGGGCTTCGCGAAGCGCGCGCTCCGCCATGCCGCAGGCCGCGGCGCCTACGGTGGTCCGCAGCTGATCGAGCGTCGCCATCGCCACCTTGAAACCGCCATTCTCCGACCCGACGAGGTGGTCGATGGGCACACGACACGAATCCAACCTGAGCTCCCCGAGTGGGTGTGGCGCGCTGAGCCTCTGCACGCCCGAGAAGACGAGTCCCTCGGTGCCGGCCGGCACGACGAAGGCGCTCAGGCCTCTGCTCTTCGCCTCGGGGTCGGTCGACGCGAACACCACGTAGAAGTCGGCGATGCCCGCGTTGCTGATGAACCACTTGTGTCCGTCGAGGACGTATTCGTCGCCGTGTCGAACCGCGCGCGTCCCGATCGATCCCACGTCCGAGCCAGCCTCCGGTTCGGTGATCGCGAAGCCGCCCATGAGCTCACCGGCGAGCGCCGGCTCCACCCATCGCGCGCGCTGGTCGGGCGTACCGGCCAAAAGGAGAGGCGTGATGCTGAGTCCTTGCAAAGCCCACACCGCGTCGGCGAGCGGTGAAGCGGCCGCCACGATCTCACGAGCCAGGCAGCACTCACGGAGGTCGCGCCGGCCGATCGGCTCGAACAACCCCTCGTCGCCCATGAGCGTCAGCAGCTCGCGCGCCTCCTCGCGGGCGTCGTCGTCCGACTGGGACTCTGGACGAGGCGCGAGGATGCGAGCCGCGAACGCGGCTGCCTCCGCCCCCCACAAGTGATGGTGGGCCTCGAGAAACGCTCGAACAGTGTGTGTATCGGACACGGCTAGGTCGGAAAGGACATCAGAGGAACTCCGGGTCGCGCTTCTCGACGAACGCGTCGTAGGATTCGCGAAAGTCCGGATGGAGCATGAGCGCCGCCTGAATCTGGGCTTCCGCTTCGAGCGCGCTCACGAGGTCCATGTGAGCCTCGCGGTTGAGTGCATCCTTGGTGATCTCGATCGCGAACGACGGACCACGCGAGAGCTTCTCCGCCAACTCGGTCGCCGCGTCGAGAGACGTACCGTCGTCGACGACGCGGTTGTACAGCCCTATGCGGTGGGCCTCCTCGGCGCTGATGAAGTCGCCCGTCATCAGGAGCTCGCTCGCCTTCGCGAGCCCGACGATGCGTGGCAGCATCCAAGCGGCCCCCATGTCGGCACCGGAAAGGCCGACCCGCGTGAACAGGTACGCGATCTTCGCCGACTCCGCAGCGACTCTCAGGTCGCACGCGGTGGCAATCACGGCGCCCGCGCCCGCAACCGTGCCGTTCAAGGCCGCGATGACCGGCTTGCGGCAACGTCGAATGGACAGCACCAGATCGCACGTCATGCGCGTGAACTCGAGCAGCCCTCGCATGTCCCGCTCGAACAGCCGTCCGATGATGTCCTCGACGTCCCCGCCGGAGCAGAAGCCACGACCCGAGCCCGTGATGACCACGGCCCGGACTCGCTCTTCGTCGTGGAGCGCGTAAAAGGTGTGGCGCAGTTCGTCGTAGATCTCGAACGTCAGCGCGTTGAGACGGTCCGGGCGGTCGAGCGTGATCGTGGCGACACCGGTCGAGCCTTCGACGCCGAAACGAAACGAGCTCGGATCGATCATTCAGGTCGACTCCATCAGCACCGCCGTCGCCTCGATCTCCACACGGCCCCGCGGATCGACGAGGCGTGCGACTTCCATGAGCGCCATCGCCGGAAAGTGCCGGTCCATCTGCGATCGCCAGATGGCGCCGATCTCGGAGCGGGCCGAGCGATACGCGTCCATGTCCGTCACGTAGATCGTCATGCGTCCGATCGACTCCGCGTCCCCCCCTGCCGCGCGCACGACCGCGAGCGTCTTGCGAAGGGCGACGTCGAACTGCTCCACGAAATCGTCGGTCACGACCTCGCCCTCGGCGTTGGCCGCATCCTGTCCGGCCACGAAGAGGACACGGCCTCCGGCTGGAGCCAGCATTCCGTTCGTCCACCCTCGCGGGGGACCGAGCTCGTCCGGATCGATCCGTCGAAACGTCACGGCGTGTCGGTCCCGTCGAGGACGACCAACTCGCCGTTGGTATGTCCCGCGGCCTCCATGCAGAGCTCGACGACCGCGTCAGCGACTTCGTGGGCACGGATCAAGCGCGGCTGTCCGGCCCGCTCGAGCAGGGCCGAGAGCGACTCCTGCCACGAACGCCCGGTCTGATGCATGATGCGGGCGATCGTCTCGTCCGTGAGCGGTGTGTCCACATAGCCGGGGCAAACCGCATTGAAGGTGACGCCGGTCCCCTTCGCCTCCTCCGCCATCGCCCGCGTGAACCCGACCACGGCATGCTTCGCGGCCGTATACGCCGAGATGTATTTGTCTCCTTCGATCCCGGCGATCGAGGCCACGTTCACGATCCGGCCCCAGCGGCGCTCCTTCATTTGCTCGAACACGGCCTGCGAGCAAAGGAACGTCCCCGTCACGTTCACGTCCATGATGTGCTGCCATTCGGCGAGCGTGATACGCGATAGCGGGTTCGACGTGGCGGTCCCGGCATTGTTGATCAGGATATCGATGCGGCCCATCGCCTCGCTTGCCGAGAGCGCCAGGTCACGGACCTGATGCGGGTCGGTCACGTCGCAGCGGAAAGCGAAGGCCTCAAGTCCTTCCTTCCTCATCTCCGCCGCGATCTCGACCACCTGCGTCTCGTTGCGCGCGGCGAGCGATACCTTCGCCCCGGCCCTCGCGAGCGCGATGCCCGCGGCCGCGCCGATGCCTCGCCCACCTCCGGTGACGATCGCGTTGTACCCCTCGAGTCCGCTCACGCGGCCTCCTCTGCGAGCACAGCCTCAGCGAGCAGTCGGCCGAGCGTGGCGACCGTCTCTCGTCCTTCGTCGGCGGTCGCCTCCGCTGGCCAACCGAAGTAGGCACGCGGCCCGCCCGCGGTCTCGAAGGTCGTGTGCCCCTCGCGGATGGCATCGGAAAGGCTCGCCGGATTCGGTGGAAGCGCTCGAGCCACCTCCTCGCGGTACAGATCGGGCGTTTCGGCGCGAACGATGCTGCCTTCGAACCGACCTGCATGGCACGCCCCGGTTCGGAACTCGGCCGTGAGGCGCTCGGCGACCCGTCGGCGCGTGAGGTCGACAAAGACGATCCGACCGCCTGCCGGAGCCGCTCTTCCTGCCGCACGCAAAGAATCCAGGTGCATGGGGTCCAGGTGCGCGTTCGCGATTGCCAGAGTCGAGATCTCGTGCTCCTTCAAGGAAGTGGCGATCTGAAGCACCATGTCGCGAACCGTGTCCGGACGGACCGCGACCGTTCCCGGAAAGTTATCCGCGAAACCTGCGGCCGTGTACCAGAGCGGCGGAAGCACGAAGGCGGTGCGCCCCTCGTCGCTCAAGCGTTCGGCCGCGGCTCGGGCCATCGCCTCGGCGATGATCACGTCCGTCCCGATCGGCAGGTGCGGCCCGTGCGCCTCGACGGCGCCAACGGGCAGGATGGCGACCGATTCCCCATCTCGCGCGTCCCGCACCTCCTCCCACGTCATGTCCGCCCATCGGTGTAGCGGCATCGGCCACCCGCGCTCGAGGAAAATTGACCTCCATTCTACAGCCTGCGTATCGTCACGGCATGTCTTTCCTACCGCGGTCCGATTTCAACATGTACGGCTACTTCCTCGGCGACCGAATCGCCGAGGGTCTAGGGGCACGCCGCGCTCTGCTGACCGACCGAGGTACACGCAGCTATCAGGACGTACACGACGAAGCGGGGCGGATCGCCAACCTCCTTCGCGGCTCGGGCGTGCAGCCCGGCGACCGGGTGATGATCGCGCTTGAGGACGGTCCCGACTACGTCGCCACCCTCTTCGGCATCGTTCGGGCCGGTGCGGTCGTCGTCATGGTGAACCCTCACCTGCCCGCCGAGCAGATCACCTACTTTTACGACTATACCGAGCCCGTGCTGGCGTTCGTAGGCACCGAGGTGATCGAGCAGTTCCGGACCGCCCGGACGGCAGGCATGGACGGACCGGAGCTCGTCGAGGTCGGCGACGAGACGTTCCCGAGGCGACTCGAGGCCTTCCCGTCGGATGCCGAGGTCCACGGAGCGGGGCCGGACGCGCCTGCCATCTTCCTGTTCAGTGGTGGCACGACCGGACACCCGAAGGCGGTGGTGCAAACGCACCGTTCGTTCGCCAACACCACAGAGCTTTACGGCAAGGCAGTGCTCCGGCTCGGGCCGGACGACGTCACGCTCTCCGTCCCCAAGCTCTTTTTCGGGTACGCCACGGGCACGAATCTCTTCTTCCCGTTCTCGGTCGGCGCGACGTCGGCCCTCTTCGCGGAGCGATGCACGGCGGAGACGCTTTTCGAGAAGATCGAGGGATTTCGGCCCACGCTTCTGGTGAACGTCCCGACGATGGTCAACCACCTGGTCGGTCACGAAACCGCCTCCCGACGGGATCTCTCGAGTCTTCGCGTCGCGACGTCGGCGGGCGAAGCGCTGCCCGTGGAGTTGCATCGTCGATGGGACCGGCTATTCGAGGTGCCGCTCCTCGATGGGCTCGGAACCGCAGAGATGTGGCACATCTTCATCTCGAATCGGATCGACGACGTGCGGCCGGGCACGCTCGGCCGCGTGGTCGACGGATTCGAGGTCCTCGCATGCGATGACGACGGGCACCAGGTGGCACCCGGAGAGGTCGGAACGATGCGGGTGCGCGGTGATTCGCTCGCCCTCGGCTACTGGAAGGACGAGGAGAAGACGCGCGCCGCGTTCCAGGACGGTTGGTTCGTGTCGGGCGACATGATCAGCGTCGACGATGAGGGGATCGTGACCTATGCCGGTCGCGCGGACGACATGCTCAAGGTGAGCGGCAAGTGGCTCTCCCCGAAGGAGCTGGAGAATTGCCTGCTCGAGCACGAGAGCGTGCGCGAGGCGGCCGTGGTCGGCTCTCGGACGTCCGAGGGTCTCGTGAAGCCGAGCGCGTTCGTCGTGCTTCGAGACGGGGCGCGAGCGAGCAACGAGCTGGGCGACGAGCTCAAGGCGTGGGCGAAGTCTCGTCTCGAGCCGTACAAGTACCCCCGCACGGTGGTCTTCCTGGATGCGCTGCCGAGGACCCACCTCGGAAAGGTCGATCGCGGTTCGCTCGCTCGAGGGCTTTGAGGTGGGGGCCGTAGCGCCGTGAGCGACGTACCTCGTCCGAGGGCCCTGGCGCTCGTGAGCTGGGTCGTGATGCTGTCGGGCGCCACGCCGTCGCTCGAGGCACCGTGGGGTACGCATGGTCACGAGATCGCCGCGCGGGCAGCTGCGGCGACGCTGCCCCAAGACATGCCCGTGTTCTTTCGAGAGGCGACCGATCAGCTGGTCTACCTCGATCCCGAACCCGACCGATGGCGCTCTCGAGCACTCAACGAGATGGACCGCGCCTGGTACTTCGATCACTACATCGACCTCGAGAACGTCCCCCAGGCCGCGCTCGACGCGCCCCATCGCTTCGCATACCTCCGTGCGCTGTACGAAGCTGGCCTGGACGAGCCGGAAGGTGACGGAGGATTTCTCCCCTTCCGGATCGTCGAGCTTCAGCAACGGCTCGTATCGGGGTGGCAGCGATGGCATCGCGAGTCGAATCCGCAGCGCCGCACGTGGATCGAGGCGCGCATCATAAACGACGCCGGGATCCTCGGTCACTACGTGACGGATGCCTCGCAGCCTCACCACACGACGATCCACTTCAACGGTTGGGCGGCGGAGGCGGCGAACCCGGAGGGGTTCACCGAGGACCGGGACTTCCACAGCCGCTTCGAGTCCGGGTTCGTGGATGAGCACGTTACGCTGGAAGACATCGCGTCGCGTCTTCCGAATACCCCCCGATCGATCGCCGGTGAAGCGCGGCCGCACGTCATCGGCTTCCTCCTCGCGACGCACGAGGAGGTGGAAGCACTCTATCGAATCGAGCGGGACGTCGGTTTCGATCCGAACCGGCCGGCCCATCCGGAAGCCGCGTCATTCGCGGCAGATCGCCTGGCGGCCGGCGCCGGCTTCCTGGCCACCCTTTGGTGGTCCGCGTACCTCGAGGGGCGCGACGGGGGCTGAGGGCGCATACATTGACCGACCCCCCTGGACCGCGGCCCAGGGGGGTCGCGGCGTCGGGTATGGAGGTGTGGGATGGACGAAGCGAAGCACGAAGGGGACGGACCGTTCGACCGACTCGACCCCGAGCTCACCGTGTTCGCGCTCGCGAACGGATTGGACCTGGCGAAGAGTGACGATTACCGCCGACTCGAGTGGTTCTCGGAGGGTCTGGAGCGGGCGATTCTGATCTACTGCGACGAAACGGGCCGTCTGCACCTCCAAGCGATGACGTGGCGGTCCGGCAAGACCGAGGCGCGCTCCGAGCGCACGGTCGGCGACGCACTGGCGGTCGACGAGGTGAAGGGCGCGCTCGAACGAGCCATCGAAATCGCCAACGAGCTCTCCGCTCCGTCGGGCGAGTGACCAACCCCCGAATCGACTTCGAGGCGCTGCAGGCCCGCGTGACCGAATGTCGCCGCTGCCCTCGTCTGGTAGAGTGGCGTGAGCGTGTGGCGAGGGACAAAAGGGCCGCCTATCGGGACGACGACTACTGGGGCCGACCGGTCCCCTCGTTCGGCGATCCGACGGGACGGGTCTTGGTCGTGGGCCTCGCGCCGGCGGCGCACGGCGCGAACCGCACCGGCCGCATGTTCACGGGGGACCGATCAGGAGACTGGCTCTTTCGCGCACTGCATCGAGCCGGCTTCGCAAATCAACCCAACGCCGACTCCGCGCAGGACGGGCTTCGACTCGACGACATTCTGATCACCGCCGCAGTCCGGTGCGCACCCCCCGCGAACAAACCGACGTCGGCCGAGCGCGACGCGTGCGCGGCCTGGCTCAGCACCGAGCTGGAGCTCTTGCACCACGTCAAGGTGATCGTCGCGCTTGGAGGCTTCGCCTACGCGCAGGTCCTTCGATTGCTCGCCGCCCATTCGGTCGCCGTCCCGCGGCCGCGTCCGCGATTCGGTCATGGCGTGGAGGTGGTGCTCGGCGACCGACGTACCCTCTTGTGCTCCTATCACCCGAGCCAGCAGAACACCTTCACCGGCAAACTGACGGAAGGGGCGTTCGACGCGGTCTGGCGTAGAGCTCGGGTGTTGGCCGAGGAGTGACGTCCGGCCGTACGTTGCGCGCCATGAACCCACGCATCCTTCGGGCTGTCTGCCCGACCGCCCTCGTCGTCGCGGCATTGGTAGCCGCCCCCGGAGCCGTCTCCGCCCAAATGGTCGGGGGCGTCGAGCTCATGGAGCTCACGATCGCCGAGGCCCACGAGGCGATGCTCGCCGGCGCGCTGACCTCTCGCCAACTCGTCGACGCCTACCTTGCGCGTATCGACGCGTACGACCGGAACGGGCCGACGATCAACGCGATCATCATGACGAATCCGCGTGCCCGAGCCCGCGCGGATTCTCTGGATTGGGTGCTCCGGCACACCGGCGAGCTCACGGGGCCGCTGCACGGCATCCCCTTCATCGTCAAAGACAACTTCGACACGCACGACATGCCGACGACCGGCGGCTCGGCCTCACTCGAGGGCTCGCTGCCGGCTGACGACGCGTATCAGGTTCGAAGGATCCGCGAGGCCGGTGCGATCGTGCTCGCGAAGTCGAACCTGGCCGAGTTCGCGTTCACCGCGCTCGAGACGGTCGGATCGATGCTGCCGGGTTGGACCTTCAATCCCTACGCGTTGAATCGCGTGACCGCGGGATCCAGCGGGGGTACCGCCGCCGCGGTCGCGGCGAACATGGGGTTGGTGGGTCTCGGAAGTGACACGGGCAATTCGATCCGGGGCCCGTCCAGCCACAACGCGTTGGTGGGGATCCGATCGACCCAGGGGCTGACGAGCCGCGACGGCGTGATGCCCCTCTACGCGCACCGTGACATCGCCGGACCGATGACCCGAACCGTGGAGGACGCGGTCCGCGTCTTCGACGTCATCGCGGGCTCCGATCCGGCCGACCCCGTGACGGTCGAAGCGGATGCCCGCCGCGCCGAGCGCTATCTCGACTTCTTGACGACCGACCTCGAAGGAGTCCGGATCGGCGTGGTCGGTCAGATCGCTTACAAGCAGTCTGCGGACGTCGAGATACTCATGCGCTTCGCCGAGTCCTTCCGGGATCTCGAGCGGTTGGGCGCCACCGTGGTGCGCGACTTCGAGATCCCGGGGCTGGACTCGCTTCGCAGCGGCACCGGGTGCTCCCGCTTCCGGTACGACATCGAGAACTACCTGGCCGACGTCCCGAACCCGCCCGTTCGGACGCTCCAGGAGATCGCGGAGAGCGGCAGGGTCTACCGGACGGTGCTGCCGACCGTGGAGCGTTTCCTGGAGTTCGAGGGCACACCTGATACGAACGAGCAGTGCATCCGCGGGCGGGAGCGTGAAGCGCTCCTTCGTTCCGCGGTCGTCGAGGCGATGACGGCCTACGACGTCGACGCACTCATCTATCCGTCTTGGAGCAACCCCCCGCGCCTGGTCGGCGACATGACCACGCCTGCAGGTGACAACAGCCAGTGGCCGTCACCGCCGACCGGCTTCCCCGCCATGACGGTGCCGATGGGCTGGGTTCGCGACGGCACCTTACCCGCGGGGCTGCAGATCTTCGCGCAGGCGTGGAACGAGCCGATGCTCATCAGGATCGCGTACGCGTACGAGCAGGCGACGCATCACAGGAAGCCACCACCGTCGACCCCACCTCTGGGCGGCTGAGCTCGGCGGAGGAGCCGAACCTCGACCCGTCGCGCCCGGTGAGGCCGACGTGCCAGGCCCCGACACGGGTGCTATCGTGAGCTCTCGTTCACCTGACCGAACTCGAACCCCAGTGGACCGATGGATCGACGCGACTTCGTACGCACCACCGCCGCCGGAGTAGCCGCGGCGGCGACGCCAGCAGCCCTCTCGGCAACCGAGCGCTCCCTGCCCACCGTAGGTGCGCCGCCGGTGCACCTGCGCGCGACGCGGCCCCTGTGCGTGGCCGACGTGAGCAGCATCCGCTATCGGAACGGCGGGCCCGAGAGCGCCATCGAGCGTGCCTACCGGGGGATCACCGAAGGGGAAGACGTGCTCGACGCGATCGTGGCGGGGGTCAACATTCCCGAGCTCGATCCCGACGAGCGAGGCATCGGCTACGGCGGGCTTCCCAACGCGGACGGTGTGGTCCAGCTCGACTCGTGCCTCATGCACGGGCCGCGCAAATGGGCCGGCGGAGTCGCGGGCATCGAAGGGGTCCGAACGCCGTCCTTGGTCGCGAAGGCCGTCGCCGAGCTCACGGACCATCACCTGATCGTAGGGGAGGGTGCACGCGAGTTCGCGCGAGCGCTCGGCTTCGAGATCGAAGAGGACCTCAATACCGAAGCGTCCCGACAGCTCTGGCTCGAGTGGAAGCGGCGCATCGACCCGGGCCATTGGCTCGATCCGGAAGAGCGCCGACGCGGACTCGGCGTCACCGGCGAGGAGACCGATCCGGACGTGATCGGCAGGCGGCGGCGCGGAGGGTCACCCGGCCGAGATCGCGACCCTCTGTACGAGGCACGCCTGCGACGCTTCCACGATGCCTCTCTCGAGGCGGGTCTGTCGATGGTCGAGGACGGACTCATCGACCCGGACTCCTTTTGGGGTACCACGAGTCTCGAAGCCGTGACGCCCGATGGAGACATCGCGGGGGTCACGACCACCAGCGGCTTGTCGTGGAAGATCCCCGGGCGCGCGGGCGATTCGCCGATCCTGGGAGCCGGCCAGTACGTCGCCAACGAAGTCGGCGCGGCGGGCTCGACAGGGCGCGGCGAAGCCAACTTGTTCAACTGCGCGTCGTTCCTGATCGTCGAGAACATGCGTAACGGGATGTCGCCGAAGGATGCCGGGATGGCTGCGCTCACGCGGATCAAGGACAACACGATCGAGCCCCGCCTGCTCAACGAACGGGGCCTCCCGAACTTCGACGTCCGGTTCTTCGTGCTGAACAAGGCTGGCGACTACGCCGGCGTGGCAATGTACGGAAGCGGCGAGTCGATGTTCGCGGTTTGCGACGAGAACGGGGCCCGCGAAGAACCGCTCGAGGGCCTGCTGGAGGGATCGCCACGGGGCTAGTCGGCGCGTCGAGGTCGCCGTAGGCTCACCCCACTAGGGCTTGAGGGCGACAACGACTCCGACAGGTCCGTTGTTCCAGACGCACTGGGCCTCGAAGCCGATGCGCCTCAGCGCCGACAGCTCGTCCTCGAGAGGGAGGTACGTGTCCTCTGCGGCCCACTCGTCGAAGTGCGCCCAGGCCTCCTCCTCGGCAATGCCACACCCGATCTGGTGATCGACCCACCGTCGGTAGAGCGCGTCCCGTTCGCTCGCCTCGGCCGGCATGTTCACGTCGGCGTTGACCAATACGCCGCCCGTCCGGAGCGCTCGAAACGCTCGCCCGAAGAGGGCGGCCTTCGCATCGAGCGTCGAGATATGGTGCAGCGCCAACGAGGCGGCAAAAGCGTCGCACGGGGCGAACGGGTCGTCGTACGAGCGTAGCGTGAAGCGCGCCCGTTCCCCGAACGACTCGAGCCGGGACCGTGCCTTGGCCAGCATCTCGGGGTCCACGTCGAGGAGTTCGACAATCCCCACCTCGTCATGGGTCAGTATCGCCTCCGACAATCCACCGGTGCCCGCGCCGATGTCGACGACGTGGTCCGGACCAATCGAAGCGACGGCCGTCGAGGCCTCGAAGAGCATCGCCTCGTACCCAGGAATGAAGCGACGAATGGTGTCGTCGTACTCGTCGATCTCGACGCGCAGGTGGCGGCGCACAGAGTGGCTCATACGTTTCAGAGTCCGCCACCCGGGCTCGGAAGTCAAAGGGCTACGGCCGAAGCGATGGCCCGCGGTCGGCGGCACGGTCCACGGCGGGCTCGGGTCAGCATCGCGGTGCGGCCGAGGGTCATCTGAGTAGGCGTCACGCACATCACGCATTCGTGAATACCCAGGGGGGGCAGCAATGAACCGCATCGTCCGTCGCATCGGCTGGACGCTTCTCGTCGCTTTCGTCGCGATACCCGCCGCAGCCTTCGCGCAGGCCCGGGGCAGTCAGGCCATCGACGAGGAATACACACGCCTCATCGCGGAGCATCTTCAGGACGACCGGATCACCACCGAGCTGGTCGATCACCTTCCCGCGTCCGAAACCGTCCCGACGCCGCTCGACTTCCACGGCCGGATCGTCGGCACGCCGGGTGAGCTGACCTACGCGACGGACATCCATCGGTACATGCGTGCCATCGCGGACGCGTCGCCGCGTGCGACCGTGCTCTCGATGGGACTCACGGAGGAGAATCGGGAGATGATTCTCATGGTGATCGCCGACGAGCAGACGATCGCCGATCTCGAGACGTACAAGGGCTACATGGCCGAGCTCACCGATCCGCGGGTGACCTCGGACGAACGGGCACGACAGCTCATCGACGGCGTAGCCAAGCCGATCTATTGGCTCACGAGCGGCATGCACTCCACGGAAAACGGCGGCCCGGAGATGTTGCAGGAGCTCGCCTACAGGCTGGTGGTGCAGGAGTCCGACTTCATCCGCTCGATTCGCGAAAACGTCATCACCTTCATCACACCGGTGATCGAGGTAGACGGGCGGGAGAAGCAGGTCGACACGTTCTACTTCAACGAGAGCCGTCCGGAGGGTGAGGCTCGCCTCCCGCTCATGTATTGGGGCAAGTACGTCGCGCACGACAACAACCGCGACGCCATGGGCCAGATGCTTGCGCTCACCAAGCATGTCAATGCGACGCAGTTGGAGTGGAATCCGGTCGTCATGCACGACCTGCATGAGGCGCAGAACTATCTCTACACGTCGACCGGAACGGGTCCGTACAACGAGGCGTTCGACGCGATCACCATCACCGAGTGGTGGATGTTCGCGGAGAACGACGTCCTACAGATGACCAAGCGCGGGGTCCCCGGCGTGTGGACGTACAGCTTCTACGACGGGTGGACGCCGAACTACATGTTCACGATCGCGCACGGTCACAACGCGGTGGGCCGTTTCTACGAGGTCGCAAGCTACGGCCCGAACAATCGCACGCTTCGCGTGGGCGAAACCGGGCGAAGCCGGGAGTGGTTCCGTCCCAATCCGCCGCTCGCCGAGATCGAGTGGGGACCCCGGAACAACACCAACATCCAGCAGTCGGGCGTCCTCTTCAGCCTCAAGTACGCGGCCGACAACGCGTCACTCCTGCTCGACAACTACTGGACGAAGAACAAGCGTTCGATCCAGACCGGCATCGATGGCCCGGTCAACGCGTGGGTCATTCCGGCCGAGCAACGCCGTCGGGCGGACGCCGCCGACGCCGTCAACGAGCTCATGCGGCAGGGCCTCGAGATCCACCGCGCGGACGACTCGTTCGAGGCCGGAGACGTCGAGGTTCGCGCGGGCGACTACGTGATCCGGGCCGATCAGCCCTTCCGGACGCTCGCCGACATGTATCTCTCACTTCAGCAGTTCTCTCTCGACAACCCCCGACCGTACGACGACACCGGCTGGACCTTCCAGCTCCTTCGCAACATCGAGCTCGACGAAATCGCCGATCCCGACATCTTGGCGCAGGACATGACGCTCCTGACAGACTCCGCCCGAGTCGGAGGCGGGATCTCGGGCCGCGGATCCGTGGTCGTCGTTGATCACACGACCGACAACAACCTCATGAAGTTCCGGTTCCGGCATGCGGAACTGCCGATGCACGCGGCGGAGGTCGACTTCGAGATGGACGGTCGGTCGTTCCGGGCAGGGACCTTCATCATACCCGACGCCCCTCGCGACATCGTCGACGCGAGCTTGGCCGAGCTCGGTTTGATCGGATACGGCGCGGGCGAGCTGCCCGATGTGCCGATGCACGAGCTGGATGTTCCGCGAATCGGGTATCTGCACTCTTGGCGGCGCACACAGGACGAAGGCTGGGTCCGAGGCACGCTGGATCACTACGGTGTGCCCTACGAGTACTTCGCCGACAAGCTCGTGGCCGAGGGGAATCTACGGGAGCGGTTCGACGTCATCATCTATCCGCACGTCGGCGGCGACGCGGACGCACACATCAACGGCGTCGCCATAACCGGCGAGCTTCCGCTCCCCTACAAGAGGACGACGGAGACACCGAACCTCGGCGGTATCGACGAAAGCGACGACATTCGCGGGGGCATGGGCTGGAACGGACTCGTCGAGCTCGCGAACTTCGTCCAGGAAGGGGGCCTACTGCTCGTGGAAGGCTCGACCGCGACGATCATGCCGGAATACGGCGTAACGGCGGGTCTGGAGGTGGTGCGGCCCGAAGATCTCGTGGCGCCCGGCTCCGTGCATCGCGGCATTATCGAAGACGACACGAGTCCCATCGCATACGGCTACGCGGGCGGCCAGGTCCCGGTCTACTACAAGGCGGACGTGGTCTTCTCGGAGGGAGGAGGCGGCGGCGGATTCGGTCGCGGGCCGTGGCAGAACACGACACCCATGGCCAACCGGCCGAGGTTGTCCGATTGGGAGAACCCCGACCGGGCCGCCGGACTGACATCGAGCGGTGGGGGCGGATTCGGTGGATTCCGAGGCTTCGGCGGCGGGGGCGGGAGTGCGGCCGACAACCGCGTCATCGTGCGATTCCCGAGCGAGGCCGACCACATTCTTCTCTCGGGTGCGCTCAGCGGCGCAGAGAGCCTCGCGGGGGCGCCTCAAGTGGTGGACTCCAAAGTGGGCGACGGGCACGTGGTGAGCTTCGCCATTCGTCCGTTCTGGCGCTGGCAGACGCAGGGCACCTTCTTCCTCGGTTTCAACGCGATCCTGAACTGGAACGACCTGGACGCGGACGGCTCGGGCGAGGTCACCGTCACCGAGGAGGGCGGCGGGCGCAACTGAGCGACGAGGTGGAGCGCCGAGACTGAGCGACGAGACTGAGCGCCGAGACTGGGCGACGAGGCTGAGCGACGAGGTGGAGCGCCGAGACTGAGCGACGAGGCTGCGCCGCCCGGGTGACCGGGCGGCGAGCCGGGATGCGTCACCCTGCGCGCATTGCTTCCGTCGGGGCCACTCGGGCCGCACGCCTGGCCGGCACGAACGCCGCAGCAGACGCGGCCAGAAGCGGTGCCAGGACCGAGACCAAAATGAGGCCCGGATCGTAAGGGCTCACCCTGTAGAGCAGGTCCGCAGCCACGGAGCCGAGAGCGAGGGCAAGCACGATACCGACCGCGAGTCCGATCGCCGCGACCGACAGGGCGCGAGCAAAGATCTCCCGCACCACCGAGGCGGGCTCAGCGCCGAGTGCCATCCGAATGCCGATTTCCCGCCGCCGGTGTCCGACAGTGTAATCGATGACACCGTAGACGCCCGTGATCGCCAAGAGGACCGCAATGATGGTGAGGAGCCCCATGAGCATCGAGAGGAAGCGCTCGCCCGCCACCGACGCACCCGCGAGCTCATCGAGCGTGACGAAGTCGTGCGGCGGCTGAGCTGGAACATGCGAGAGCACCTCGGAGCGCAGCCTTTCGGTCATGGCTGCGGGGTCGCCTACCGTCCGAACTGCCACGCTCATAGCGAGGTACGGAGCCTGGGCATGCGCGAGATAGACCTCCGGACGGGTATCCGCCCGAAGCCCGTAGTGCATCACGTCGGCCACCACGCCGACGACGTGGTACGGTTGCCAGCCCTCCCGGAAGTCGATCTCGAACGACGAACCGACAGCGGTTCCAACGGGCCAGAGCCTACGTGCGAGCGTCTCGTTGACGACGGCCACCAATGGCTCGCCTGGACGCGCAGTCTCGGGAAGCAGTGCGCCTTCCAGGAGCCGCAGCCCTACCGCCTCGGCGTAGCCGGGGGTGACGATGCGCATCTGGACGGTCGAGGATTCGGCGGCCCGCGTCTGAGCCCCGAGCGGGCGGTATGGTCGAAAGAAGTCGTTGCCGACCGGGTGCATCGGCAGTGTCTGAGCCGCACCGGCCTCGTGCACGCCGGGCATGGCCCTCAGGCGCTCCAATAGCCCTTCGTAGTAGCGCACCGTCGCCGCGCCGTCGGTGTCGCTTTCATCGAGCGCGACTCGGAATGTCGCGACGTGCTCGGGATTGATCCCCGGATCCTGTTCGAGCAGCGTCTCGAAGCTCGCCCGAAAGAGCCCGGCGCCGAGCAGCAGCACGACCGTGACCGCGACCTGGGCAGCGACGAAAGCCTCCCGTGCCCGACCGGCACCCACACCCTCGGCCCTCGACCCCGACCGGAGGGCTTCGTGCCCGGCCACGGCAATCGACTGAATCGAGGGCACGAGCCCGAACGCGATGCCCGTGGCCACGGTCAGGCCGAGCGCGAAGACCAGCACTACCGGATCGATCGTCGCCTCGCTGAGGCGCGGAAGGCGGCCGGCATCCAAGGCCACGAGTAGGTCCAACAGGAGTGCAGCCAACCACACCCCGAGTCCGCCAGCCAACGCCGACAAAGTGAGGTGCTCCACGAGAAGCTCACGAAGCAGCCGGCCCCGACTCGCGCCCACGGCCTGCCGCGTGGCCAGCTCGACCGCCCGCGTCGGTACGCGAGCCAGAAGAAGATTCGCGACGTTCGCGCAAGCGATCAGCAGTATGAAGCCCACCGCGACCAGCGCGACCGTAAGTGGCCCGCGCGCTTCACCGATGACGTCGTCCCGAAGGCCCACGACCTCGACGTCCCATCCTCCGTTCTCCTCCGGGTAGGCCTCGGCCAGACCCGCCGCGATGACATCCAGCTCTTCCTCTGCGCGCTCGACGCCAGCGGTCGGCGCGAGCCGCCCGACTACGCCCAGGAAACGCCATGTGCGCGTCTCGGGGCGATCGAAGTAGACGGCCGCGAGGCTCCACGCCATCCAGACATCGACGCTCTGGTCCGGAAACGCGAAGTCGGGTGGCATGACGCCCACGATCTCGTGACGAAAGTCCCCGGCCTCCAACACGCGGCCGACGACATCGGAGTCGGCACCGAACAGCCTGCGCCACACTCGATCCGAGAGCACCACGGCGCCGCGCTCGTCACCCGGATCGACCCGGAGTGGACGCCCCAGGGCCGGCTCGACGCCGAAGACCTCGAAGAACCCGTCGCTCACCTGGGCCGTGCGGAGCTGCTCGACCCCGAACACGCCGCGGTAGGCCGAGGAGGTCACGAACCAGGCGGCGAGAGTCTGCACATCGGACACGCCGGCCTGCCAGTCCAAGACGTTGAGGGGCGACGGTCCGTGCCGCTCGTCGTCGATCTCGGGGTTCGTCTCCCAGACCCGGACGAGCCGGTCGGCCTCCGGGTAGGGCAGCGGTTCGAGGAGAACGGCGCGAAAGGCCGCAAAGAACGCGACGACGGCAGCGATCGCGACGCCGAGCGTCACGACGACCGTGCCGGCGAACGCCGGCTGACGGCGCAGGATGCTCCACGGCGTCGCCACGGACATCGGCTCACCTCCTCCAAT
>JAOTVL010000035.1 GCA_029863525.1 Gemmatimonadota bacterium
GCTCCACATCGGGGCCGAGGCCGAACGAACCCGCGGCTACCGAGACGTCGAGCGGGTCACGCGCGAGATGATGGCCGACTACCCGGCGGAGCTCCTCCTCTGCTCCGGCGCGCGACTCGTGACCGGGTCGGGCGTGTGGGTTTGCCCTATCCTGCTCGACGATCCTACGGCTCGGGTCGGTGACACGCTGACGGAGTCGGTCCACGCCCCCGCCCGGCTCGATGCCCAGGCCTGCTACACCTGCTGGGTGAACGGCGCGATCTGCTCGAACATGCCCGGGTTCACTGCCGATTTCACATGATCGCCGACTCGACCATTCCGACCTTCGGGCGCGTGGCCGTGTTCGGCGGCATCTACTCGAACCACCTCGCGCTGGCGGCCGCCATCGAAGACGCGCGCGCACGCGCCGTCGACGCCATGCTGTGCCTGGGCGATCTCGGTGCCTTCGGTCCGAATCCGAACAAGGTCTTTCCGTTGCTGCGGGACAGCGGGATCCGCGTGGTGATGGGCAACTACGACGATTCGATCGCGCGCGGACTCGACGACTGCCAGTGCGGCTACACCGACCCTCGGGACAACCACTACGCCCGGCTGTCGTACCGCTACACGTTCGCCAAGACATCTCCGGAGAATCGAGAGTGGATGGCATCCTTCCCCTCCGACATCCGGTTCCGGCTCGGAGGGCTGAGCGTCCTCGCGTTCCACGGGAGCCCGCGGCGCGCGAATGAGTTCCTCTGGGAGTCTACGACGCCCACGCACTTCCTCGACAAGCTGGCCGACGACCATGAAGCCGACGTGTTGTTGGGAACGCACACCGGCCTTCACTGGTCCCGCTCGTGGGGCCCCGGCCGCGCGTACGTGAACGTCGGTGCCCTGGGCCGTCCCGCGAACGACGGACGCCCCGAGGTCTGGTATGCGGTGCTTTCAGCGAGGGGCCGCGACGTTCCGGATGTCGAATTCGTGCCCGTATCCTACGACCACGAGGCCCTGGCGGAAGAGATGCGCTGTGAGGAGCTTCCCGAAGAGTTCATCGAGACGATCCTCACCGGATGGTGGACGACGTGCCTGGAGATCTTGCCGGGGAAAGAACGCGCTGCGGGTCGCTTTTGACCAACGACGAGGCGCGTCCGTGAACGAGCCCATCCGGCTCTTCGTCACGGGGGGCACGTTCGACAAGGAATACGACGAAATTCACGGCACGCTCGACTTCCGCGACACGCACCTCCCGGAGATGCTCCAGATGGCGCGGGCCCGACTGGAGGTGAGCGTCCGGACCCTCATGATGGTCGACTCGTTGGAGATGAGCGACGCCGACAGGGACCTCATCGCTTCGAATTGCCGAGACGCCCCGGAGCCCCACGTCGTGATCACCCACGGTACGGACACGATGGTCGACACGGCGCGCGTCTTGGCGGAGCGAGTGCGAGACAAGACGATCGTGCTCACGGGCGCCATGATCCCGATTGCGTTCGGCTCGTCGGACGGACTGTTCAACCTGGGGGGCGCGCTCACCGTCGTGCAGGTTCTGCCCCCCGGCGTCTACATAGCCATGAACGGCCGGATCTTCGACTGGGACAAGGTCCGAAAGAACCCCGACACGGGAGTCTTCGAAGCGGTGGCGTGAGTCGGTCTCAAAACGCCCGCAAGTACGTGAGCTTCACGACGCCGGTCCTGCGCATCCACCGCGAGTCACGAGGATCGTCGAGCGGGCCCGTGAGGAATCCGGTATCGAAGACCACGAACAGGTCGCTCCCGGGACGGTGGATCCAGTCGACGCGGACGTTCGCCTGAAAGGTGTTGGAGACGTCGTCCCATTGCAGGAGAGCATACGCGAAAAGCCTGCGGGTGGCCGCGGCCTCCGTTCGCAGGCTCAGGAGCGTGGTCGAGAAGTCTCCGTCGGCGACCGGGAGTGAGACGTCGTTCCAACTCACGTCCGCGTCGAGCGTGAGGTGCTTGTTCGCGATCCAGACGAGTCCGCCCGATAGCTGCGTCCGAGTCCCTCCCCAGAAGCCGCCATGCGAGACGCCCAAGCTCGGGCCGAGCGCGCGTGCCCGGTCCGGGGTGAATCGCGCCGAGACCGTTCGGAACGTGTAGTCGCCCAACGGTAGCTCCCGTCCGCTGATCTGTGCCGGCGCATCGAGTCGCTCGAACCGCTCGGCCACATCGACCGAGGCGTTGTCTCCCGACTGGAGGTCGAGACGGGAGCTCAGTCGCCGAAAGTGAGATTGCTTTTCGCCGTCGATGCCAGTGATGTGGTTCGCGCCGAACGTCGTCGATAGCTGCCGCGCCCACCGGCTCGCTTCGAATCGTGGGCGAAATCCGAGTTGGCCGCCCCAACGCTTCTGGTCGGGCCTGGGGACGAACCCCAGGGCGGGCGCGAAATCCTCGCCGATGTGCGTGCGGGTGAGCTCGAAGATGTATCGGTCGTTTTGGAGGATGAGCTCGACCTGGCCAGCGAAGGTGCTGCGTGTTCCAGAGCCGAACCCGGAATCCGAGACGTCGGCGCCCCAGACGAACAAGGAGCTGCTGCTCCAGAATCGGGTCAGGAAATCTGCGCCGAGCACTCGATTGTACTCGCCACCGCCATCCTTGCTCGTGGCGATGCCGCCGAGTGTGGTGCGGGGGCGCACGTTCCCCTGGATTCGTGCCACCGAGCTCCAGTCGGTTTGCGATCCAGGGAGCGCCCCCAAGGGGTCGCCGTCCGTCGCGAGGCTGAGGGCGCCGACCGAAAACGGGCCGACCTCTCCTGTCAGGCGTCCGCCTCCGACGATGTCGCCGTCGAGCCCGACCCGGCGACTGAAGAAGACCTCGGTCTCTCGGGGCGCGCCGAACTGGAAGAGTGCCGCCCGTTCGAGGAAGAACTCGCGCTTCTCGGGAAAGAAGAGGTCGAAGCGCGTGAGGTTGATCTGGACGTTGTCCGCCTCCACTTGAGCGAAATCGGTGTTGTAGGTGAGGTCGAGCGTGAGGTTGGAGGTCAACGCGGCCTTCACGTCCAGTCCGGCGTCGATCTCGGTCTCCGTGTCTCCTCCTTGCGGTTTCGTGGCACCCGAGATCGCGTAGGGCTTCACCTCGACATGCCGCCCCTGCCTCAGGTCGCGAAGGCCAGTGAGGAGGCCGTATTGCGAGACCTGGACGATCCCGCCCCGGTACGCCTGCCCGATGTGCGGCCAATAGACGTGCTCATTCTTGCGCCGAATCGAGCGATAGAGCGCAATGCCCATCTCGGGTGCCGTCGGATCGTCGAACCGGATCGTCGTGAACGGGATCTCCACCTCGAGGACCCACCCTTCGTCCGTGATCCGTGCCTCGGTGGTGTAGATGCCGTCCCAGTTCCAATCTTGCGTCGACTCGTCGGAGATGAGTGCGTCGTCCTGAGCGCCCAGCGACCCGATCTCGAAGAGGTAGGCGTTCCGGCCGTCCCGGTATGTGTCCAGCGCGATCAGGACCCGGTCGTCTTTGTCGATCCAGCCACCCCGCTGGAGGATGTTGGACAGGATCCGGTCGGGCTCCGAATCGAACATCTTCATGCCGAAGTAGAGCGCGTTCTCCGTGTACGCGATGCGTACTTCCGTGCGCTCGGTCGGCGCCGCGCCGTCGACGGGGTCTCTCTGGAGAAAGCCCGTCACCGGATCGATGAGGTTCCAGAAGGGCTCGTCGAGCACCCCGTCGAGCGTCGGTGCCGTCGAGATCGGGGTCGCGACCGCGGTCCACTCCTGAGCCTCGATCCCGGATGCCCAGGAGACGGAGACCAGCGCTCCGAGTAGAAGCGCAGCACTGTGCGACGTGCCGTGGCAGGGGAAGGCGCACGGGCGGGCCCGAGTGCCCTCGCGCGCCCTCGGGAAGGTGGTGGGGGTCGTCACGGTGAGGATCGATCCTTGGGGCGGCACATGCTGGCGGACTGGCGGGCAGGATCGCTCAGGCGAAGCGTCTGCGCCGAAGGACGGCCTGAACACGGAGCAGGAACAGCGGCGGGTCGATCGGCTTCGCGATGAAGTCGTCGGCTCCGGCCTCGAACAGACTCATCTCTATTCTGCGGTCCTCGGCCCCGGTGACCATGATGACGGGAACCTCGCCGATCTCCTTTTCCGCCCGGACCGACTGCAGGACGCGCAGGCCGTTCATCTTGTCCATCCAGTAGTCGAGCGTCATGAGGTCGAAGGGTTCGGCTCTGAGAAACTGCATGGCCGTCGGCCCGTCCTTGGCGACCGTCACCCGATAACCATCTTCCTCGAGGACCGATCGGAACAACTCGCGCTGCCCCGCCTCGTCGTCCACAACCAGAACATGGGGACCCGTGTTGGGCGAAGCGTCCAGATGGCCTGGGCCCATGGTCCTGTCCGCGGGTCCGTATGCCGCCTCGACCGCCGCGTTGAGCTCCCTGGGCTCTGCGAGCTGAAACCGCACCACCCGCCCTGTAAGCTTCGCGATTTCTCTCTTGGCTTCTTGACTCAAGGGGTTCGCGGTGGCGACGTCCACCTCACGCCCCGAACACCCCAGCGGCAAGACGTTGCGCCGGTGGGCGACCTCAGCCGGAATGAGGATCTCCGCACGCCTGTCGGCGGCGTCGAGTCGCGCAACCGGGAGTCTCGCCTGATGCGCGACCGCTGCCGCGAGCTCGGGCAGGGAAAAGCTCGCGGCTCGTCCCACGAGGTCCCAGGCCCGACCCATCTGTTCGACCGTCGCGCTGTCGAGATCCGGGGCGCCCGCGACCTCGGCGGCCTCCGTGATCGCCACCATCCAGTTACCGAAGGTGGACTCGGTCGACACGCTTCTCTCCGGATGAAGTGCAGAGGTGGCCGCTGCTCCCTCGGACATCGCTTCGGCGAAAGATACCAGGGCGAAACGCCTTGGACAGTCCGCCCGAGGTGCCGGGCCGAGGCGGGTTGCCTAGATTTACGGGATGCAGATCGCTTACCTGGACGGCCCCCGCCTCCGCCGATCGCTCATCGCAGCGTGCGAGTTCGCACAGCGTCAGCGCGCCGAGCTCAACCGGATCAACGTGTTCCCCGTACCGGACGGGGACACGGGCACCAACCTGGCATTGACCGTGCGCGCGATCTCCGACCATCTCCGAGCCAACGAGCAGCGGGCGGTGTCGGCGGTCGCGTACGATGCGGCACAAGGAGCCGTGCTCGGTGCACGCGGGAACTGCGGCATGATGCTGTCGCACTTTCTGCTCGGCTTCGCCGAGAGCGTGGCCCATCGAGATCGCATCACCACGGGCGAGTTCGGCGAAGCGCTGCGCGCCGGCGTGGACAAGCTCTACGGCTCTCTCGAAAACCCGGTCGAGGGCACGATCCTGAGCGTCATGCGCGATTCGGCATCGGCCGCGCGCGCCTCCGACGCGTTGGACTTCGTTCCCCTCGTCGACGAGGTCGTGGCCGAAGCGCGGGAATCGCTCGCCCGTACCCCTGAGCAGCTGGCCGTGCTCAAGAGGGCCGGCGTGGTGGACGCTGGCGCCAAGGGGTTCGTGAGCATGTTGGAGGGCGTGTGGTACTACCTGCGGGGCGTCGTGGTCCCCGACACCCCGGAGAGCACCGCGGGCCGCCCGGGAGGCGACGCGGCCGCTGCGGCGATGGCGGAGTACCCCACCGAGGAAGAGCAGTACAGGTACTGCACGGAGGCTCTGGTGCGAGGCCCCCGACTTCCGACGCAGACGGAGGTCCAAGCGGTCCTCCGGGAGCAGGGCGACTCGCTGATCGTGATCCGCTCGGACGAAGTCCTCAAGATCCACGTGCACACCGACGAGCCCGAGCGGGTCTTCGAGTACCTGCGCGGCGTCGGCACGTTGGTCACCCACAAGGCCGAAGACATGCGGGTCCAACACGAGGCGCTCGGCTCCGGGAACGGTGGACACATCCGCCTTGCCCGGCGTCCCGTTGCGATCGTGACCGACTCCGCGTGTGACCTGTCGGAGGAGATCGTCCGCGCGCACGGCATCCACGTGGTGCCGATGTCGCTGGTCGATGGAGACGAGGTCTACCTCGACGGCGTCGATCTGACCGCCGAGGAATTTCACCGACGCCTCCGGTCGGCCGAAGCTCTCCCAACGACGAGTCAGCCCGCGCCGGCCTCCTTTCTCGACGCCTTCGAGCGCGCGAGCGAGGAAGGCGAGGAGGTCGTCGGCATCTTCGTCTCATCCACGTTGTCGGGTACGCTCGGGGCCGCGGAGGCCGCGGCCGCACGGCTCGAAGGGCGTTCGATCCACGTCGTGGATTCACTCGGCAACTCTCTTCTCGAGGGTCTGCTCGTGCTCAAGGCGGCAGAGCTCGGTGAGCTCGGGTGGAAGCCCGACGCCATCGCGACGGAGCTGAGGCGCGTACGAGCCCAGTCCGGGATTCTGTTCACGGTGAGCAGCTTCGATCGCTTGATCGCGTCCGGACGTGTCAGTCTCGGAAAGGCGATGCTCGGTCGCTTTCTGAGGCTGAAGCCGATCCTGGGCATGACTCCCGATGGCGGGGTCGAAGCGTTCGGCAAGGCGTTTGGAGACGCGCGGGCACGCCCCGAGCTGCTCCGGATCATGCGCTCGCAGATCCCTCCCGACGTCGAAAAGGTCCGTTTCGGGATCGTCCACGTCGGGCTGCCCGAGATCATCGAGCCTGTGACGCGCGCCCTGACCGATACCTACGGCGAGCACGTCGAAGTCCTGTCGGGCCCCGCCACTCCGGTCATCTCGACGCATCTGGGAATCGGCGCCTGGGGCCTCGCCTACATGGTCGAGGACTAGGGCTCAGCCGCGGGTGCGCTGTTTTCCGGCCACCAGCACATCGTACGTCGCACGCTGGGCCGACGTGAGCTCCGTGGGAAGCGCCACGAGGAGGGCGCGGGACCCCGAGTCGTCGGGAAGATGCAGGATCAGGCGCCCGGGATCGGACTTCTCATAGGGGTGAGATCGCCCACTCGCGTCGATCGAGACGGTGCGTCCCGCCGACACCGAATGAGCGAGCCTTCGACCGTACTCGGTCCACGCTGCGACCGGATCACCGTCTTCGGACGCGACCGCGGGGATCAGCGTCTCGCGGTAGTAGGCCACCGCCTCGTCGTACCCCACAGGGTTGGTGTCTTTGAGCGTCCGTAGCCGTTCCCGATAGAATTCGCGCGGGTCGCGGGCACCGGTGCGCTCGAGCGCCTGCTCGTAGATCCGGTCCGCTAGAGCTGTGAGATCGTCGGCCATGGGCCTACGGTCACGCCTGCGCCGGGTCCCGTCAACGCGCGCCGCGGTGTCGTCGCCCGGGCCGAAGCCGTAGGTTGGAGGCATGACGAACCCATTTGGATACATGAGCACACCCGAAGCCACGACTCAGGAATACATCGAGGTCGACTGGGCGATGTTCGGCGAGCTGTGTCGAGCGCTCGCCCTCAAGGTGGCCCGCGAATACGACCCCGAGGTCATCGTCGGTATCGCCCGAGCGGGGGTCATCCCCGGAGCGGTGGTCGCCTCGATCCTCCGCCTCGACTTCTACTCGATGAACATCTCTCGCCGCTCCGGTGACGAGACCGTCCGTGAACGGCCGGAGATTCTCTCTGCGGCGCCACGTCAGTTGGCGGGCAAGCGGGTTCTCATCGTCGACGAAATCACGACCTCGGGAGACACGCTCCGGCTCGCGCTCGCGGCCGTGCGCGACGTCCGTCCCGCCGAGGTTCGGACCGCGACGAGTTTTGCCCGCACGACGGGCTACCAGCCCGACTTCTCGGCGCTCACGATGGATGCGAACGTGATCTTCCCGTGGGATCGCAAGATCTTCGATGGCGACGAGCTCGTCGTGAATCCTCGGTACGAGGGCATCCTGGACGAATAGGACGTTTCCCTGCGCTGGCTTTTCTGAGGGGGCTAGATCCCTCTCGCCATCGCGTCCAAGAATTCCGCGTTCGTCTCCGTCAGGCGCATGCGGCCCAGCAGGAACTCGATCGCCTCGACCGGCGGCATGTCCGAGAGGAAGTTCCGGAGCAGGAATGCCCTGTTCAGCTCCGTATCGGTCAGGAGCAGCTCCTCCTTGCGCGTGCTCGAACGGTTGAGGTCGATCGCGGGGAAGACCCTTCGCTCAGAGATCTCCCGGTCGAGCACCAGCTCCATGTTCCCGGTGCCCTTGAACTCCTCGAAGATCACCTCGTCCATCCGGCTGCCCGTATCGACCAGCGCGGTGGCGACGATCGTCAGCGACCCTCCGTCCTGGATATTTCGAGCGGCACCGAAGAACCGTTTCGGCTTTTGGAGCGCGTTGGCATCGACGCCGCCGGAGAGGATCTTGCCGGAGTGCTTGATGATCGAGTTGTACGCCCGCGCCAAGCGGGTGATCGAGTCGAGCAGAATGACCACGTCCTTCCCGTGCTCCACGAGCCTCTTGGCCTTCTCCAAGACCATCTCCGCCACCTGCACATGTCGCTTGGCGGACTCGTCGAAGGTGGAGGCCACCACCTCTCCATCGACCTTGGCCTTCATCTCCGTGACTTCTTCGGGGCGCTCGTCGATGAGGAGCACGATCAGGTGGACGTCCGGGGAGTTCTTGGCGATCGCCTGCGCCATCTGCCGAATGATCGTCGTCTTCCCAGCCTTGGGAGGCGATACGATCAGTCCCCGTTGTCCCTCTCCGATCGGGGCGATGAGATCGACGACTCGCATGGCGAGGTCGCCCTCTTCGTCGGCGACCTCGAGGTTGAGTCGCTTCTCGGGGTAACTCGGGCGCAGCTGATCGAACTCGCCACGATCCAGCGCCTTCGCGGGATCGTCCCCGTTGATGGAGTCGACCCTGAGAAGCGCCAGGTACCGTTCGCGCCCTTTCGGCGGCCGGACCTCGCCCTCCAGCGTATCGCCGGTACGCAGGTTCAACCGCTTGATCTGTGACGGACTGACGTACACGTC
The DNA here is from genome assembly GCA_029863525.1 of Gemmatimonadota bacterium. Lineage (GTDB taxonomy): Bacteria > Gemmatimonadota > Gemmatimonadetes > Longimicrobiales > Gaopeijiaceae > UBA2589. Next base: position 8,861 of record JAOTVL010000035.1, read on the forward strand.
GTCGGGGCTATAGACGTAATTCCACTCCTGGGATCGCAGAAAGCCGTATCCTTCGGGGAGGATCTCCAGGACGCCGTGTGCGGTGAGGTCGTCGCCACGTTCGAGCAGCTCGCTCTCGATCTTGACGAGGAGATCTTGCTTGCGGAGGCCAGAGTACTGGTCGAGGTTCAGATCCTCGGCCAAATCGTAGAGCTCTCCGATGTTCTTGCTTTTCAGCTCGGCGATGTCCACGGGGACTCCGTGCGGCGGCTGGATGGGCCGGGTCGAGCGCTAAGAGGGCTCGTAACGAGGAACGACCCGTTCGGGGCCGTGCGGTGACCGAAAGGGCCGGCGACTCGCATTCCTCGACAGGAACGGGCCGGACCTTCAACGTTGAAACGATCGCTTGACGATCGAGGCGATAGTAATGGCGGCTACAGAGCCGGTCAACCCTGATCCGGGGCTCTGGCTGCCCCTTCTCTCGGCGTACGAGTTGACCACGCTGCCGGGTGACACCGTGCTGCGCGGACGGCTGCGAGATGGCCTCGCAGTCGACTCGCCCGAAGTCCGCGCCGCTCTGGAGGCATGGCCCGCCCAGGCGCATTTGAGCGCGGACGCACGCGGCGTCGACGTCGTGCTCGTCTACCAGATCAAGAGTGCGCCGCCTGCGAGGCTCGCGCTGCACGTCGTCCTGCTTCTGGCAACGCTCATGACGACGTTGGGGTCCGGCGCGCTCATGGCGGGGGTCGATCCGTTCGGCACACGGCTGCTCGAGTTCGGGGAGGTGGTGTTCCCCTACCCGTCGCGCCTCGACTTCGGCCGACTCTGGGTCGGGGCTTCGTTCGCCTTTCCGTTTCTCGGCGTCCTGCTCGCGCACGAGATGAGCCACGTGTGGGCGGCTCGTGTGCATGGCGTGCGTGCGTCCCTTCCGTACTTCATTCCGTTTCCCCCCTACTTTTCGGTCATCGGAAGTCTCGGCGCGTTCATTCGCCTGAAGGGCCCCACGGTTCAGCGGAGGACCCTCTTCGACATCGGGGCGTCGGGGCCCATCGCATCATTCCTCGTGTCGATCCCGCTTCTCGCGGTCGGATTGATGCGCTCCCAGACGACCGTGGGTCCGGCCAGCCTGGCTACCCCGTTCGTGATCCGCTTCGCGGGCGAGCCGATTTGGCTCGGAAACGGCCTCGTCACGCACCTGCTCGCGAGCCTTTTCGGTCCGGCCGCCGTGGGTGAGACGCTCGTGCTGCTCGATCCTTTGGCTTTGGCCGGCTGGCTGGGGCTGTTCGTGACCGCGTTGAACCTGCTGCCGCTCGGGCAGCTCGACGGGGGTCACGTGCTCTACGCGATGGGCCAGCGAGGTCAGGTGGTCACGGCCCGGCTCTTCCTCCTCATGCTCGTGCCCATGGGCTTTCTCTGGTGGGGCTGGTGGGCTTGGGCGGCCCTCGTGTACGTGATTCATCGTGGCCGGGTGGCGCATCCGCCGGTGATCCAACCCGCGCCGGACATCGGTCGTGTGCGAAGCGTCCTCGGCTGGTTGCTAATCGCGACGTTTTTTCTCACGCTCGTGCCCGTCCCGATCCAACTGTAATTTCCCAAAGCCGTCCTTCTGCGAACGAGTGAACGTGCCTCCATAGAGGGACGTTCGAAGGTTCTCACGACATTAAATTCTTGACAAATAGTGGACCCAGAAAAACATTCGTTTACATAGGGTTTTTCCAGATCTCCGAATCCATCCGACACGGGTCAGTGCAAACCCGTGGTCGCCTCCACAGGGAGTCCCGAGTGGCTCGACACAATCGTGAGGGTTCAGGCGCCGACCAACGGGGCTTCGAGTACGGGGTGAGCTACCAACCCGACTGGCTGAAGCTCGTCAAGGTGACGCGGCAGCTCGAAACGGGCCGGCAGTCGACCAAGACATTGTTCCGAAACCCCGACGGCCCCGAGGCGGAGCCGGGCGAGCGGGTTCGGACCCGCATCGTGTCGCTAGATCAGGCGGTCGACTTCGAAGTCGCGCTCACGGATCCTCGGTGCGCGGTCAAGAGGGTGCGGATCGCCTACGAGGTGCCTGGCGAAAACGGTCGCACCGAAGAGGTCGAGTTTACACTCGAGAGCGAAGAGCTCGTCGAGGAGTAGTCGAGCCGCCCAGCGGCTCCTCGACGCCTGCGGCAATGTTGTACATTCGAAGATGCACAGAACTTTGGCTCCGGTGCGTGCCGTCGGACGCGGCGCGCTACGATCCGTCGAGGCCGTGGGGGAGGCCGGATACCTGGGGCTCGATGCCCTTCGGGCGCTGCGCAAGTTCGAGCTCTGGGGACCGCACCTGGTCGGTCAGATGGTCAGGATCGGCGTGGAATCCATTCCCATCGCCCTGTTCATCGCGAGCTTCACCGGCGTCGTTCTCGCACTTCAGGCGTCCTATACGTTCACGGGGGCGGTGCCCCTCTACTTCGTAGGCACCCTGGTCGGCAAGACGATGATCCTGGAGCTGGGCCCCGTCTTGACCGGGCTGGCCCTCTCCGGCCGAGTAGGCGCCAACATCGCAGCCCAGATCGGGACGATGCGAGTTACCGAGCAGATCGACGCGCTCGAGACGCTGGCGTACGATCCGGTGGCGTACCTGGTGGTCCCGCGTGTCCTCGCCGGAACCCTGATGTTCCCCGTGGTCGTGCTCCTCGCGAACGCGATCGGCATCCTCGCGGGCTGGGGGACGTCGTTGGCGCTGCTCGACATGTCGTCGCCCGAGTTCGTGAAGGGCCTGAGGCTCTTCTTCGAGCCGTGGGACGTGCAGTTCTCGCTCATCAAGTCCGCCAGCTTCGGCTTGACGGTGACCTCGGTCGGATGCTCATTCGGCTTTCACACCACCGGTGGGGCAGAGGGTGTGGGCATTTCGACGACCCGAGCCGTGGTGATCTCGAGCATGATCATCCTCGTGTTGGACGCCTTCTGGGCTGCGACGCTTCTCCAATGAGCATCGAGCTCGTGAATGTCCATAAGGCGTTCGGTGCCAATGAGGTGTTGCGCGGCTTTTCGCTGAACATCCCAGAGGGCGAGACGATGGCGATCATCGGGGGCTCCGGGACGGGCAAGTCCGTCCTACTGAAGCACCTCGTGGGTTTGCTCACGCCCGACCAAGGCGAGGTCTGGGTCGACGGGGAGAACATCTCGCGACTCGATCAGGCCTCGATCTACAGAGTTCGCAGAAACATCGGCTTCGTGTTTCAGTTCGCCGCGCTCTTCGACTCGATGACGATCGCCGAGAACGTGGGGATGGGGCTGGCACGGCTGGACACCATGTCCGACGAGGAGGTCAGGGCCCGAGTCGAAACGTGTCTCGAGCTCGTCGACCTCGTGGGGTACGGCGCTCGCCTCCCGTCGGAGCTGTCCGGCGGTCAGAGAAAGCGCGTCGGCTTCGCGCGGGCCATCGCCACAAGCCCGAAGTACATCTTGTACGACGAGCCCACGACGGGCCTGGACCCGGTCACGAAGTCCGTGATCGACGAACTGATCGTGCGCATGTCGGACGACCTCGGCGTGACCGGCGTCGTCATCACGCACGACATGGACAGCGCCTTTCGGATTTCGGACCGCATGGCGATGCTCTACGAAGGTCAGAATCGGTGGGAAGGCACGCCCGAACAGATCCAGCAGACGGATGATCCGATCGTGAAAGGCTTCATCGAGGGAAGACCCGAATTGTTGGAGAGTGCGACGTGAGGGCGCGAAACGAGCTCATGGTCGGGGGGGCGATCCTCTTCACGATCATCGTCGGAGTCGTGGGAACGCTTTGGCTCCAACGGTCGAGCTTCGGCCGACCGACCGTGCCCGTCGACGTCCTCCTGGAGCGGGTCGGTCAGCTTTCGGAGGGTAATGTCGTGACCTACCGGGGCGTCCGCATCGGCCAGGTTGCGCTCATCTCCGTCGAACCCGGCGGGCAGGTCGTTCGCGTGACGTTGCAGTTGCGTGAGGAAGTCGAGCTACCCGACGACGCGGGCGTGGTCCTGGGCCCCGAGTCCTTGTTCGGCGATTGGCAGGCCGAAGTCGTGAGCAGAGAGTCGTTTCCGCGTTACGACTTCCATGATGTGCCCGAGGGCGTGGGACCGAACGTGCTGGGCGGTTATGCGCTGCCCGAGATCACTCGTCTGACAGCGTCGGCCGAGCAGATTTCCGACAACCTCGCGGACCTCACGAACCGTTTGGAGTTGGCCTTCAATCAGGAGACCGCCGACAACCTCGCGACCGCCATCGCCAACATCGAGGACATCACGAGGGAGGTGCAGACACTCGTCCGGCAGCAGGGCGAGGCGGCGGCGCGCATCACGGCGAACGCCGACAGCGCGCTGACAGAGGTGGTGCTCGCGGCAAGTGCGGCTCGCAGGTCTTTCGAGCGGATCGACGAGGTGCTCACCGATGCGCAGGCGGACTCTCTGCTCATCGACATGCGTGCTGCTGCGGCCGGTCTGCGGAAGCTGACTGAGGACCTGTCCGAGGAGGAACAGGGTGTCCTCGCGACGCTCGAGCGTGCCGACTCGGCGCTGACGCGGATCGACCGGATCGCGGCCACAGTGGAGAGTGGCGAGGGATCTCTGGGTCGACTCCTCGCGGACTCTACATTCGCGGTGCGGGCCGAATCCGTCCTCTTGAGTCTGGACCTGCTCCTCCAGGACCTGAGGGACAACCCGAGGCGCTACGTCCGACTGTCGATCTTCTGATGCCTCGACTTACCCGGTCGAAGGGCCTCCACGCGATGGGTGAGAGTGTTGCCGGGCGTCGTGATCCCGACCATCCGACCGGGTGAGTTCGCGCGGAGCGCCCGTCGACCGTTTTCGGCCTCCTGATCGGAGATTGAGGGCGTTGATGAGGCTCCCGGAGCCGTTAGACTTGTGGCCCTCATGACTGAAGACATCCGGGACATCACGATCATCGGCGGAGGACCGACGGGCTTGTTCGCAGCGTTCTACGCGGGCATGCGTGGCACGTCGTGTCGCATCGTCGACTCCCTACCCGATTTGGGGGGTCAGCTCACGGCGCTCTACCCCGAGAAATACATCTTCGACGTCGGCGGATTCCCGAAGGTCCTCGCGAAGGATCTCGTGAAGAACCTCGTGAAGCAGGCGGGCCAGTTCGACCCCGAGGTCGTCCTCGACGAGCAGGTTCGTGACCTCGTTCGGCGTGAGGATCACTTCGAGTTGATCTGCGCCAAGGGGACGTACACGACTCGCACCGTCATCATCGCGGGCGGGAAGGGCGCGTTCGAGCCGATGCCGCTCCGTTGCCCGGGGTACGAGACCTTCATGCACGCGGGTGTCGAGTATGCGGTCCAGGACCCGGAGAAGTTTCGCGACAAGCGAGTCGTCATCGTCGGGGGTGGAGACACCGCGATGGACTTCGTGTTGATGCTCAAGGACGTGGCCAAGGCGCTTACGCTGGTCCATCGCCGCGACGGATGGCGCGCTCACGAGGCGTCCGTGGCCCAGGTCGAAGAAGCGGCTCGGAACGGAGAGATCGATCTACGGGTTTTCTACGAAGTCCGGGAGATCCACGGGAAGGTTCGGGTCGAGGCGGTCACGATCTTCGACAATCGGACCGACGAGGAGACGACGCTCGAGTGCGACGAGGTGCTCTCCTGCCTCGGCTTCAAACCCGACCTCGGGCCGATCAAGCAGTGGGGGGTCGAGGTCGAGAAGAACCGCATCAAGGTCGATCCCCTCATGGGTACAGGCATCCCTGGGATCTACGCGGCGGGTGACGTGGTCGACTACGAAGGCAAGCTCGACCTCATCGCCACCGGTTTTTCCGAGGCGGCGATCGCCGTGAACAATGCGGTGCACTTCGTCGACCCAAGCGCGCGGGTCAATCCGGGCCACTCGACGAACATGAAGGTTTTCAAGGACAGCTGAGGCCTCCGCATGACGCGGCGGCGTCTCTTCGAGGAGTGAGGGAACCATGAGTGAGAACGGCGCCCGTCAACACGAGCAGGTCGTCATCATCGGGTCCGGCCCGGCCGGATGGACTGCCGCCATCTATGCGGCGCGTGCCGAGCTCGATCCGTTCGTGATCGAAGGCTCGATCAGCCGCACCATGATTCCGGGTGGCCAGCTCATGTTCACGACCGAGGTCGAGAACTACCCGGGCTTCAAGGACGGGGTGGACGGACAGGCCCTGATGATGGCCATGAAAGAGCAAGCGCTACGCTTCGACACGCGCGTCCTCACCGAAGACGTGGTCGAGATCGACGCGAGTCGGCGTCCGTTTCGGCTCGTGACGACCAGTGGCTCCGAGGTGTTCGCGGAAACGGTGATCTTGGCGACCGGAGCCAACGCCAAATGGCTCGACCTGCCCAATGAACAGCGTCTGGCTCAGTCCGGGGGTGGTGTGAGCGCGTGCGCGGTGTGTGACGGTGCGCTGCCGCACTTCCGTGATCAGGTTCTCGCTGTGGTCGGTGGTGGAGACACCGCGATGGAAGACGCGCTGTACCTGACGAAATTCGCGAAGGAGGTCGTCGTGATTCATCGCCGCGACGAGCTCCGCGCCTCGGCGATCATGGCCGAGCGCGCGAAGGCGAACGACAAGATCCGCTTCGCCTGGAACACGGTCGTCACCGAGGTCCACGGCGACGACGTCATCACGGGCCTTCGCCTCAAGGACACCGTGACGGGCGAGGAGCGGGACCTCGAGGTCGGCGGTCTGTTCGTCGCCATCGGGCACGAGCCCAACACAGGCTTCCTCGAGGGCGTGGTCACATTGAAGCCGAATGGCTACGTCGCGACGCCGATTCCGTGGAGGACCCAGACGTCGGTTCCAGGAATCTTCGCCGCGGGCGACGTCATGGACGATTACTACCGCCAGGCGGTCACGGCCGCCGGGACAGGATGCATGGCCGCGCTCGAGGCAGAGCGCTGGTTGGCACATGGGGGCGCCGAGCACGAGGCGTCTTTCGGGGGCGCCACGGTCGCTGGCTGAGCCGCACAGGGGGGGGCGATCGAGGGTCGGGGGGCGGATTGTGCCCGGACCGATCGCGTTACTCGTCGGTGATCGGTCCCGTCGGTCCCAGGAGCCGGCCGCCGTCGACCGGAAGCACGTGGCCGGTCACGAATTCGGCGCGGATCAAGTAGAGAAGCGCGTTCACGACATCGTCCGGGCTTCCGGTCCGCCGAAGGACGGCCCGCCGCGCGACCTTCTCCCACTGCTCGGCGGGCCAACCGTCCGGGGCCAAGACAGCCCCGGGCGCGATCGCGTTCACCCGGACACGGGGTGCGAGCGCGCGCGCTTGGACGCGCGTCAGGTGCGCCAGCGCCGCCTTCGAAACCGCGTGGTGGGGGTACTGCGTCCACGCCTGAAAGGCCGACAGGTCGACCATGTTGACGACCGATCCAGCCGAGTCGCGCAGGAGGTCGGCGGCGGCACGTACGACCAGGTGCGGGGCTCGGACGTTGACCGCCATGACGGCGTCCCACTCGTCCGCGTCCACCTCCGTGAGTGGGACCGATCGGAACGACGACGCCGAGTTCACGACGACGTCGAGGCGACCGAAACGCTGTCGAGCCGCATCGACGAGCGCATCGACCGCCGCGGCGTCAGAGAGGTCCGCCTTCACCAATACGCACGACCGCCCGAGCTCTTCTATGGAACGCTTCGTCTCCCGGGCCTCCTGGGCGGAGGAGCGGTAACCTACCACCAGGTCGTAGCCGGCTTCGGCCAACGCGAGCGCGACTGCTCGGCCGATCCGCACCGCGCCGCCGGTGACCAGCGCGACCGGAGTCGAGTCCTCCCAGTGGCTTTTCTCGTCGGTCATGGCCAGACTCTTCAGGAGGTACCCGCCCCCTTCAATACGACATAGGGACGATCAGAAACGACATGCCGAATCTCACAGGCAAAGTGGCTATCGTAACCGGAAGCACCAAGGGCATCGGGCGTGCGATTGCGGAACGGCTCGTGAACGAGGGCGCGAACGTCGTCGTCACGTCTCGGACCGAGTCGGACGTGGAGAGCGTCGCCGAGCACCTCGGCCAGCACGCACTGGGAATTGCCGCGGACGTGTCCGATCCGGCGTCTTGCCAGAGGGTCGTCGACGAGACCATCGAGCGCTTCGGTCGACTGGACGTCCTCGTAAACAACGCCGGGCTCGGGATCTTCAAGCCAATCTCTGAGATGAGCGTGGAGGAGTGGCGCCTGCAGGTCGACGTGAACCTCGGGGGCGTGTTCTATCTTTCGAAGGCCGCGCTACCGCATCTGAGCGCTACCGGCGACGGGTACATCATCAACGTCGGATCACTGGCGAGTCGGAATACGTTCGCTCGAGGTACGGGGTACAACGCGAGCAAATTCGGGCTCCTCGGTATGACGGAGGCGATGATGCTCGACGTGCGCTACGACGACGTGCGCGTTTCGATCATCATGCCCGGCAGCGTCAACACTCCGTTCAACGACAACGACCCGTCTCCCGATCGGGGTTGGAAGCTGGAGGCAGATGATTGCGCGCTCGCGGTCATGCAGTTGCTGGAGTATCCGAAGGAGGCGCACGTCAGCCGAATCGAGATGCGCCCATCGCAACCGAAGCGAGGCTGAGGCCCGCTCGTCGCGCCACTAGATTTCGAGCGCCAGGACGCTCGCGATCGAACAGTCGACCCCTGAGGAGACACGTCTCCATGTCTGACGGATTCAGAATCGAGAAGGACTCGCTCGGCGAGATGAAGGTGCCGGAGAGTGCCCTGTACGGGGCACAAACACAGCGCGCGAAGGAGAACTTCCCGATCAGCGGGCAGGGCTTCGATCGCCGCTTCATCCGCGCGCTCGGACTCATCAAGAAGGCTGCCGCCGAGACCAATGCAGAGCTCGGTTATCTCGACGAAGCGATCGTGGAGGCGATCTCCGCTGCCGCCGGCGAAGTCGCGGGGGGACGGTGGGACGAGCAGTTCGTCGTCGACATCTACCAGACGGGGTCGGGCACGTCGACGAACATGAACACCAACGAGGTCATCGCCCACCGGGCGAGCCAGCTTCTCATCAACGTGGGTGAGGTCCACCCCAACGACCACGTCAATTTCGGGCAGTCGTCGAACGACGTGATCCCGACGGCAATCCACGTCGCCTCCCGAATCGCGATCCAGGAAGAGTTGCTGCCGGCGCTCGAGCACATGCGGGCTGCGCTCGCGGAGAAGGCCGAAGCCTTCGACGACGTGCTCAAGTCGGGGCGAACCCACCTCATGGACGCGACGCCCGTTCGGTTGGGTCAGGAGTTCGGTGGCTATGCCACCCAGGTGGCCAAGGGCATCGAGCGCGTTCAGGCCGCGGCCGTCGAGCTTCAGGAGCTGGCGCTCGGTGGAACCGCGACCGGCACGGGTATCAACACGGATCCCGCCTTCGCTGCCAAGACCATCGAACGGCTCTCGGCAGCTACCGACATTCCCTTTTCGGAAGCGGGCGACCACTTCGAAGCGCAGGGCGCCAAGGACGCCGCGGTGAACGTCTCAGGGGCGCTCAACACCGTGGCGACGAGCTTCATGAAGATCGCCGACGACATCCGGTGGTTGGGGTCCGGGCCCACCTCCGGACTCTACGAAGTGAGTCTGCCGGCAATCCAGCCCGGCTCCTCGATCATGCCCGGCAAGGTCAACCCGGTCATGTCCGAGGCGATGATGATGGTCTGCGCGCGCGTGATGGGGAATCACACCACGATCACGGTTGCGGGAAGCCGCGGGAATTTCGAGCTGAACGTCATGATGCCCGTGCTCGCGCAGGCGCTCCTCGAATCCATCACGCTGCTCGCCAACGTCGCCCGTGCGTTCACGGATCGCTGTGTCGTAGGCATCGAGGCGAACGTCGAGCGCGCGACGGAGCTGCTAGAGAAGAACCCGTCGATCGCGACCGCGCTGAATCCGTACATCGGCTACGACAAGGCCGCCGTCGTGGCGAAGGAGTCCGCGAAGCGGGGTTTGAGCGTGCGAGAGGTGGTCAGGGAGAAGAGGCTGCTCCCCGACGACCAGATCGACGAAGCGCTCAACGTCCGCGCGATGACCGAGCCCGGCCTCCCGGAGGGTTAGGCGCGGTCGACACCGGCCGGGCACAACGCGGCGGCAGCGGGCCGGGGGGAAAAAATCGAGTGACGGTAGGTGCAAGCACCTACCGCCACTCTTGGCACGCCCCCCCAGGGCGTGTTGCCCACCCGTGCTGGCGTGGGGCTTTGTGCCGGCCGCACGACCGAAGTCGAAACGAACCGGCACGAAGACTTTTACGCGGACCTTCGCTCCATCTGCAGATCGAAGATCAACTCCTGCGGAACATCTGCAAGCGGCATGCCGCCGTGCGGAATCACCCTGCAGCTGTCCCCGTCTGCATAGAGAGGATATGCCCAATCGCCGTATCTCACCACCTGTAAGAGCTGGGGCTCGCTCGACGCGTGCACCAAGTCTACTCGCTCGGTCATGGAGCGCCACACCCGATCCACGAGCGTCATGCGCTCGGAAACCGAGTCCGCCCAGAGGGCGAGTCGGATTCTCTTACGCTCTTGAAGCGACAGCGGCCGCACGATGCGTCGGTGCCCGCGGAACGTGTGCGAAAGCAAGAACGCGATCGCCTCCGCCTCGGGAACCGGCTCGACTCCGTGGTCGTGATACCCCGGCGTCCGTACGCGTCGCCCGTCACTCAAGTCGATGTATCCGTCTGCCGCTACACGCATCGGTGGCCTCCCGCTCGTTTTCGTTTGCCACTCTCCAGGGGGGTGGCGCCTCACCGCGAGTGAAGTGGAAGAGCCGTGCCGTGGGCCAGAAACAGACCGCACAAATCGCACAGACTCTCGAAGTGTATGTGCTGCAGTGTTTTATGATTTCGACGGTCGCGAGGCGTCTGTAGCCCGAGGGCTCACGAATCCGCGACATCGCTTCCGCTCTTGGCAAACTTTGCCCAGCTTCTCGCGATGTCGGAGAACACGGACGAGTTGGGAGCGCACGTCTCCTCGGCGGGCGGTGTCCAGCACGCTCCGCGGCGCGCCCGCGACATCGATTCGGTCGTGCTCCAGCTCTTCACGAAGCAGCCGAGCCGATGGGCGGAGCCGAAGATCGACGCCGAGACCTCTTCGGCTTTTCGGGAGGCGTGTGACGATCTGGGGATCCTGGTTGCCGGTGCGCACGACTCGTACCTGATCAACCTGTCGAGCCCCGATCGGAAGCTCTGGCGGATGTCTCAGCGCTCCTTTCAAGCCGAGCTCGTTCGATGCGCCGCCCTCGGATTGGATTTCCTCGTCACGCACCCCGGCAATGCCACCGATGGGGATCTCGACGCTGGCCTCGAGCGGAATGCGCTCGGGGTGACGGAGTCACTCCGGGCCGTGGAAGGGCAGACCCGCGTCCTCTTGGAGCTTACGGCTGGGACCGGGACCACGGTGGGCGCGACGTTCGAGAACCTCCGCACGATCATCGACCGGATCGATGAGGAGGTCCGCGACCGAGTGGGCGTTTGCATCGATACCTGCCACGCGTTCAGTGCCGGATATCACCTGGTCGACGATTACGAGGGCGTCTGGGAGGCGTTCGATCGGACGCTGGGGTTCGACCGGCTCGGGTTGCTCCATCTAAACGACTCGAAGCACCCGTTCGATTCTCGAAAGGACCGTCATGAGGGGATCGGAATGGGAACGCTCGGACTCGAGCCGTTTCGACGGATCGTCAACGACGATCGGCTCCGTTCGGTACCCAAAGTGCTCGAGACGCCGAAGGGTGACGACGACGTCGTCGAGGACCTGCGCAATCTCGGCATCCTCAGGCGGATGCGAGACCGCTGATCAGGGCGGGCCGACCGCGAACATATCCACGATCAACCCCCGGTCATCGGGGTCCGTGACCTTGACGCCGTAGCGGCGCCGGAACGCGAGCGCCACGAGGAGGACCGCTCCGAAACAAACCACGAGCACCGGGCCCGTGGTGACGTCGAACGTAAAGGAGATGGCCAGGCCGGTGACTACGGCGACCGTGCCCGAGGCCCACGCCACGAGTAGCGCGCTCCTGAATCGACGCGTATAGAAGAAGGCGATGACGGCCGGTATCACCAAAACGCTGAAGACCATCAGGACGCCGGCGATATGGACGGAGGACGTGATCGCCACGCCGAAGGTCGCGTAGAAGACGAAATCCCACGTTCGGATTCTGTGGACCCGCTCCGGCGCGAACGAGATGGCGAGCATCGTCCGCCGCATGACGTAGTGGAAGAGGCCGATGGCTCCATATGAGAGCGCCACTTTCCCCACGGTAGGCCAGGTTACCCAAATGAGTTGGCCCGTCAGCGTCTCGCGTAGATGCTCGGTCCCTTCCGCCGAAAAGCTCGACAAGAGGATCACCGCCGCCGACGCGACGACGAAGGTGATTCCGATCAGCGCTTCCTGGGGGACTGGAGAGTCCTCCATGCGCGTGACCGAGAAGATCGCCGCCCCCACGAGCGTGAAGACGAAGGAGAAGACGAACCCCTCGGTAGAGCCGTGTGCCGCCCCCAGCATGAAGGCGACCGTGCTGCCGAGCGCGGCGATCTGGGCGAGCGCGAGGTCCACGAAGATGACTTCGCGCTCGATGACGTGGAGCCCGAAGTACGCGTGCGTAAAGAGGATGATCATCGCCGCCGCAAAGGGCGGCAGGATCAGCTCCAGCATCAGCGAATCGCCGCCACGAGCTCAGTCACCCATAGGTCGACCAGATCGAAATAACTGTCGAGGCCCGGGCGGGCGCCTGTCTGCATGGGCACGATCACGGCCTGTGCGTCCCCCCGTCTGGCGACGTTCTCCACTCTCCCCGGATCGAAATAGCTGGCGGCAAGCACGACCGACAGGCCCTCGCTGCGCATGAGGTCGATGAGCCGAGCGACGTGTCTGGGCGTAGGCGAGATCCCCGGCTTCGTCTCGACGTACTCTGCGCAGTCGAGGCCGAAGCGCTCCTCGAAGTACGACCAGTTCATGTGGTAGCAGATGATTCTCTCACCGCGAAGCACGCGGCCCTGTTGCAGCCACCCGCCGAGGTTGTCGATCAGAGGCCGACCCTCGAACTCGTTCGTCTCCAGGAAGTCGAAGAGAGAGCCGTTCATCGCGAGCCGCTCGAGCGTGGGGCCTTCCAGCAACTCGACCAGCCGGGAGCCGAACACCCGTTCGTATGTCTCGGCCTGATACCGTGCCAGCCCGGCGTCGAAGTGGGCGGTTCGGTCGGGCGCGACGCGCTTGAGTCCCGTGGTGATGCTGCGCGCCACCTGCAGCGCGCGGAGCGGGTCCGTGTGCAGGTGCGGATTGCCATAGATGTGGACGTCGCCCTGACTCCGGTCGGCTGCGGCCGGAATGTCGAGAAGCCGGATGCCCGTGTGTGCGGAGACGTACCCTGGGCGTCCCTCGAGGACGTCCGCGTTGCCCGCCTTGTCGAGGAGCGCTGGGACCCAGAGCTCGAGATCCAGCCCGGTCGTCACGAACAGGTCGGCCCGTCTGAGCTCGAGCGCATAGCTCGGCTTCGGGCGCACGAAGTGGGAGTCCTCACTCGGCGCGGCGATCGAGACCACCTCGACCTCGTCCCCACCGATGGCGTGAGCGATGGCGGCGTAGACGGGCAACGTTGTGACGACCCTCACCGGCGCGGTGGCCTGTCTGTCAGGGTCCCACGAGCTGAGCTCGGCGGTCGGCCCGTGGTGCGCGATCGGGGCGTGGGTCCCGGGGTTCCCCAGCCCCATTGCCAGCAGTGAGATCGAGAGTGTGAGTAGGGCATTCATCGGTCGTTCCTCGGTAGGTCGTATTAGTAGGTGGCGTGTCGGTGCGGACCCATCGCGAACGTTGCCTGGAGAACGAACATTCCCGTGCTCGGCTCGGCCTCGAACGCGCTCAGGACGTCGTACTCGGCGCGCAATCGGACGAACTCGCTCTGCCACCATGTGATCGTCGGAGAGAAGAGCCATTGGCTCACGTCCGGCTCGATCGGGCTTTCGACGCGGTCGAAGCGCGCGCCGACGAGCCAATTGTTCGAAAGCCGAAGCTCGGCCATGGTCCAGAGACCCCCGACACTACCGGATCCGGCCAGCGCGGGGTCGTCCGCCTCGAGTCCGCTCAGCACCATGTAGCCTCCGCGAACGGTCAGACCCGTCCGTCTCGATCGCGACGGCGGAATCCAGTTGAACGCTGCCTCCACGCTGTACACGTTCCGGTCGAAGAAGGCGTCGGGGGCTTCGAAGCTCCCGTTGAGCCAGGCGCCGCCGACTTCGACGTCGATGGACGGACTCAGCTGCCAGAACGCGTTGATGTGTCCGAGCACGCTCGGACGGGTCGACTCGCCGAACAGGCTCTCGTTTTCGCTACGGGTGACCTCGACCGTCGCTTCGTAGGTCCCCGAGGCTCCGCCGCCGAACGGCGCGAGCCACGTCACCGAGGCACCCGTCTGCGAGAGAGACTCCTCGCCCATGAAGGCGAGGTGGGGGAGGGAACGGCTCTGGAACGGGAGCGCGTGGGCGTGCCACCGATTCAGCGTCGTCATCCGCTGGAAGAACTTCCCGAGCTTGAGGCCGAGCCCACCCGGAAGGCTCACCCACTCGACGTACCCCTCCTCGACTTCGAAGCCTCCGCCACCGTGCGGCTCCTCCTCCCCCTCGGGACCCTCTTCGCCACCATGTCCGTGTCCCAACTCACCGCCGAAGGGCACGACCTCGGGGCCCTCACCGTGGCGGGAGATGAAGAGTGCCGCTCGCGAGAACGGGTCGAGCGCCGACTGGAGCGAAAGCTCGAACTCCCGAGGGAAGAAGTTGTCGGCGTCGGCGTCGTCAGGATTCACGTGCGCAAAGACGTCCGCGTTGAGGCTGATCTCCGGGTTCAGCTGCTGAAGGGAACGCTGCCGCCCGACGAACTGCGGATTCTCCGCCGGGGCCTCCGGGTCGGTGCCGCCCCCTGCGGCTGCCGCGGAGGCCGCCGCGTCGCGGAGGCGGGCGAGGGCATCGTCCGCCTCTTCGTCCAGCCCCTGGGAGCGAAGGCGCTCGACCTCACTGCTCAGGCTGTCGACGAGCGCAGCGAGACGCTGGACTTCTAGGCGGAGCGAATCGATCGGTTCCTGAGCGAGCCCCGGCGCGGGGTTGACCGCCGAGATCACGAGCACCGCGGACACGGCGCCGATTCCACGAGAAGGGAACGCGAACTTCATGTTTGGAGCACCTGGCTGGGATTCCTGTATTGACGGGCGCGACCGGCCGTCGCGCGTGCGGCGCGTACGCCGCGAGCTTCACGTCAGCCCAGGGGTGGTGCCCTGCTCCTGTTCGAACGGTCCCAGCCCCGAGCAGGAGTAGCCCGCTCGTCGGTGAACGCGGCGACCGCCAAAACGGGCCCTTCCATGGGGCGCTCGACGAGGTGTCCCTCGAATGCGAGGTTAGCCCCGACTTGGGTGCAGACCGTGTGATCGTGGCCCGACGGGCAGTCACCCGGCTCGTGCTCCGCCTCCACGACCGGACGGTCGAAGAGCGCACCCTGCTCGATCACGGGAACCGCGACGCTCAGCGTGAGCATGAGCAGCGCAATCACCGCCGAGGTACCGAGTCGGATCGGGTCGCGTTTGGAGTGGAACATGGCCTTCAGCGTAGTCCAGCGTGGCGATCGATGTCAAACCAGCGATTCCTGGTCCTCATACCGACGAGTGCTTATATTCGGTCCCACACATCGGAGGGCTCGTTTATTGAGCCAACAAATGGAAGCCGGGACTGACTCCCGAGAATGACGCTAGGCCCTGGCATTAGGGAAAGCGGTAACTCTTGGGGAGGTCACCAGAGATGTTATCCCGGGCTTCAATAAAGCCCCTTCGGTATGTGTTCGAGGGCCGGTGCCGTCACGAGGATTCGTGCGCGGTGTCGGCCCTCGACTGTTTTTCTCGGGGGGCGTGGTCGGCGTTCTACCCCGTCGCCGGGTGGATCGCCCCCGCGGCCCCAGGGTAGCCGAGCTTCCACGCACCTTTCAGGACGGTAGGCCCATGCCCCTGGTCCAAGTCACGCGCCGAGCACACTTCTGTGCCGCGCACCGGCTTCATCGAGACGACTGGTCCGAAGAGCGCAATCGCGCCGTGTTCGGCGACTGCTCGAACCCGAACTGGCACGGGCACAACTATACCCTGGACGTCACCGTCGAGGGGCCCGTCGATCCAGAGACGGGGTTCGTGATGGACCTCAAGGCGCTGAAACGGGCGATGGCGGAGCAGGTCGTGGACGATCTCGATCACTGCAATCTCAACCTCGAGGTGTCCTGGCTGGAGGGAATCATCCCTTCCACCGAGAATGTGGCGGTAGCGATCTGGGAGCGGCTCGCGGCTGCCCTGCCGGACGCGGTTCGACTGGCTCGGGTACACCTCCGCGAGACGCCGAACAATTCGGTCGTGTACACCGGCGGGTGAGCATCCTCGAGGACACACCAGGGACGAGTCAATGAGATTCGTGATCATCACGCATCCCCCGCGCTCGTGAGCGAGGGGGCCAGACTCGTCGGCAAGACGGCGGTCGTCACCGGAGCCAGCCGGGGGATCGGCCGGGTCGTGGCTACCCGACTCGCGGCCGAGGGCGCGCGGGTTTGGGCGCTCGCTCGCTCGAAAGGTGCCCTCGATGAGCTCGCGGCTGAAGCCGGGGTCGAGCCGGTGGCGTGTGACCTGCGGGACGATGCCGCGACGTGGCTCGCGCTCGACGAGATCGCCGATCGCTCCGGCGGTGTACCCGACATCGTGGTCAACTCGGCCGGAGTCTTCGGGATCGAATCGTGCGCCACCGAGACGGTGAACGGATTCGACGCGCAGCTCCACGTGAATCTTCGCGCTCCCTTCCTCGTGATCCGAGCCGTCCTCCCAGGCATGCTGGAGCGTGGAAGCGGCACGGTCGTGAGCATCGGGTCGGTCGCGGGCCGGAAGGCCTTCCCGGGCAACGCCGCGTACTCGGCGTCCAAGTACGGGCTCAGGGGACTCCACGAGGTGTTGGTCGAGGAGCTCCGTGGCACGGGGGTGCGTGCCACGCTCGTGGAGCCGGCGGCTACCGACACCGAACTATGGGACCCGCTCGATCCCGAACAGAATCCGGAGCTGCCGAGTCGGACCGACATGCTCCGTCCCGAAGACGTCGCCGATGCCGTGCTCTTTGCGGTGACCAGGCCAGAAGGGGTGATCGTACCGGTGCTGCAGGTCGAGCGGGGATGACGTGCATCTTCTTCTCACCGACAGGCTCACCTGCCCCCGCTGTGGACCCACGTTCGGCCTGATTCTCCTGACCGACCAGATGGTCGATCGACGCGTCCGGCGCGGGACCTTGGGGTGCCCGAACTGTCGTGACGCGTTCTCGGTCGACGGGGGATTCGTCGACCTCCGGGCGCCGCCGCGCGGCCCCCTCGGGGCAGGGCTGGCCGGGATCGACCCTCCGGACGGGGATCCCGACGCCGATGACGAGGACGAGCACAATGCCGAGCGCTTGGTCGCGTTGCTCGGGATTCCACGAGGCCCGGGGACCGTAGTCACCGTCGGTCGGCCAGCCCGTTTCGCGGGCGCCATCGAGCGGGCGGTGGAGGATCTTCAGGTCGTAGCGGTCGATCCGGACGTGCGCGGGTGGCCCGATCGGGGCTCGGTGACCCGCATGGTCGCAGCGCCAGGCCTGCCCTTCTTCTCCGGGACGCTGCGCGGCGCGATCGTCGACGGCCGGGCTGGTCGCGCGACGATCTTCGAGGGCGCACGGGTGGTGGCACCCATGTCCCGTGTGATCGTGACCGGTGCCTCCGATCTGGCGGAAGAGGTGCTCGAAGAAGCCGGGTTGAGCATCCTTGCGTCCGAGTCGGGCACGGTGGTCGCGACCCGTCGTTGAGCGTTGCGTCCCTCCCGGTGGCTCGTCTACTTTCCGGGATCGTCGCAGCCCTCGAGCCCGGCCAAGCATGTCCTTTTGGAACAAGATTCTGGGCAATGAGGACGTCAGGCGGATCGACTACTACAGCGAGGGCCTCGAGCTGCTCGCTTCAGGCAAGTTCCATGAAGCGCTGACGTCGTTCCGGCTGGCCCTCAAGGAATCGCCGGGCGACGCCATCGTCCTGCAGCAGATCGCCATCTGCTACACGCGGATCGGCATGGTCGAGGAGGCCGCGAAGACCTACCGACACGTGCTGCAGAAAGACCCGAGCTCCGCCGGCGCCCACTATGGGCTCGCGTTCATTCTGCTCCGTGGCGAGGCCCCGGAGGAAGCGATTCCTCATTTGGAGGCATTCCTTTCGCACGCTCCGCGAGACGACGAGGCCAACGCCCACGTGGACCACGCGCGACGGACCTTGTCCCAGATGCGCGAAGGGCAGCACGGCCGCGCCGCGGACCAGACGGAGCCCGATGTCAGCTTCTGACACCAAGCAGGTCCGGCTCAAATGGACGGGCTCCGGGCTCGCGTTCAGAGGGGGGCCCGACGGTGGCTTCCAGGTCGGTATCGACAGCGACGGAGAGATCGGCCAGTCGCCCATGGAGATGCTGCTGATGGCGCTCGCCGGGTGCATGGCCATCGACGTGCTGATGATTCTGGGCAAGGGTCGCGTTCACGTCGAGGACCTCGAGGTCGAGGCGATCGGGGAGCGCGCGTCGAGCGTGCCCAGGCGGTACGTGACGATTCGCCTCATCTATCGCCTGAAGGGCCCCGCGGCGGACGATCGTCCCAAGTTGGAGCGTGCCATCGAGCTCTCTCGAGACAAGTACTGCTCGGTCCTTCACACGCTCGATCCGGAGACGGAAATCGACATCCGAATCGAGAGCGATTGAGCATCCCCTCGTGAGCGCGCTCGACTTCTACGCCAACCGCACGCCGGTTCCCGAGTCGACGCTCACCGACTTGTTCTTCGAGGCGGTCGAGTGGTTTGGAGACGCACCCGCGTTCCAGCGCTTCGAGGGCGCCGATCGGGTCGTGGACATCTCCTACGCCGAAGCCCTCGTTCAGGTGCGGCGCGTGGGCCTGGCGCTCAAGGACATGGGCTTCGTGCGCGGAGACCGTGTCGCGATCCTCTCGGAGAACCGGTACGAGTGGGCGATCGTGGACTACGGGTGCCTATGCACCGGCGTCATCGTCGTCCCGATCTATCCGACGCTGACCGCGCCACAGCTCCGGTACATCTTGGAGGACTCCGGGTCCACGCTGGTGTTCGTTTCAGGCCAGGCACAGGCCGAGAAGGTGGTGGAAGCCACGGAGGCCATCGCCCACAGGGTGGACATCGTCGCCTTCGATCCGGCTTCGGTGCGCGATGTGGTAGCCTGGGGTGATTTCCTCGAGCGCGGCGAAGGGGGCGACACCACCTGGTTCCGAACCGAGGCATTGGAAGCGGAGCCGCACGACGTGGCGACTGTCCTCTATACGTCGGGGACGACGGGTCAGCCGAAGGGCGTCATGCTGACGCACAACAACATTGCGTCGAACGTGCGCGGATCACGGATGATCCTACCCCTCGGGAACGAGGACAACACGATCAGCTTCCTGCCGCTGTCGCACATTCTGCAGAGGATGGTCGACTATCTCTTCTTTTGGACCGGCTGCACGATCGGCTACCCGCGCTCCCTCGACACTCTGATCGTCGACCTCAAAAAGCTCGAGCCCACCGTCGTGGTTTCGGTGCCTCGGATCTACGAGAAGATCTACAACGGGGTCATGGACGCGCGGGGCTTGAAGAAGAAGTTGATCGATTGGGCGGTCGGGGTTGCGGACCGTGCGGCCGATCTACGCTTGGCGGGAGACCGGCCACGAGGATTCCTGGCTCTGAAGTACGCCATCGCCGACAAGCTGGTCTTCTCGAAGGTGAAGGACGCGGTCGGTGGCAGGCTCAGGTACTTCGTGAGCGGGGGAGGCCCCCTCGCGCCCGCCCTGAACCGGTTCTTCTACTCCATTGGGCTCACGATCCTCGAGGGGTACGGACTGACCGAGACCAGCCCGGTGACGAACGTGAATACCGAGGCGTTCTTCCGCATCGGGACCGTGGGTAAGCCGATTCCCTCGACGGAGATCCGGATCGCGCCGGACGGCGAGATCCTGGTGCGGGGTCCGCAGGTCATGAAGGGGTACTACAAGAAGCCGGAGTTGACGGCCGAGGTGATCGACTCGGACGGATGGTTCGCCACGGGAGACATCGGCACCATCGACGCAGACGGCTACCTGACGATCACCGACCGAAAGAAGGACATCATCGTCACAGCCGGCGGAAAGAACGTCGCCCCGCAGCCCGTCGAGAACAGGCTCTCGACCCACCCGCTCGTCGAGCAGGTCGTGATGGTGGGGGACAAGAGGCGATATCCATCCCTACTGGTCGTCCCGTCGTTCGGACTCCTGGAAAGCTGGGCGAAGGGACAGGGGATCGCCTGGTCCAGTCGCGACGAGCTGATCCACGATCCGCGTGTCGTGAAGCACGTGGAGACGGAGCTCTTCGCGAGGCTCGGCGACTTCGCTTCCTACGAGCGCCCGAAGAAGATCGCGCTGCTCGAGCACGAGTTCACGGTCGAGAACGGGCTCCTCACACCCACCCTGAAGGTCAAGCGACGGGTCGTCCACGAGAAGCTCGAGGCCGTCATCGACGACCTCTATGCGCATGAAGCCGCGGACGAGACGGACGCCTGACCGAATGCCGTCTCCTGCGCCCTCGGTCGTCACCGCGGTGGTGACGACCGCACCCGATTCGGAGGTCGCACGGGCCCTCGCCACGAGGATCGTGGAAGAGCGACTCGCCGCGTGCGCGAACGTGGTACCGGGCGTGACCTCGATCTATTGGTGGGAGGGTACCGTACAGCAAGAAGGAGAAGTCATGGTGGTCTTCAAGACGACTGCCGAGCGGCTGGACGCACTGCGCGATCGGGTTCTCGAGCTGCATCCGTACGAGGTCCCCGAGGTGATCGCCTTTCCGGTGGCCGAGGGC
>JAOTVL010000152.1 GCA_029863525.1 Gemmatimonadota bacterium
ATCTGGCCGTACCACTCCGGCGCGATCCAATCCGCGAACCAGTGCGTTCTCCGCAGGTGAAACAGGCCCGACGATGAGAAACGGTCTCCCGCGAGGAACCCTAGCCCGCCCTCTCCGATGGCCAGCGTCGTCGCCTCACCGCGCAGCCAGTTGAGACGACCGTTTAACGCCAGCTGCACGAAGTCCACGTTCCCGGTCGTGAGCGTGAGGTCACCCCCCAGGGACCCGGAGACCCCATCTGGCGCGTCATCGCTGCGAAGCGACTCGATGTCGACCTGCGCGGAGAGTGGGGCGGCCGCCAGAACGACGATGGCCGAGACGATCGAGACCGCGAGGAGTTTTGTCGATGTCATGCTGCCGACTGCTGAGCTGAGGGGCTGAGATGCGGTTGCCAAAAAAGCTAGCCTCGCTGGACCGCCCTCTGGATGCCGCCCGCTGCCTGAGCCGGTGGGTTCCTGCTTGCCTCGTGTATGGGAGCGCAGGATACTGCGGCGTTGAGATCTCTCGCTGCCAGGACATCGCGATGTCCGACTCCTCCACCCGCTGATGCTCGCTCCTGGGGACACGGCTGCGCCTGTCGCGCTTCGTCAACCTGAGGGACCGGACTGGCGACTGGGAGATTCGATCGCGTCCGGCCCCGTCCTTCTCGCCTTCCTCGAGACGGACTGCCCAACGTGCCGGCTGGCGGTCCCGTACCTGAAGCGTCTGGCCGCGGCCCTGGGTGCCGACCGAGGTCGTGTGGTGGCGATCTCTCAGGACGGGGAGCAGGAGACCACAGAGCTGGTTGGGGCGTACGACGTGACCTTCCCCGTGCTGCTGGACGAGGACCTTGCGGCATCCCGTGCGTACGACCCAAGGAGCGTTCCTGCGCTCTTTCTCGTCGACGAAGATGGGCGTATCGAACGCTCCAGCGTCGGCTTCGACAAGGCGGAAATCAACGCGGTCGCGGAGGTCATGCTCGGAAAGCTCGGCCTTCAGCCGCAACTGATTGCGGATCCGAACGACGGTGCTCCCGAAACGAAGCCCGGGTGCTCGTCACGACATCTCGAGCACGGACGCAATGCATCGGCTCCCGCGGTCGACCCGATCGACCTCATGCCGCAGAAGGGTCCGAGGGCCTCACGTCTCGAGATTCCGGACGATGTGGATCCCTACGAATACTGCATGAGCGCGGGCTTCTCGCCGTACCTTCCGGTGATTCCGCCCACCGCCGAGCGGGTCGACGCCTTCCTCGGGGATATCCCGCTACCGCCGGACCAGGTCCTCGGGCTCGTCCCGCCGTGCTACGGGCAGGCCACGGTGGAGAAGGTCGCGGCCAATGCGGTCATGGCCGGATGCAAGCCCGAGTACATGGAGGTCTTGTTCCCGGTGGTGAGGGCGGTCTGTGACGAGCGCTTCAATCTGCACGGCGTGCAGGCAACCACGCATTCGGCCACGCCGCTGACCATTCTGAGCGGATCGGCCGCCGAGCGGCTCGGCTTCGCGAGCGGAGCGGGCGTCTTCGGAAACGTGTCTCGTGCCAACAGCACCGTCGGGCGGGCACTCCAACTCGTGATGACGAACCTGGGCGGCGCTCGCCCCGGCGAGATCGATATGGCCACGCTCGCGAGCCCGGGACGCTTCTCTTACTGCATCGCAGAGAACCATCAGGAAAGCCCTTGGGCCCCCCTCCATGTTGATCGCGGATACGATGCGGACGAGAGCACGGTCACGCTCTTCGCGGCGGCCGGCCTCACCGTGGTTAGCGAGCACACCGCACGCACCGGCGACGGACTACTTCGGACGCTCGCGGCAACGCTGGCCACCGTCTGGAGTTGGCGGAACTGTGGAAGAGCCGAGGCGATTGTGGTGCTGTGTCCGGAGCATGCAACCACCCTGGCCTCCGATGGCTTCTCAAAAGAGAGGGTGCGGGACTTTCTCTTCGAGAACACCGGCGTGCCGCTCTACGCGTATGAGCATGAAGGCACTGAGGGGACGCAGCTTCGCGACAACTATGAGGAGATCGTGATCGATGGTATGCCGCACTATCAAAAGTTCGCGGATCCATCCCAAATCATGATCGTCGTCGCGGGCGGCACGGCGGGGAAGTTTTCCGGCGTGCTTGGTGGATGGCTGTCAGGACCCAAGGGCTCGCAGATGGTGTCGTACCCCGTACGATTTTGAGTACCTACCACCCCACAAGGAGATGCGATGATGCCAGTCTTTGTGAATCCGCTGGACGAGCGCGCGGCGACCTCCCGGTCTCGCGCCCCGCGCTTGGATGGGCTGCAGGGAAAGACGCTCGCGCTGTTCGACATCAGCAAGCCGGGCGGGAGCGTGTTCTTGGACCGCCTCGAGCATCTCCTCGTCGAGAAGTACGGGGTGGCCGGCGTGGTGCGCGTGATGAAGCCGACGTACACCAAGCCCGCTCCGGAGCCCGTTCTGGAGGGCCTTCGATTCGTGGACGGGGTGATCGAGGCGCTCGCCGACTGAGGCTCCTGCACAACGTGCAGTTTGCACGACAGCGCTAGAATCGAAGAACTCGGGATTCCTTCCGTGCCTGTGGCGACGGAGGAGTTCCGCACCGCCGCTCGCGTGCAGGCGAGCCGGTTGGGCCGTTCCGACTTGGAGGCGGTCTTCGTGCCGCATCCGATCCAGGATCAGACGAAGGCCGAGATCGAACGCAGGGCGGACGCGGTCATCGAAGAGATCGTGCGGAAACTCACGAGCTGAGACCCCGCTAGGGGCGTGCGAATCCGAGGGCGCGCGGGTCGGGTGTGTGAAGCCCGGAGCCGCGCGCCCTGGTCCGCCAGCCGGTCTGTGCCGAGTGTTTTTACTCGACGTCCGGCCACAGCCCGCGCCTCACCCCTTTCATGACCCTACCTGAGCGGACCCTCGGCCCCAACCTGGAGCTGATCGACCTCGCCAAGAGCTACCGCGAGGGCGACCGGCTCCACACGGTCCTCGACGGCGCGACGGCGAAGATTGCTGGGGGTGAGCGCGTGGCGATCCTCGGACCGTCGGGCTCGGGGAAGTCGACGCTCCTGAACCTGATCAGCGGAACGGACCTGCCGGACGCCGGCACGGTCCGAGTGGGCGGCGTCGACGTGCCGGCGCTCACCGAGCACGAGCGCACGCTCTTCCGCCGGAAGCACGTCGGCTTCGTCTTCCAGTTCTTCAACCTCCTGCCCACGCTGACCGTGTTGGAGAACTTGCTCCTGCCGCTCGAGCTGACGGGGTCGAGGGATCCGGCGAACGAGGCGAGGGCTCTTGGCCTCCTCGAACGAGTCGGCTTGGCAGACCGTAGCGAGTCCTTCCCTGATCGCCTGTCGGGCGGTGAGCAACAGCGCATCGCCCTGGCCAGGGCGCTCGTCCACCGGCCGGGGCTTCTTCTCGCCGACGAGCCTACCGGGAACCTGGACCAGGATCTCGCCGAGCAGGTAGGCGAGCTCCTCGAAGAGCTCGCATCAAGCCACGGAACGACCCTCGTCGTCGTCACGCACTCGCGCGAGCTCGCAGCGCGCATGGACCGCACGCTCAGGGTCGACCACGGACGCCTCGTCGAGGCGGCTCGGTGAAGCTCCTCACCAAAGCGAGCCTGCGTTACCTCCGTCAGCACGTCATGCAGCTCGTGCTGTCGGTTCTAGGGGTCGCCTTGGGCGTCGCCGTCGTACTCTCCATCGACCTGGCGACGGAGAGCGCGCGCACGGGCTTCCGCATCTCCGCGGAAACGGTGTCTGGCCGCGCGACGCATCAGATCACCTCAGACGTCGCACCCATCGACGAACGGCTCCTCGCACGGCTCCGGACCGAGCTCGGCATTCGGGAGTCGGCCCCGGTGGTAGAGGGCTTCGGATCCTCTCCTCTGCTTCCGGGGCAGGCGCTGCGCATCCTGGGCATCGATCCGTTCTCGGAGGGACCGTTCCGCCCCTTCGTGGTGGGCGGAGGACTCGGCGTTGATGTGGCCGACTTCGTCACCAGCAGGCGGGGCATCATCATGTCCCAGACGATGGCGACCCGGGCCGGCCTCGCCGTCGGCGATTCGCTCCCGGTGCTTGTCGGCGGCCAAGCATGGAGCCTTCCGGTGGTGGGGACTGTGGACCCGACTGACGCGCTCGCGAGAGCTGGATTGAGCGACGTCCTCCTCATGGACATCGCGGGGGCGCAAGAGGTACTCGACCTCGTCGGCGGGCTCACGCGCGTCGACCTGAGGCTGCCGGAAGGGGCCGCCGGAGAGGGCATGGAGATGGCGATCCGCGAGCGGCTCGCTCCCGGCGCGTCGCTACTCGCGGCCGGGACACGCACCGATGCGATGGGCGGGATGATCGACGCATTCGACGTGAACCTCACTGCGCTCAGTCTGCTTGCGTTGATCTTCGGCATGTTCCTGATATACAACGCCGTGACGTTCTCGGTCGTGCAGCGCCGTCAGCTCCTCGGTCGCCTTCGTGCCATCGGGGTAACTCGGCCGGAGATCTTGCGCCTGATCCTCTGGGAGGCGGCCTGGATCGGAACGGCCGGCGCGGCGCTCGGCGTCGTCTCGGGCCTCGTGTTGGCACGAGGCCTGGTGCGTCTCGTGACCCGCACCATCAACGACCTCTACTTCTCGGTGTCGGTCGAGAGCGTGCCCGTCGAGCCCGTTCTGCTGGTGAAAGCAGCGGCTCTCGGGGTCGGTGCTACGCTTCTCGCCGCGCTCCCCCCCGCACTCGAGGCGGCGGGGGCTAACCCACGCGTGGCGGCGTTGCGCTCGGTCATCGAGTCCCGCGCCCGGCGCATGGTGCCGCGGGCAGCTGCGCTGGGGGTCTTGTCGGTGGCGGTGGGCTGGCTCGTCCTCGAGTTCTCGAGCAGAAGCCTCGCCGTGAGTTTCGCCGGGCTCTTCTTCGTGATCGCAGGCCTGGCCTTGGTGACCCCGGCCGGCGCGCTCATTCTGGTGCGGATATCCCGTCCTCTCCTCGAGGCGGTCGGCGGCACGCTCGGGCTGATCGCCTCCAGGGGCGTCGTCAGCGCGCTCAGTCGAACGGCACCCGCAATCGCGGCCCTCGTGGTTGCCGTTTCGGTGACGGTAGGGCTCGGCGTCATGATCCAGAGCTTCCGCGGCACGCTCGAGCGTTGGCTCGACGGGACGCTGCGCGCAGACATCTATGTTTCCCTTCCTGGCGCGACCGCGACACGGGCGGCCGGCACGCTGTGGCCGGACCTCCTCGACACGTTCGTGGCACATCCGGACGTCGTTGGGCACAGTACGTACCGAGGTGTCGATCTCCTCGAGGAGGTAGGTGGCTACCGGCTCGTCGCGCTGGACCTCGACCCCCGGGGCGAACAGGCCTTCGACTTCATGGAGGGGGACGCCGCGGGCATCATGCAGCGATTCACTGCCGCCGAGGGCGTCATCGTGTCGGAGCCGTTCGCCTTCCGGCGCGGTTCGTCACGGGGTGACCTCGTCACCATCCCAACCCCCGCGGGGGAGCAAAGTCTCGAGGTCCTCGGAGTCTTCTACGACTACGGGTCAGATCAGGGGGCAGTCATGATGACCCGAGCTCTATACGACCGTTTCTTCGACGATCCCGGAGTCACGTCCCTCGCGCTCTTCGTCGGACCCGGCGTGGACTCGGAGGCAGTGGTTCGCGACCTGCTGGGTCAGGTGTCCGCAGGCCGCACCGTAATCGCGAGAACGAACGACTCACTTCGCACTGCGTCGCTCGAGGTCTTCGATCGAACGTTCCGGGTCACGGCGGTGCTGCGCTTCCTGGCGTTCATCGTCGCGTTCGTGGGCGTACTGAGCGCGCTCATGGCGCTCGAGCTCGAGCGATCGCGCGAGCTCGGAGTGATGCGAGCGTGGGGACTCACGCCCGGTCAGCTGTGGAGGCTCGTTCTCACCCAGACCGGGCTGATGGGGCTCGTCTCCGGAGTGCTCGCGGTCCCGATGGGCATCGTGCTTTCGATCGTCATGATCTTCGTGGTGAACAAGCGCGCATTCGGGTGGACGCTCCAGATGCAGATCGGCCCCGAGATCTTGCTGCAGGCGGTCGGTCTCGCGTTGGTCGGCGCCTTAACCGCGGGGATCTATCCTGCCTGGCGGATGGCCCGGACACGGCCGGCTCTAGCGCTGAGGGGAGAGTGATGCGGGCCATAGGCGCGCTCGCGATGCTCGCGGCCGTAGGGTGTGGCGCCCCCGAGGGCGGCGAGACGCTCCAGGCGCGGCTCTCCCTCGTCGAGACGCTCGCCGGGACCGACACCGTGGGGTACGCACGGGCGCTGGAGCCCCGCGCGTTCGACTTCCCCGTGGACCACGGGCCTCATCCAGCCTTCCGCACTGAATGGTGGTACGTCACAGGCAACCTGACGTCCGAGGCGGGCCGAGAATTCGGCTTCCAGTTCACGATCTTCCGGAATGCGCTCTCTCCGACCGCTCCCGAAAGCCCTTCTGCCTGGGCCACTAACCAGGCCTATATGGGGCACTTCACCGTGACCGATGTGGAGGGCAGACGGTTCTACGCGTACGAACGATTCGCGCGAGGCGCTGTGGGGCTCGCAGGGGCGCAGGCGGAGCCGCTGCGGGTGTGGCTCGAAGACTGGACGCTCGAGGCCGCAGCACCTCAAGCGTTTCCTCTGCGCCTCGAGGCGCGCGACGACGATGTCGCGCTCCGGCTCGACCTGGCAGCTGGGAAGCCGTCGGTCCTCCAGGGCGATCGCGGCCTCAGCCAGAAGGGCCCCGAGCCGGGCAACGCTTCCTACTACTACGCGCACACGCGGCTCCCCGCGTCCGGCACGCTCGCTGTCGGTGGGGACACACTCCGAGTGACGGGGACTGCGTGGCTCGACCGCGAGTGGAGCACGTCGGCGCTCAGTGAGGGTCAGGTCGGTTGGGACTGGTTCGCGCTCCAGCTCGACGACGGCTGGGACCTCATGATCTATCGGTTGCGACGGGCGGACGGCAGCGCTGACGCGCTGAGTGACGGCGTGCTCGTCGATCCGGACGGCGTGCGCGTCCCCCTCGATTGGGGAGCCGATGTCACGATGGAACCCACGGGCTCGTGGACGTCGCCGATCGATGGAGCCGTCTACCCCTCAGGGTGGCATATCACCGTGCCCGGCCGTGGATGGGATTTGACCGTCGAGCCGCGCCTGTCGAACCAAGAGCTCGACGTGTCGTTTCGCTACTGGGAGGGGGCTGTGGCGGTGGGGGGGGTCGGAGAGGGGGGCGCGGTCGTTGCAGGCAGTGGGTACGTCGAGCTGACCGGGTACGCGGGGGAACCCACCAGGCCCTAGACCGTGCCGATCCCTCTACAACTACTCCACGAACAACTCCGCCACCCGAATCTGAAGCGTGGCGTCCCCCGCGACCGGCTGCCACTTCAGCGCGTCGGCGGGCCCGAGGACGGC
>JAOTVL010000153.1 GCA_029863525.1 Gemmatimonadota bacterium
TGGTCGGAGGGCCGCTCGACGCGGACCTCCGAATCTTCGATCACGATCGACATGTCCGGGTGGACGGACAGCTCGAGCTGACCTTTCGGCCCCTTCACCGAGACCGTGCCGTTCGTTTGCTTGACCTCGACCCCCTTCGTGATCGAGACAGGCATCTTTCCAATTCGGGACATCGTTTCCCTCTAAGCTCTGACTACCAAACGAGTGCCATGACTTCGCCACCCACGCCCTGGGCGCGCGCGGCTCGGTCTGAGAGCACTCCGTTGGACGTGGACAGGATCGCGAGACCGAGTCCGTTGCGGACCCGCGGGATGTCGTCCTTGCCGACGTAGTGCCGGCGGCCAGGACGGGACACGCGTTCGAGGTGACGGATGACGGGCTTTCCGTCGTGGTACTTCAGATAGACGCGCAACACGCCGAAGCGTCCGTCCTGCAGCACCTTGTGCGCATGGACGAAGTGGCTCTCCTGGAGGAGACGCGCCACCTCGATCTTCGTTTTCGAGACGGGCATGTCCACCCACTTATGGGACGCCTGCCCGGCGTTGCGGATGCGGGTCAGCATGTCCGCGATGGGATCGGTCATCATGGCTCTATTCCCCTACCAGCTGGACTTACGGACGCCGGGAATCTCTCCGCGGAGCGCGAGCTCGCGGAAGCAGATTCGGCAGAGCCCGAACTTACGGAGGAAGGCACGCGGCCGACCGCAGCGCTGACACCGGTTCCGGAGACGCACGGCGAACTTCTGCTTGCCCTTACTCTTTTCTACGAGTGCCTTTCTGGCCATTCCAAATCTCTCTCTTAAGCGGTGGCGCCGACCTGAACCGGCACCTCGCCACGGAAGGGGAAGCCGAGCTCACGGAGAAGCGCGAACGCTTCGTCGTCCTTGTCGGTGGACGTCACGAAGCTCACGTCCATTCCGTGGATCTGTCGTACGTCGTCGAAGTTGATTTCGGGGAAGATGATCTGCTCCCGAATGCCCATCGTGTAGTTTCCCCGACCGTCGAACGATCGGGTCGACAGGCCCCGGAAGTCCCGGATGCGGGGGATCGCCGTCCCGATCAGCCGGTCGAGGAAGAACCACATGCGGCCACGGCGCAGCGTCACCGACGCGCCGACGGGCATCCCTTCCCGGAGGCCGAAGTTCGAAATCGAGCGGCGGGCGCGATTCATGTTGGCCTTCTGACCCGCGATCTTGCCCAGTTCCTGGAGCACGCTGTCGAGCAGCTTCTGGTCCTTGGCCGCCTCCCCGATGCCCACGTTGAGGACGATCTTGTCCAGTCTCGGGACCTCGAACGGGTTCGAGAACCCGAACTCTTCCTGAAGCTTGACACGCACGTAGTTGTCGTAGTGCGCCTTCAATCTCGGTTCGATCTTGCTCACGACTCTGACTCTTATTTGGGCTTGGGAATCGGATTGCCGCTCTTCACGGAAATCCGTTCCTTGACGCCGTCTTCTTCGACTCGAATGCGAATGCGGCTGGCCTCTTCCGTGGCGGGGTCGACCAACATCACGTTCGAGATGTGGATCGGCGCCTCGAAGCTGATGATGCCACCGTCCGGGTTCTGCTGACTGGGACGCGTGTGCCTCTTGCGCATGTTCACGCCCTCGACGCGGACCCGATGCTTTGCCGGAATCACTTCGAGGACCACGCCCTCGAGGTCCCGGTAGTTCCCGCGGATGACCTTCACCCGGTCACCCTTCATGATCTGATGCTTGTGCTCCATCACAGCACCTCCGGAGCCAGCGACACGATCTTCATGAAGCGCTTCTCCCGGAGCTCCCGACCGACGGGTCCGAAGATGCGCGTCCCCTTGGGCTCGCCGTTGTCGTCGATGATGACCGCGGCATTGTCGTCGAAGCGGATGTAGGTCCCATCGCGCCGCCGGCTTTCCTTGGCAGTCCGGACCACGACGGCCTTCACCACCGCACCCTTCTTGATACCCGCGTTCGGGATGGCGTCCTTGACGGTGGCCACGATGAGGTCGCCCACACCGGCGTACCGACGACGCGAGCCGCCGAGCACCCTGATACAGAGTGCCGCTTTGGCTCCTGTGTTGTCGGCGATCCTGAGGACCGACTCTTGCTGGATCATCTTCTCTCTCTAGTCGCTCTAGCTGATTCGTTTCCGATCGTCAGTCCGGGCGGGACACCAGCTCGAGAACCCTCCACCGCTTCGTCTTCGAAAGCGGGCGGGTCTCGGTGATGCGCACCGTGTCTCCGACGCGGTATTCGTTGTTTTCGTCGTGCGCGTGGTATTTCTTCGTCCGCTTCATGCCCTTTCCGTACAGGGGATGGGCGAACTGCCTCTCCACGTTCACGGTCACCGTCTTGTCCATCGCGTCGCTCACCACCACGCCGACCCGGACTTTTCGGCTGTTGCGTTCGGTCGTGCTCTGGTTCTCGCTCATGTCTTCGTCAGTCACACGTTCTGTGTGAGCTCGCGCTCACGGAGGACCGTCTTGAGGCGCGCGATGTCACGACGCACCTGATTGATCAGGGCATTGCTTTCCAACTCGAGCATGGAGCCGTGGAAGCGGAGCTTGAACTGCTCCTGCTTGAGCTCCTTGAGACGCGCCTCGATCTCGGCGTCGTCCCACTCTCGGATGTCTTCGGCCTTCATTTTCGACTCCTACAGCTGTTCGTCACGAACGATGAACTTGCACCGGATCGGCAGCTTCGCCGCAGCCAGCTTCATCGCCTTCTGAGCGACGTCGACCGGGACCCCCTCGAGCTCGAACATGATGCGGCCCGGTCGCACCACAGCGACCCACGCCTCCGGATTGCCCTTCCCCTTGCCCATGCGGGTCTCGGCCGGCTTTTGGGTGATGGGCTTATCGGGGAAGATCCGGATCCATACCTTTCCGCCACGCTTGATGTGGCGTGTCATCGCCACACGGGCTGCCTCGATCTGACGGCTCGTGATCCACGTGGGCTCGAGCGCCTGGAGGCCGTATTCTCCGAAGGAGACTTTGCTCCCCCGCTGTGCCTTTCCACGCATCCGACCTTTGTGGGTCTTGCGGTGCTTGACTCTCTTCGGCGCTAGCATCGTCTAAATCCTCAGTCCCTTGGTCAGCCGCCGGTGGAGTAGGTGCGACCGCGACGATCCTCGACCACCTCGCCCTTGAAGATCCAGCACTTCACGCCGATCACACCGTACGTGGTGCCGGCATGGATCTGAGCGTAGTCGATATCGGCCCGCAGCGTGTGTAGCGGCACTCGACCTTCATTGTATCCCTCTGTTCGTGCTATCTCGGCACCACCCAGGCGACCCGCGCACTGAATCTTGATGCCCTCGGCGCCCGCACGCATGGCGGACTGAACCGCGCGCTTCATGGCACGACGGAACGAGATCCGTTGTCGGAGCTGGTGAGCCACGTTCTCGGCCACGAGATACGCGCTGATCTCGGGGCGCTTGATCTCCTCGACGTTCACCGAGATCTCCGCCTGGGTCAGCACGGCGAGCTCATCGCGGAGCTTGTCGACCTCTGAGCCGCGCTTCCCGATCACGACGCCGGGACGTGCGGTGTGCAGCGTCACGACGATCTTGCTCGGCTTCCGTTCGATCTCGATCGAGGCCAACGCCGCGTGCGAGAGCCGACGACGAAGATACTGGCGGATCGTCTCGTCTTCCTTGAGGAGACGGGGGAAGTCCCGCTCGGCGTACCAGCGTGACTTCCAGTCTCTCACGATTCCGAGCCGGAATCCGACCGGGTGTGTTTTCTGACCCATATCCTAGTTGTCCTTCGTGTCGACGACTACGGTGATGTGGCTGGTACGCTTGCGGATCGGAGACGCACGCCCCTGAGCGCGAGCCCTCCAACGCTTGAGCGTCGAACCCTCGTCCACGTATGCCTCGCGCACGTAGAGGTCGTCGACGTCGAGCGCTGACCCTTCGTCTTGGGACTTGACCTGAGCGTTCGCCACGGCCGAGCGGAGCGTCTTTCCGACCGGCTCAGCGGCGATCTTCTTCGAAAACTGAAGAAGCGCGTATGCCTCGTTGACCGTCTTGCCCCGGATCTGATCCACCACGAGGCGCACCTTTCGCGCGCTCATGCGGACGTTTCGGGCCTTGGCGATGGCTTCCATGATCAGCGGCCTGCCCTCTTGTCGGCCAGCTTGCCCCCGTGGCCCCGGAAGAGGCGTGTGGGAGAGAACTCTCCGAGCTTGTGACCGACCATGTTCTCGGTGATGTAGACCGGAATGAACTTGTTGCCGTTGTGCACGGCGATCGTGTGACCGACGAAGTCCGGAGAAATCGTCGACGCACGTGACCAGGTCTTGATGACCTTCTTTTCACCTCGGTGGTTCATCATCTCGACCTTTTCGAAAAGGCTCTGGGAGATGAACGGACCCTTCTTGACACTACGCGGCATAGATCGGCCTTCCCTTACGACTTCGTGGCTTTGCCGCGCTTGCGGCCGCGCACGATGTGCTTGTTGGACTGCTTCTTCCTTTTCCGGGTCTTCTTGCCTTCCGGCTTACCCCACGGCGACGTGGGAGGACGTCCGCCGGACGCGCGACCCTCTCCACCACCCAGCGGGTGGTCGACCGGGTTCATCGCGACGCCGCGGACCTTGGGGCGCTTGCCACGCCAGCGGTTCGCGCCCGCCTTACCGATGACCGTGAGCTCGTGATCGGAGTTACCGACCGACCCGATCGTCGCCATGCACTCCTTGCGGACGCGTCGAACTTCGGTCGACGGGAGTCGCAACGTCACGTAGTCGCCTTCCTTGGCGACGACCTGGACGCTCGCTCCTGCCGAGCGGGCCATCTGTCCGCCCTTTCCGGCCTTGAGCTCGACGTTGTGGACCTGCGTACCGAGCGGCACGAGCTCGAGCGGGAGCGCCGAGCCCAACCGGACGTCCGCGTTCGGGCCCGCCGAGATCGTCTCGCCGACGCTGAGCCCCTTCGGGTGGATGATGTAGCGCTTCTCGCCGTCCGCATAATGGATGAGCGCAATGTTCGCGGACCGGTTCGGATCGTATTCGATATGCGCCACTTTGCCGGGCACATCGAACTTGTCACGCTTGAAGTCGATCACACGATAGCGGCGCTTATGACCCCCGCCACGACGGCGCATCGTGATGTGCCCGTGGTGGTTCCGGCCGCCCTTGCCGTGAAGCGCTTCGGTCAGCGATTTCTCCGGTCCGCGGCGCGTGATCTCCTCGTTGTCGAGGATCGATCGCGTCCGCGTGCCGGGGGTCATCGGCCTGAATTTCTTGATACCCATCAGCCAGCCTCGTAGAGCTCGATGTAGTCGCCCTCGGAAAGCTGGACTACGGCCTTCTTGAAGGACGGGCGACGACCCTTGTCTTGGTTGCGGGCCATTCGTCCCATGGTCGCTCGCTTCGCCTTGCCGGAGTAGCGCATGGTCCGCACGTCGGTCACCGTCACGTCCCACAGCTTCTCGACAGCGTTTCCGATTTCGATCTTGTTCGCGTTGTTCGCCACGATGAAGGTGTAGGTGTTCGCCTCCATCTGGTCCGTGGTCTTCTCTGTCACCACGGGCGCGACGATGATGTCGTACGCCTCACGCATCGGAGTCCTCCTCGGTGTCCGCGTCCGCGGCCTTCTTCTCCGTCTCCTTGCCCACGTCGAGCGCGCTTCGCTCGATCACGACCGTGTTGGCCCAGAGCACGTCGTAGACGGACTCCTCGCCGAAGGGCATGACCTCGACCTGCTCCAGATTCCGCGCGGAGAGGTAGATGTTCTGGTTCTGCCCGTTCGTGAGGATCAGCGTCTTCCCCTCGAGCTCGATGGCGCCCATGAGCCCCAAGAGGTCGCGCGTCTTCGGCGCGTCCATCGACGGCAGGTCGACGAGGACCACACGATCGCTCTCGGCCCGATCGTTGAGTGCGGAGCGGCGGGCGAGCGACCGAACCTTCTTCGGAACGCGCGTGCGCCAAGAGTGGGGAATCGGCGGAAATGCTCGACCGCCACCCTCCCACTGGACGGCCCGGATGGTGCCCTGACGAGCCCGACCCGTCCCCTTTTGACGCCACGGCTTACGGCTACCGCCACGCACTTCGGAGCGGGTCTTCGCCGCGCTGGTACCCTGGCGCTGGTTGTTGAGGTAGGCCTTCACCACCTGGTGCATGACCGACTCGTTGACGACCCCGTCGAAGACGGCGTCGGGCAACGCCCGCGCCTTCCCCTTCTTGCCGTCTGCTTTGTAGTAGCGTGCCTTGTACATGGCCTTTACTTCGAAATCAGGACGTAACCATCACGGGCGCCCGGAACGCCGCCCTTCACGAAAAGCAGGTTGCGCTCGTTGTCGACGCGCACGACCTGCAGGTTCCGGATGGTGGTGCGATTCCCGCCCATGCGACCGGGGAGCTTCTTCCCCTTGATCACACGCGACGGATCCGTGCCCGGCCCGAGCGAGCCCGGGTTGCGGGACATGGGATGGCCGTGCGTGCTGGGACGACCACGAAAGCCGTGCCGCTTCACGACACCCTGGAATCCACGACCCTTCGAGCGTCCGGTGACCTTGACCCGGTCACCGGCCTCGAACTGTTCCACGGTGAGCTGTTGACCCACCTCATACTCCTCGTCGTCCCCGATGCGAAACTCACGCATGAGTCGAGGCGCGGCCTCGAGGCCGGCCTTGGCCGCGTGACCCATCTCAGCCTGCGACGTGCGCTTGGCCTTCTTGGCACCGAATCCGAGCTGTACGGCCTGGTAGCCGTCCTCGTCGGACGACCGCATACCCACAATCGGACATGGTCCGGCTTCGATGACGGTGACGGGAATCTGCACTCCCGCCTCATCGAAGATCCGGGTCATCCCGACCTTCTTTCCGATCAATCCGGGCATCTCCGGAGTCCCTCCGTCAGTCGACTTTGATCTCGACGTCGACACCGGCTGGGAGATCCAGCTTGGTCAACGCGTCGATGGTCTGCGGGCGGCTATCCACGATGTCAATCAGGCGCTTGTGCGTACGCAGCTCGAACTGGTCGCGCGCCTTCTTGTTCACGTGGGGTGAACGGAGCACGGTCCATCGCTGGCGCCGCGTCGGAAGCGGGATCGGACCACGCACGGTCGCCCCCGTCTTCTGAGCGGTCCGGACAATGTCCGCCGCCGTCTGATCGACCACCCAGTGGTCGAACGCTTTGAGCCTGATTCTGATTCTGTCAGCCATTCTCGTCTCGTATGGTGGGGGGCCGTGTCCGGTCCCCCTCTCTCACCGTGCGCATCCCCCGATACGACGAGGGGCTGCGGGTTCGGACCTGCCTGCTACTCGAGGATCTCCGTCACGACGCCCGCGCCCACCGTGCGTCCGCCCTCGCGGATCGCGAACCGCAGCTCCGGGTCCATCGCGATCGGCG
>JAOTVL010000036.1 GCA_029863525.1 Gemmatimonadota bacterium
TCGCCTTCATTACCGCGCTCATCTCGTTGGACCCACCCGGCGGCATCGTGGAACTCACGGCCTTCAGTGGGAGTCTCTATGGCGCATGCTTCTTCCCGGCCGTCGTGTTTGGACTCCACTGGGTTCGAGGAAGCGGGGCCGCCGTCATCGCGTCCTTCGCTGTCGGTATCGGCGTTCTCCTCGGTTGGGAATTGGTGCCCGGCTCGGAGATCCTTCATGAGGTCTTTCCCGCAATGATCCTTTCCACCTTGGCGTTCTGGGGGGTGAGCCTGATGACCGAGGACTCGGCGAACGAGACCGTGCGGAGACTCATGGCCCAGTCGTGACCTCGCTGGCACGAGCAGGGCGGCAAGCGTCGCTACTCGATTCGATGCGTCGACTCGAAGGAAGGGGAACGGTCGGTGACGTCGTCGCGGCTTCGGGCCTTCCTGCGGACGAGGTCCGGAGTGGCCTCAAGGCGCTGCTCGAATCGCACCGCGGCCACCTCGAAGTCTCGAACTCGGGTGAGCTCGTCTACGACTTCGACCCCCGGTTCATCGAGCGCGGGACCGAGCCGCTCTCGGTGCGAACCATTCGTGCGGTGAAGGCGACGCTGACAACGGTGTTCAAGGGGGCGATCGTCGTCATGCTCGTCGCCTATTTCGTGATCTTCGTCGTTCTCATCATCGCGGCGATCGTGGCCAGTCAACGCGGAAACGACTCACGCGGTGGATGGGGCGGAGGTCGGCGCGGGCGCGGCGGATTCGGATTCGACCCCATCTTCTGGTACTGGATCTGGGGACCCCGTTGGCGGATCGGACGCCCCTACTACGGCCATCGCTGGGAACGCACGCTGGGCGAAGGGGACCGCGTGCCCTTCTACAAGAAGGTCTTCGCGTTCGTCTTCGGTCCCGACCGTCCGCAACCCACGCAGAAGCAAATCGACCGAAGCACGCTCCGCCTCATTCGAGCCCGAAACGGGGTGCTCACGGCCGCCGAGCTGGTCCAGCACACCGCGTCCCGATTCGATGAAGCCGAAGAGGAGATGGCCAGGCTCCTCGGCTCGTACGATGGGGAGGTCGCCGTCTCCCCGGACGGGACGCTCGTCTACGCCTTCCCCGGCCTCATGGCCTCCGCCCAGGACCGCAGGCCGACGGAACCCAACCCTGCTTGGCTCCGGCTCGAGCCACCCCGAGAGCTCACCGGGAACACGACCGGCGCGAACGCGCTCGTCGCCGGCATGAACGGCTTCACGCTCGCGACGGCCGCGACGGCTCCCTGGTTTCTCTTCCCACGGCTCGGGTTGGCCGGTCCAGCCGCGTTCGTGGGCCTGGTGCTCGTGCCCCTGATCTTCAGCGTGCTCTTCTTCGCGGCACCGCTCCTGCGCATGGTAGGGGTCGCGCGAGACAACCGACGGCGAGCGCGTCGCAACGTACGGCGTGTGCTCCTCGGTCATCTGTACGACCGCACGCTGACCGGTGGCGAAGTGGTGAACGAACGCGACGCCTACACCTTCGTGAAGGAGCGCCTGGCCGATCAGGTCGTCGTCTTCAGTGAGATCCAGGCGCTTCTGAGGGAGATGGCCACCGAACTCGACGCAGACCCTGAGGAGCTCGAAGACGGCAGCGTTCAATATCGATTCGGGCAGATCCGCGAGCAGTTCGGTGCCGCCGACCAGCTACGCCGCAAGCTCCGACTGGAGCAGCGGAGCCTGGGGGAGATCGTCTACGCGACGTCCGATTCGGCAGAGGAAGCCGCAGACCGCGACCGCAACCTCTTCGATCGAGCTCTGGGGGAGGGCGACCAGAGCTTCGACCGGTACCTGCCGTCCGTCGATCGGGTCGACTACGAGGACGACTTCGAGCTCGTCGCGTTCGACGAAAGCTAAAGAGCGAACCCCCGGACGCGGCACCTAGCCCGGCGGCTCGGCGCGGGCAGGAGCCGGAGTCGCCCGTATGTCTCGGAGCGACTCGCCCAGGCGCTCCCGGACCCGCACGGCGAGCAGCGCCACGCCCTCGGGAATGTCCCGATGCTCTTCGACGGCCTGGCGGAAGCGTGCCACGATCGTGCCGTCGGTCAGACCGATCCGCGCGGACAACATGTATCCCTCGTCGATCGAGAGGATCGCACCCTCCACCACGATCCTGGCCCCCGCCCGCCGGGCGAGCACCTCCCGGTCGATCGCGTCGGACGGCGTCGACGCCCCGGGCGACGCTTCGCTCGTGGCAAGAGGAAACACGTGCACCAGGGGAGAGTGCGACAGCTCGGTCTCCATGAGGGAACGGACCCTCGGGCCAAGGCTCGGGTCACCGGTGTCGTTGGAGAAGGCGGCGACCACCAGGGTGTCGTCGGGCTGCACGATTCCTTGCGCCACAAGTGAACCGACCGGCCCGATCCCGAACGCCCACATGGCCAGATACGCCACCACCGATGTCACGAGCAACGCAGCCGCCATGACGCCCCCGAGGATGGCGTTGCGCCAGTTGAAGATGCCGGTCCCATAGAGCGGATGCGCCTCCGGAATGACGTGGACATCCTCCGGAGTCAACCCCTCGAGCTCGTTCGGATCGACCAGGTCGACCATGCGAAGTCCGGGGAGGCCACTCTGAACGACGGTGGTCGCCAGGATCACGGGAAGCCCGATGGCCAGCAAGACGAACGCCATCGTGGGGGTCCAGCGGGGCAGCCCGAGCGCGCCGGTCATGAACACCACCGCTTCGAATGCGCCGAACCAGAGAAGGAGGTACCCGCCGAGCACCTGCCACACCGAGCGGCGGTGGAGTTCGCGCGCGAACTTTCGAAGGGTGTGGAGCACTCGAGTCATCCTGGTACGGCGAGTCAGCGGAAGCAGAATGGGCGACTTCGGTGTATTCCTCAAGCAGGGTTGATGATCGTCGCCCATCGCGGGCGGCCCACACAGACCATAGAATGGAATCGTGAGCATGCGACCGTTCGTTCGTACTGCGCTGGTCGTCGGCCTCGTCGGGCTGACTGGCTGCGGCGCAAGCAGGTCCACGGCACCCAGCCCCTTCGAGGGCGGTGGGTCGGGTGGGAGTTCCATCGAGTCGCCGATCCGCATCGACGTCCAGAATCTCAACTTCAACGACATCACGGTGTGGGCGATCCGTCAGGGCCAGCGGATTCGTCTCGGCCGCGTGACGGGTAAGACCGACGAGACGTTCAGGACGCCGTGGAATCCGGCCTTCCCGATCTCGGTCGTGATCGACGTCACCGGAGGACGCTCCTGCCGGACCGCATCGGTAGGGGTCGACCCCGAGGCGGTCGTGTGGGTCACGGTACCGT
This sequence comes from Gemmatimonadota bacterium, assembly GCA_029863525.1. GTDB lineage: Bacteria > Gemmatimonadota > Gemmatimonadetes > Longimicrobiales > Gaopeijiaceae > UBA2589. The sequence continues at coordinate 3,283 of JAOTVL010000036.1, forward strand.
CGAACGTCGGCACCCAGCCGTGTCAGATCGGCCGACGATGAGGGAGTCGCGGGCGTTGTTTGCGCTCGCTGCGGTGCTGGTGTCGAGCGCGTGCGCCTCCTCCAACCGGGCGGGCGAGCTGGAGCCCTTCACGCAGGTCGGTCCCCCGTCCAGCATTCGGGTGATCGTGCAGAACCTGAACTTCAGCGAAGCGCGCCTCTACGCCATACGCCGTGGGATGCGAACCTCGCTGGGGATCGTGGGCGGAAAGCAGGACGCCGAGTTCACGATCGACTGGAGCATACCGGATCCACTCCAGATCGAGATCCACCTGCTCGCCGGGCCCACGTGCACGACGAGAGAGCTGCAAGCCGATCCGGGCGACATCATCGAGCTTCAGATCGCCTCGGTCTTCAGCGACTCCCAGGCCTGCCGCTAGAGCCCGTCCCGCGGGCTCTCAATCGTAGAAAAGGTACGGCCGAGCCGATTCGTCGAACGCCGCCAGATCGGCGTCCACGTCGGAGAGGAGGTCGTCCACCGAGGCACCGCCGTCAATGCCCGTGCGGAGCCCGTCGTGGCCCCAGAGAATGTCGATCGGGGCGAGCACTTCCTCGTACTCGTAGGGAGGTGGGCGCCACGCGAAGTCATCCGGTGCGAGCCGACGGCACGCCCAGAGGATCGAGACCGCTGTCCGAACCGGTCGGTAGCTCGCCACGTCCGTGACGTGAAGCTGAGCCCCCGCACAGATCGTTCGGGCGTGCTTTTGGAACGTCGGCTCGAACCACGCCGGCCTGAGCGTCACTCCCCCGCCCGACTCGCGCTCGACCAACCGTGCCAGGGCCCTGGCGTCGAGCCAAGGGGCGCCGAAGAGCTCGAACGGGCGGGTGGTGCCCCGTCCTTCGGAGAGGTTGGTCCCCTCGAGCAGGACCATGCCTGGATATACGGAGCAGGAATCGAGCGTCGGAAGATTCGGACTCGGCATGACCCACGGCAGGCCCGTTTCTGGCCATGTCATAGACCGCCGCCACCCCGTGCACTCCACGACCTCGAGCGCGCAGTCGATTCCACGCTCGGCGTTGAGCCAGCGAGCGAGCTCCCCACACGTGAGTCCGTGACGCAGCGGCACGGGGTGCAGTCCGACGAAAGACTCGAAGCCGGCGCGAAGCACCGGACCTTCACGCACGACCCCACCCACGGGATTCGGGCGGTCGAGCACGACGAAGGAGACGCCGGCCTCGGCGCACGCCTCCATAGCCAGCGCCATGGTCCAGACGAAGGTGTACACGCGCACGCCGACATCCTGCAGATCGAACACGACAGCATCCAGACCGTCGAGCATCTCGGCGGTCGGCTTCCGGACGTCGCTGTAGAGGGAATGGACCGGCAGGCCGGTAATCGGATCGGTGTAATCCTCCGACTCGATCATGTTGTCCTGCTTCTCACCCCGGGCTCCGTGCTGGGGCCCGAACAACGCTTCGACGCGAAAGCCGGCAGCGAGGAGGGCGTCGACCGAGAGGGTGAGGCTGGAGTCCACCGACGCCGGGTGGAGGATCAGCCCGAGCGACCGTTCGCGAAGGTGCTCGGCCTCACCGGCCAGGAGCCGCTCAAGACCGGTGCGCACCGTCACGGACGCTCACGCTCCACGGTGAGTGGCGTTGTCACTTCGACGCCGCCGGCCCGGAGAATCACCGTGTAGGTGCCGGGCCCCACGATGCCACCTTGGCCCTCGATCTCGGAACGCTCGAGTCCCCATTCGACCTGGTGAAGCCCCCGGGCGTCTGGGGCCTCCAGCATCGCGACGACCCGGCCCTCGTCATCCACGACCTCGAGCTGGGTCGGACCGTCGTTACGAAGCCAATAGTGGATCCACGCGCTGCTGGGGCGGGTCGGGCCGAACCCACCTCCGCGCGTCGGCAGACGCCCCGGCTCGGACGCGAACAAATGCGCGGGTTGGCTCGCGACAGCCGGCGCCAGCTGCTGGAGCTGACGCACGTCGAGCGCGAACATGCCCTGCCCATGGGTCGCCGCGATCAGGAAGTCATCCCGAGGGTGCACGACGAGATCGTGAACGAACGACGTGGGCATCCCCTCGCCGAGCGATGCCCAGGACGTCCCTCGATCGAGTGACACATACACGCCGACGTCGGTGCCCAGGTACAGAATGTCCCCGTTCTTCGGGTCCTCCCGAATAATGTTCACAGGCCCGAACGGGATCCCGGCCGCGAGATCGTCCCAGTTGCGACCATAGTCGGTGGAGCGCCACACGTACGGAGCGAAGTCGTCGCTTCGTCGGCCGGTCTGCGTCACGTAGACCGTCGCCTCGTCGTACGCGGAGGCGACGATCTCGGAGATGAACCGATCCGGATGGAGCCCCTCGGAGAGGTCAGCCCATTCCGAGCTCCGGTCCCGCATGACGTGCACCCTACCGTCGTCGGTGCCCGCGTACAGCAGGTCCCGAACGAGAGGCGACTCGGAAAGCGCCGTGATCGTCTGGAACTGGATGTCACCGAGACGGGCGGGGTCCGCGTGGCTAAGATCCGGCGAGATCCGCGTCCACGTTTCGCCTCGATCGCGCGACCGGAAGACGTAGTTCATTCCGTGATAAATGACGTCCGGATCGTGCGGTGAGAGGATGAAGTGGGCCAGCCATTGTCCCCGTAGCGGAGGCGCGCCGGGCTCGGCGCTCGGAGCGATCATCGCTCGCTCGCCGGTCGTCAGGTCAGTCCGCGTCAGCGAGCCATAGAATCCCGCCGAGTAGACGATGTCCGGGTCGCGGGGGTCGACCGCATGATGGCTCCCCTCCCCTCCCGGTGCGCGATCCCATATCACCGCGGGGATGTCGTGGCGCCCCCCGCTTGTGTCGACCACGCCCGAGAACGATCCGTGGTCTTGGACCGATCCGTAGACCCGGAAGGGATCGCCCATGTCGTAGTTCACGTTGAAAAACGTCACAACGGGCAAGTCCACGAAGAACCGCCAGTTCTCTCCCCCATCGTACGAGACGTAGGCGCCACCATCGTTCGCGTTGACGAGGTACTTCGAGTTCCTCGGGTCGATGTAGAGCCCGTGGTGATCCACGTGCATTCCGGTGAGACGCCGGAAGCTCCGCCCTCCGTCCTCGGACACGTGGAGCTGTACGCCCAAGACGTAGACCTTCTCCGGGTCGTTCGGGTCGACGCGGATCTGGCCGAAGACCCACCCGTACGTCCCGCCGAGGGACTCCATGTACTCGCCGTGCTCACTCGTCTGCCGCCAGCGCTCGCCACCGTCATCTGAACGGAACACCGTCGCGCCTCGAATCACGCCGCCCCTCGGCCGGCCGTACGCGTCGGTCGCACCGTCTGCGGCCGGGCGGGCGATCTCGTAGTTGTCGACGAAGGCATAGATCGTCTCGGGCTCGGAGCGGGCGATGTCAATCCCGATCCGACCGCGATACCGTGCCTCCGGCAGCCCCTCGTTGATCGGCGTCCAGGTCTCGCCGGCGTCGTCGCTCTTCCAGACTCCGGAGCCGGTGAAGTACTCGTCCGATCCGGTGAAGGCCGGCTCGTTACGCGGGTCGTTGAACTTCGCCCGGCGTCGCTGCCATGTCGCGGCATAAAGGACGTCGGGATCGGTCGGGTGGACGACCAGGTCGATGGCGCCGGTCATGTCGTCGACGTACAACACCTTCCGCCAGCTCCGCCCGCCGTCGTCCGACTTGTAGACGCCACGATCGGGGTTATCGCGATACTCGTGTCCGCTCGCCGCAACCCACACCACGTCGGAATCGGTCGGGTGTACCACGATGCGACCGATCGTCTGCGTCTCGGTCAGCCCCATGTGACTCCACGTCTCACCGGCATCGACCGACTTGTAGATGCCGGCCCCGGCGTGAGAGCTGCGCAGGATGTTCGCCTCTCCCGTCCCGACCCACACCTGATCCGGATCGGACGGTGCGATCGCCACGTCCCCGATCGACGCGGTGACCTCAGAGTCGAACACGTTGCGCCAGGTCACGCCCTCGTTCACCGTCTTCCAGACACCCCCAGCGGCGGTCGCGATGTACATCGTGTACGTCTCGCCGCGCGGCTCCTGGACCGCCACGTCGGTCGCACGCCCGCTGATGTTGGTGGGACCGAGGTGCTGCCAGGGGAGCGTCGCGAAAGGAGACGCTTCGAGCATCGAGCGGTGCACGTCGAAACGCTGGAGCCGCTCTGTGGCGGACATGCGGTCGGCCTGGGCAGAAAGGGGCGCCACCCCTCCGAGCAGAGCGACGGCAGCGAGCGCGGCCAGCGACCGCCGACTTCCCAGTGACGAGCCGCGCAGTCGCTCCGCCTGACCCTTCACTAGCGCGACAGCTCCAGCACGTGCATCGCGCCGGTCTCGTGGTCCGGCACCACGACCTCGTACGATCGCGACTGTGAGTCGCCGAGCTGCGCCACCATCGTGAGTCGCTCGCCACCGGGTACGCCACAGAAATGGTAGGCACCCGTGGCGGTCGTGGTCGTCTCCAGCCCGTCGCTTTGCTCGCGGAGGTCGTTTACGTCATCCGCGCGATTCCCACCCGCGAAGTAGAAGCCGGTCCATTGGACCCGGACGGTCGCGTTGGGCACCACGCGGCCGATCTCGTCCACGACCGTCCCCGCGAGGACGACCGTGCCTTCCCTGCGCTCGACGCCTCGACACGCCTCGAACAGAACGTCGCCCATGGAGGGCATGTGGTATTCCATTCGCGACATCTCCCCGCGGATGACGTCCCGCTGGGCCGGTTCGGGGATGTAGCCCATTCCCTCGAGGCGCACGTCCACGAATCGCACCTGATACCGTCCCTCGGTCAATCCCGTAATGCTGAATTCACCCTCGGCGTTCGTGAACACGTCTTGGTTGGAGCCGATGATCCCGACCCGCACGCCGCGCATCGGCACGCCGAGCGAATCGAGGACCACTCCTTCCACACCCCCCGTCTGTGCTCGCTGCCCAAGACTCCGACCCCCCGCTTCGCGGACGTCGGTGACCAAGCCGCCGGTCTGGTGGAACCGCGCGATGTATTGCCGTTGACGACCCTGGAAGTCCGTCTGAACACCCATGATCGGCATGCGAATCCACCACTCCGGGACGATCCACGTGCCGTCTGGCATTCGCTGGAAATCAACACGACCTCCCACCTGGTCGGACGTGCGCTCAGGCTCCAGGTACTCGTAGGTGAACTCGAGCCACTGCAGCTCCGCCGTCTCCGGGTCGAGCCACATCGTGCCCGCGATGTCCGGGACGCTCTTCTTGTCACCGGTCGGCTGAAAGCCGAGACCGATGAGGCTCCTCTCTCCACGACCGCTGTCGGTGATTCGGAAGCAGTGCGTGTCGAGGAAGGCGTCCGAGAGCAGCACGTTCGCATCCGGCGCCATGTACAGATACCCCTGTCCGTCCTGCTGCACGAAGCCGTTCGCCACGAGGTCTTCGGCCGGATGGCTCTCGAACGGAGTCTTCATGTACCCTTCGCGGCGATTCCGCTCTTCGCTGAGAATCGCACCCGTTTGGCGGTCGACCTGACGATCGTACTTCACCGTTTCATACCGATAACTGTCCCGCTGATCCGTGAAGGAGGCGGCCTGGAGGGCCTTCCGCGCCTCGTCCCAGATTTGCGCGACCATCGCACCCTCTACCCCGGGGCGTACCGTGCAGCGGTCGGACTCTAGCTCCACTTCGATCCCCTCGAGCTGGATCGCGCTGGACTCCATGCGAATCTCTTCGGTGATCGTCGTTCCGACCGCGATGTCGAAGAGTTCCGTGGACGCGGTACCCATGCCGATCATCTCGGCGCGGACCCGGTAGCTGCCCGGCGCGATCCCGATGAAGAGCGCCCGGCCGCGCTCGTCCGTCAGCGCGTTCTTCACGGTTTCGCCGTTCGCGTCGGTCAGGTACGCCAGGGCTCCCACCATCGGTCCGGACGTCTCGGCGTCGAGCACCCGGAGAAGAACCGTCTGCGCCGCGCCGTCGGGGGGCACGACGACGAGGAGGAGGGTGACCACAGCGGTCAGAATGGGCGCGCGATTCATGAACATCGGGTGGCGGGGGTCTGCAGCGACGGGGCCGAACGGCCCAATCGGGCCTGTGCGTTGCCTATGGGTTCATGGTACGGGACACCCGGGCATGCGGTTCCGCTGGGCGATGAGCCCCGTGCGCGCGATCCGAGCGGACTAACCCTCGCCGGCTACGCCACCCCGCCGCCCGAGAGCGCCTTCACCAGTCGGTACAGGAACTCCTGCCCCTCGTAGAAGTGCTCCATCAGGATGCGCTCGTCCTGACCGTGCGCCCGCGTGTCGTCCATGTCACCGAAGATCCCGCTGACGCCGTACACCGGGATCCCTGCATTTCGGAGGTAGAGCCCGTCGGTGGCGCCCGTCGACATCACCGGAAGCACTTTCACCCCGGGCCACATCTGCTCCGTGATCCGCTCTATCGGCTCGAGGACCTCGGCGGTCAGTGGCGAAGGTGGACTCGGCGTCGCGTTCCCCGCGGGCTCGACGGCGACGTCGTACGGTGCGGCCAGCTCCTGCAGGCGAGCGTGCACGTCTTCGGGGTCGTGGGTGGGGAAGATCCGGCAGTTGACGTTCGCCTCCGCGAGCTGAGGCAAGGCGTTCGACGCATGACCCCCGTCGAGGAGCGTCGCCACGCAGGTGGTGCGTAGCCGCGAGTTGTAGCCCGGCTCTTGAGACAACATTGCTGCGGCCTCCGCGTCCGCCGGGTCGTTCACGATCCTGCGCATTGCCTGTCCCATGGGTCCGCCGACCAGATCGGCCGACCCGAGGAAGAACGCTTCGGTCACCTCGTGCATCATGACGGGAAAGTCGTACTCCTGAAGAGCGAGGAGCGCGCCGGACAGGTCGTACACGGCGTTCTTGGGCACCGGGAGCGAAGAGTGACCTCCGGGATTCGTCGCGCGGAAGGTGAAATTGAGGAACTTCTTCTCCGCAGCTTGCACGTTGTTGGAGATCTTCCGTCCGTCCTTCTCCATCCCGCCGCCGCCTTCGTTCAGCGCATACGCCGCGTCGATCAGCTCGCGATGCTCTTCGAGCAGGAAGGCGACGCCGTTTCTCGGACCGCCCTCTTCGTCCGCCGTGAGGGCGACGACGATATCTCGGTCGGGGACGAACCCCTCCCGCCGCATGCGGATGAAGTTGGCCGTATAGATGGCCGCTTCGTCCTTGTCGTCGGTGACGCCACGTCCGTAGTAGTAGCCATCCCTCTCCGTGAACGAGAATGGGTCGAGGTCGTTGCTCCAGTCCTCCGGTAGCGCTTCGACCACGTCGATGTGCGCGAGCAGAAGGATCGGGTCGAGCGTGCTGTCGCGACCGCGGTACCGGGCCACGAGGTTGCCCTTGGTGGGGGCGTCACCGGGTACCAGAACGTGCACGTCCTCCGCGGGGAAGCCCGCATCGAGCAGGTGCCTCGCCAGGGCTTCCGCCGCCGCGGTGTTGTTCCCGCGCTCCGAATTCGTGGTATTGATCTCGATGAGCTCCGAGAAGATGTCGCGGGCGAGATCCATGTATTCGTCCGGCGGCATCGTCTGACCGGAAGCCGAGACGGGCATGAATAGGAGCGCGCCCGAGAGGGCCATCCAGGTCCAAATCTTCGTTCGGTTCATGCTCACAACCCTCTGCTGAAGCTCGTAAGAGTCGACTCCGCCTCGTGCATCCGGCGTCGTTTCGAGACCAGTCACGGTACCCACGTCGTGAACTCGGCCGCGCCCCGACGGGGCTTCGGCTCCGGCACTTCCGCGGGTTCTCCGAGTGAAACGGTTGCAACGATGCGCTCGTCCTCGCCGACCCCTACGGCGGCACGGGCACGGGGATCGTCCATGACACCCCCGGTCTTCACGTGCGTACCGAGGCCCATCGCGGCCGCCGCCAGGCAGAGGTTCTGAACGGCCATGTACGCGGCCGCATAGTCCTCTTCCCGGATCTCCGGGTTCCCGTCGAGCGTCGTGCTCACCGCGAGCATCGAGGGGAGATCGCGGTGGGACTGTTCCACTTTCGCGATCACCGCTGCCGCGGCGTCCGGATCCTCCACCCGCTTCGCCTTGCGAGCACCCAGCGCTGCTCCATACGCGGCGCGCGCCTCCGGGCCGAGTACGTAGAAGCGCCACGGCTCGGTCATCCGATGATTCGGTGCGAGAACCGCGAGCGAAAGGAGCCGCTCGATTTCGTCCTTCGAGACGGGGCGATCCTTATATGCCTTGATCGACCGGCGAGACCGGATGACTTCGAAGATGTCCATGGCGCCGGAATCTGCGCGTCCCGCTCGCCGGGGCAAGTCGATTGCCGCAGACGAGAGACTCAGGGCTGGTACCCCGCCGACATGTGGCGCAGTAGGCGTGCGCACGAATTCTCGTCACTGCTCATGAACAACCCGCCGATCCGGGTCAGCGGGTCCAGGGGACCCGGATCGGATGCTCCGACCCATCCGCGACGGGCCAGATCGAACAGAGGCTCCTCGGAGGGCCATCGCACGAGGCTCTCTCGGGCATCCTCGATGAACTCGTGGTACTCCGAGTTCGCGCCGAAGACCATCCGATTCATGTTCAGACAGGGAGCGACGGTCGTGAGATTGATGAAGTACTCCCAACGCAGGCCCCGCACGATCGTGGTATCGAGCACCAAACCCGGGAGCGAGCGAACCCACGCATCCGTGCCACCGGCCAGCTCCGCCGGCATCATGTCCGCCGCCCGGCCCGCGACTTCCCGAAGCCGTGAGAGCGCGGCGGCCGCCCCCGGCTGCTCCGCCACCCTGAACAGGTCGCCAAGGGCGGAGCCGGCGGCCTCGACGATCGCGTACCCGACCAAGTTGTCGATGAGCGTCGGCCCCTGGTCGGCCAAGAGAAAGCCGACAGCGATCACCTCCGCGAGGATCCGCTCCGCCTCGGCCGCATTCCCCTCGCTCAACGAGAAGGCCGCTGCACCGATCCTCGCGTTGGCCGCTTGGCGCAAAGACCCGAAGCTCGGGACCGGAACCGTGGCCATCGTGAGGCCGGGCGCGAAAGGGGTCTCCCAACGGGCGGTCGCGGCGTCGAGGGAGGGTGCGCGCGCCAGTCGGGCGAAGTCGTCCGCGAGTGGGTGCAAGGATACGTCCAAGAGAAAGGCCCGCTGCCCGGGTGTGACTCCGCTTCCCACCCGCTCGAGAAGGGAGTCACCCCACAGGAAGGGATCGAGGTCGAAGGGGTTGGGGATGCCCCCCTCACTCGGAATCCACGGCTCACTCGAGGCGCGAACAGGAGCCCGCAGGCCAGGACTGACCTGCTGTGCGGAGTCGGGGAACATGAGCAGGTGGAGAAGTCGACCGGCCTCCTGGGGGCTCACCGCCGGGTCGGCGTCGATGGCGAAGCTCCGGAACGCCTCGGCTCGCGCGGCTCTCGGTCGGTACCGCTCGAATCCCGGCGCCGAGACGGAGGCCAGGACCGGTCCGATCGCGGACGCGGGGACGAGCGTCAGGACCGGAAGGGTGACCAGAACCGCGAGGAACCCCATCCCCACCCCCGCTGCGCTCAGCACGCGGCCGACGCTTGGCTTGGGCGGATCGGAGGGTCGAATCGACGAGTCGGCCGCGGCAACGCTGGAGCGCCACTCGCGAATCTCGTCGACCACGAGGTCCTCGGCCCACGGCTGCTGGTGCCACTGCGTCCGGGCCTGTCGCACGCGTCGCTCCTGCACCACGTACGCGAGACCTCCCGCAACATATGCGAGTGCCGCCGGAGCGAGCGTGACCAGCCGCAGGCCACCGATCGAGAGCGCTCCCTTGGATGCCAGGAGCAGGCCCAAGGAAAGCGCGGGGAGCATCCAGACACCCGCTAACGCCAGAAGCAGGGCGGCGGCCATCCGGACCTGGACCACGGCCTCCCGCTCCCGCACGTCCATGGTCGAGAAGTGTCTCGCCCCGACCAACAGGAAGCCCATATCCCGTTGGACGTCGGCCAGCACGCGCACGACCGTCGCCACATCGTAGCCGCGCTGAATCGCACGAGCGCAGCGCCGCAGCGTCCGTGCCGCACGAATCATGGCGTCGAGACCGAACGCCAAACCGATCGTGCCGGCCGCCACCGTGATCCACCACGCGTCCGCCAGAGGGCCGAGCGACGCGGGTCCGGCTACGCGTGTCGTGACCCACAGTAGCGGCGCAACAAGGAGGATACCCGCCAGTCCTGCTCGCCCGGCGAGTGTGAGGAGGTCACCCTGTACGCGTTCGAGCCCCGGTGGGGGCCAACGGAGTGCCTTCATGGTCTCCATCGGTCGACCATCGGCGTGGGTCTCTCCCGCCCCCCCATTCTCGTTCGTCACCACCGTTCCACCCTTCCCTGCGCAGTGAAAAAGAGCACGCGCTCCTTGACGGGGTCTCCGGTGAGTCGCCGCCAGGCGTCCGCATAGAGCTCGACCTGCCGACGGTACGCTTGCTCACGCGCGGGAAAGTCCGGATCCGTCCCGACGTCCGTCTTGTAGTCGGCAATAACCCAGCCGTCGCTCTCCTTGAACACGAGATCGATCACCCCCTCGAGCACGGTGCGCGCGGTGTGCTCCGTGGAGCGCGCCGGCACGCCCACACCCCCATCCGCGGCCCCGGGGGTGCGTTCTTCTTCGATCGCGAGGTCCGAATCCGACCCGAACAGGTCCAACTGCCGTTTCGATGGCTCCGGCCTCGACGCCGACGGGACCGGAGCACGGTCCGCGGGCGGTGATCCGGCATCGACGTCGGGCACTGCGAACGGTACTTCGGCGAACGAACGGTCGGCCGCCCGTGCCCGGCGCCACAGCTCCGAGCCCGATACGGCTCGAACGAGCTCGAGGAGCTCGCGGAGCTCGGTTGGCTCTCCGTGCTCGTCCAGCGGCCTTTGATGCTCGATGAGGAGGTTCCGACACGCTGCGCGCAACGCTTCGTCGGTCGGATCGGTCACGGCGACCGCCAACGCACCGTGTACGGCGCTGCCCCAGGAGAAGCCGCGAAGCTGCGCGTCCTCGTCACGCACCGTGGCGGGGCGCTTCGCCTCCCCCGCGCCGGGCCCCGTTCCGCTCTTCGCCAGCTCCGTGACCGTCGTGTGCCGGTATGTCGGGCGCCCACTCTCCAGCATCGATTCGGCCGCATCGCGTGACGCGGTTGCGATCTGATCGGGAGTCAGGGTCACCGGATCCCGAGGCATCGGCTCGTCGATGCTTAGTTCAAGGGCATCCGCGCTGGTGTCGAGCCACCTGTCGAGCGGCTCCCACGAAGAACTGCCTCGCCCCTCCGGCCACCGGGCGATGACGAGCTCCTCCCGCGCGCGCGTCACGGCCACGTAGAGAAGTCGGACCTCTTCGGCGTTCTCGAAGCGCTGTTCGTCGGCCTCGCGCCCGGCCCACCCGAGGGGCCGTGCTAGATCCTCGCCCGCACGGAACCCGGCCGCGGCCTCGGTCACGCGAAGGTAGCCGAGGGCCGAACCGTCGCTGCCGCGTGAGAGGTGGACGTCGGGTCGGAACGTCGGGCGGTCGGTTGGGTCCGCGAGCACGACGACCGTGCCCTCGAGGCCTTTCGCTTGGTGGAGGTTCATGAGGCGCAGGGCATCCGAGCGCCCGGGCTCGAGCGGGGCCTCCGCCTCGGTCAGGTCGAGTGCGGCGCCCAGCGCCTCGAGCGCTCCGGGGAGCGACGAATCGCCACCGAGCGCGGCCGTCCGCACGGCGTCGAGGGCATACAACAGCGCACCCGCACGCAGCGCGCCGAGATCGCCCGAAGCGGCGAGCGGCAACAACCCGAGCTCGCTCGCCAATCGACTCACGAAAACGTCCGCGGGCTCCGCCACCGAGGCCCTCCACCAGCCATGCAACCGGCGGAGGCCCGTGAGCACGTCCGGGTGCCCGAGGTCGCCCGGCGCCATCACGTCGAACGATCCGCCGTTCAGCCTGTGATCGACGAGTCGCTCGTAGTCGATGCCGAAGAAGAGGCCGATCAGCGCCGAGATCACACGCACCGGATCGGTTGGATCGATCATGCACCCGAGCACGATCTGGAGCTCGCGAAGCTCGTCCTCCACGCCGATGCCCGCTCCTGTCACCTCGACGGGTAGGCCGTATGCCTCGAGAGCGCGTGCGTACACCGCGAGCTGGCCTCGTCCGCGGGTCAGGATCAGGAAGTCCGACGCCCGGCGCTCTCCAGCGTCGATCCGACGGCGGATCCACGATCCGATGCGCGCGCCGTCGTCCGCCGCGGCCTCGTCCTTTCGTGACCCGCGCGGATCCAACGTGTACACGAAGACGCCCTCGCGGGGCACGGCCTCTGAAGGTGGTCGGGTATCCAACCGTTCGAAGGGGGCCTGCTCGAGCGTCGCACGCCTTGGGAAGAAGTCCGGTGCGTCGAAGAGTTGGTTGACCAGGTCGCCGATCGAAGGTCGGGAGCGGAAGTTCGAGGACAAGCTCACGACCTCGCCGAAGTCGGCGAACCGGTCCCGCACGAAGCCGTACAGCTGAATGTCCGCGCGCCGGAAGCGATAGATGCTCTGCTTCGGGTCCCCCACCACGAAGAGCGCCCCCGGACGCGGTACGACGGTACGCCAATCGGCCACCCCTCCCTCCGCCGGTTCCTGGTACTCCGTGTCGGGCTCGGACGACAGCAGGAGCATGATCTCCGCCTGCAGTGGATCCGTGTCCTGGAACTCGTCGACGAGCAACCTGCGGTAGCGTCGTCCCAACTGCCGGCGAACGTCCGGATTGGTTCGGAGGAGTCGGGCCGTGAGCACGAGCAGGTCCTGGAAGTCGAGCTTGCCCGCGCGAAGCCGATGCTCGGCAAAGGCCCGAGCAGCCTCGCGCCCCAGCCGGACGGCGAGCGCGTAGCGGTGCGCATACCATTGATCCACGACCCGGTGCGCAGGAGTGTCTCCGTGCCCGAACTCGTTCGCACGGTCCTTCACTGCACGGGCCATCTCTTTGTCTCGCCACCGGTTCAGCGTCGTCGAATGCCCGTTCGACGAAGCGTCCTTGCAGAGCAGCGCGATCGCGGTGAACAGGTCGGCCGGCTCCTTCCAACCGGTCACTTCCCGTTCGAAGTGCAAGCGCCGGATCTTCCGTTGTAAGGAGTCCCATCCCCGCTGCGGCGGGACCTCGTCCATGAGCTCCCACCCGCGGTCGACGATCTCGTCCAGAACCGCTCGGATCGGGTGGAGCTCGGCGGCGGAAGGCGGGTCAGCGGAATCAACCGGGAAGTCCACGTCGGGATTCTCGACCAGGCGATCGAAGAGCCCGAAAAGGGAGGAAGGCGGCAAGCCGGCTCGGGAGAGATCTTCGAGCGCCGGATCGCTGTCGCGCGCCAATCGCTCCAGGTACGAATCCCAGAACCGCCGTCGGAGCGGAATGCGCTCCTCGACCGGCAGCTCCTTGAAGCCCGGGTCGAGTCCCACCTCCAGGGGGCGCTCTCGAAGGAGCCGTGCGCAAAAGGAATGGATGGTGCCGATGAACGCTCGGTCGACGTCACTCAGCGCGGTGGACAGCCGCTCGACCACCAGCTCGTCGGCCTCGGCTGCGGCCCGAGCGGCCCGGAGTCGCTGTTCGATGGCGGCCTGGAATCGCTCCCTGAGCTCCGCCGCCGCTTTCCTCGTGAACGTTACCGCCGCCACGTCGTCCACCGTCGCGGTTCCGGTGGACACCAGCGCCACGAGGCGAGCCACCAGTTCGGTCGTCTTGCCGGAGCCGGCCCCGGCTTCGACCAGGACATTCGCGTCCAGATCCCCGGAGATGCTTCCCCGTGCGGCCTGATCCGGGAGAGGGAGGTCGATGATCACGCGCGATTCAGGTCGTACTTCATGATCCTTCCGTGAGGGCCGTTCCGATCACGCTCGAGCTCGAACACGTCGCCTGCGGGTCCCGGAGCGGCGTCCGTGTGCCGGCTGAGTCGGTCGTGTTCGTCGGCCGATAGACGGAAAGTGAAGGCATCCGCGTTTCTTCGCATCTGCCCGACACGCGTCGCGCCCGAGATCACTGCGGCGACGCCGGGCTGGTCGAGGACCCATCGGACCGCAACCGCTGAGGTCTCGACGCCGTGGCCAGCGGCGATATCGGCCATCTCGGCAAGGAGCGCCTGATAGGCCGCCCACCCACCGAACTCGTCGATGATGAGTCGGTATTTCACGAGAGACCGGTTCTCCGCCAGCTCGTCGGAGTCGTCTGCGCCGAGCCATCGGTCCGTCAGATAGCCGCCCGCCAACGCACCGAAGGCGATGATCCCCATGTCACGGGAGGTACAGTACTCGGCCAGCGCGCCGGACGGTCGCCGGTCGAGGAGCGAGTACTGCACCTGGTTGGCGACAAGAGACAATCCGGCCGACTCGAGGCGCCGAAGCCGTTCGACGGCGAGATTCGTGGCCGCGACGTGACGAACCTTGCCTTGATCGCGAAGATCGCAGAGCCACCTCGCCGTGTCCTCCATGCCCGGGACGTCGTCCCGCCACCAGTAGAACTGCACTAGATCGAGCCGCTCGACCCCGAGCCGCGCGAGCGAGCGGTGGACGATCCGGTCGACGTAGCTCCGATCGACGGTCGGCAGGTCACCGTAGTCCGGCACGAACTTCGTGTGTACCTGGATGGGAACCGTGGGCGAGGTGCTCCGCCACGCACGGAGAAACCTGCCGTAGAGCTCCTCCACTCCGGTATAGATGTCGGCGCAGTCGAAGGTCGTGACGCCCAGCTCGGCCGATGCCGTCAAGACCTCGACCGCATCGTCCGACGCTCCGGGCATCCTATGCCCCGCGGAGAACTGCCAGCCACCGTGGATCAGCTTCGAGATCGTGTATCCGGGCGCGAGCTCGCTTCGTTCGATCATTCCGTCTCGAGGGGCACGCGCGTCACCTCGCCGTGGCGGAACGTGCTCCGCCCCGTCCTCGAGATCCGAAAGCGAGCGCCACAGAGCGGATCCGGACACGCTACCTCCATGTCCGTGGTCATCCAGTCGTTGGGATGCGTGTCACGCTGTTTGGCCGGGAGCAGAGGGAGGAGCGCCGCCAGCGGATACAACGGGAAGGTCTGACCCGGGGGAAAGCTCAAGTTCTCACCGGACAGCTCGAAATAGTCTCCCGGTCGGTGATTGCAGACCATCGGGGCGTCACCGGCTACGACCTCGACGCGCAGGTCGTAAAGGGTGAACTCGTCGGAAGCTGCCACTGTGCACCTGTCGGGAGAACGGTGAGCACCGCGCCTTCCCGGCCAAGCTAATACGTGGTGGTCAGTCCCCCGAAAGGGGCTGCGACAGCATGTCCCCCAGCCAGTGTCCCGCGCGCTGAACTTTGGCACGAACGTACGGCAGGTTGTGACGGTTCAGCGTCCCGTGCAGAGGACGGCGGTTCACCACCGTGATCCCGGCCTCCTGCATGGCCCGGACCTTCTCGGGGTTGTTCGTGAGCAGCTCGATGCGCTCGACGCCGATCATCTGGAGAATCCTCACGGCGACGTCGTACCGGCGCTCGTCCGGACCGAAGCCGAGCGCGCTGTCGGCGTCGATGGTGTCGAGGCCGCCCTCCTGCAACGTGTAGGCGCGGAACTTGTTCCGGAGTCCGATCCCCCGTCCCTCCTGGGCCAAATAGAGGAGCACGCCGCCCCCGCTCGAGGCGAAGAGGCTCATGCTGCCTCGAAGCTGCTCCCCGCAGTCGCAGCGGAGACTCCCAAAGAGATCCCCGGTGAGACACGCGGAGTGGAGGCGCACCGGAACCGGGTCGGGCCAATCCGCTTCGTTCCCGACGAGAATCGCGACGTGCTCCTGGAGGCCGTGCCCCTCTCGAAAGAGAATGAAGCGCGACTCGGCCCCCTCGGGGAGCGGCACCGGTGCCTCGCTGATCGGAACGACCTCCGCGCCGGCAGACGCGACGAACGCGTCGACCTCGTCGGCGGAAACCCGCAGCAACGCTCCATCCGCGAGCGCACTGACCAATTCCTCGGCGTACGGCTGGCGAACCGGGATCGAGACCACGGCCGGAAGAAGGCGACCGAGTCGCACCAGCGAGAGCCCCGCGCGCTCCGCGTCCACGACGGGCTGCGGCACGAGAACGCCGGAACCAGGCATCGGAGCGGCGGCGCAGCTCAGCTCGACGATTCGGTGGAGTCCGGTCCCGTTGGGCAGCTCGAACGCCCGTTCGCCAGGCTGGGCTCCGTTTCCCCTCTCGGGCCCCAGGCCCATCGCGGCAACCCTATGGCGCGTGACCACGAGCCTCGTCGGCATGGATCCGAGCGACCGTAGTCGGTCGAGGTGCTCGGAAGTGAGCCCCTCCACGGCGATCAGCAGGCAGTCCGCCGGCCGTTCACGCTCGTCAACCTCACGACGGCTCCCGGAGACCAGGAGCGGTCGTCCCTGACGAAGATCGAACAGACCACGTTCGGCGTTGTACATGACACACCCTACGGTGAGGAAGTGGCTCCAGCCACCCTTCCCTGCCGAAGTAGGAACCCCGACGGCCGGGTGCGGGTCCCGGCTCTCGGTGCCACCTGATTCGGGTTCGTCCGTGAGACGACCGGGCCGGAGTGCACGCCGAACCGACTCGACCTCGGGCCACGCACCTGCTTCCGAGGGTACCCTGAACAATCCCAGCCGGTAGGCGCCCTCTCCGAGCGTCGGACTACTCGTCCACCGCAAGAGCGGCACCGCCAACGCGAGTCCGACGAAGATCGGGCTCATCCAGAGGAAGAAGAGGGGGCTCGACGACAACGTCAGACCTCCCCAGAGGAGACCCGCGAGCATCGGGACCGAGCCCGCGCGCGTCGCCTCCCGCCAGCCGAGCCGCCTTCCCTCTCGGTGCTGAGTGTCCCAGGGCACCGAACGACCGAGGGCGATCCCCGTCACGAACCGTGCATGATACAGCATCATGATCGGCGCAAGGAGAATCGAGAACAGCGTCTCGATCGAGCTCCCGAGCGTCAGGCGGACCACGCCACCGAAGCCGGCCCGCGCCGAAAAGAGCGCGTCGACCAGCCCGAGAACCTTGGGCAGGAAGAGGATCACAGCCGTCCCGCCCAGCAGCGAGAGGTTCAGCGCGGGCGCACCGAGCGCAAGCCCGAGCTCCGGTCCGTGGAGGTCGGGTGCGAGCACGTACACGGTCCCCGCGAGCAGAAAGAGCAACCACAACAGGGACGAGACGTAGCCCATGGCGCCCAGCCCGAAGTAAAGCCGACTAAGCGGATGGAGTCCCCGAAGACCGATCAGGCGGAGGTGTTGCAGGCTCCCCTGGGCCCAGCGTCGGTCCCTCTTGGCATAGTCGACGACATTGCCGGGCACCTCCTCCCAGCTCCCCAGGAACTTCGGGGCCAGGACGACCTTCCACCCCGCCCGACGAAGGAGCGCCGCTTCTACGAAGTCGTGACTCAAGACCTCGCCGCCCAAAGGTGGTCGGCCCGGCAAGACCGGCAGCTTGCAATGGTCGACGAACGCGCGCAGCCGAAGGATCGCGTTGTGCCCCCAGTAGTTCGCCGACTCGGCCTGCCAGAAGCTCAGGCCCGTGGCCAGGACCGGGCCGTAGAGACAGGCGGCGAATTGGACGAGACGTCCGAACAGCGTGCGCTGAAGCGCGGGCAACGGAACGGTCTGGATCAGGCCGACGTCCGGATTGGCCTCCATCAGGCCGGCGAGCTCCGCGGCGGTGCCGCCGGTCATCAGGCTGTCGGCGTCGAGCACGATCATGAAATCGTACTCGTCCGCGCTGCGGTTGCAGAACTCGCCGATATTGCCCGCCTTTCGACCCTCGTTGCGCTCGCGCCGCCGGTAGTGAATCGGCAACTCTGGGTGCTCGGCCTGCAGACGCACCCACTCAACCTCCTCCTGCGCCCCGATCGTCGGGTCCGACGTGTCGCTCAGGAGATGGATGTGGAAGTGCTCGTGCGCGCCGGCCGCGACCAAGGACCGACTCAGCGCGGAAAGCCGAACCGCCACCGCCGACGGATCTTCGTTGAAGACCGGCACGACGATGGCGGTACTCGACCACGTCGGTCGTCCGACGACCCGTGCGTGCCGGCCGAGCGACAGCGCATCGATGCCGCCTCTGCGAAGAACGAAGCCGATGACCGTGGTCCAGAACGGGACCGTGATCCAGGCGAACGTCGGAACGAACAGCGCCAGGATCACCGCCTCCAGGAGCGTGAACCCTCCGGCCCCGACGGTACGCGCCATGACCCAAGATCCGGCCGCGGTCGTAACGCCGACCAGGGCGAAGAACAGCCACCGCCGCGCGCGAACGTGCGGGATCTGCAGGGGTTCAGCGGACAAGGTCGGGCTCCCAGAGATAGCTCCAGGTCTCGGTGACGGCCGTATCCCCGAGTAGGAGAAACAACCTCATGTCGGCGCCCAGATCTCCATCGGGGCTCAGCGCGAAGGTCGCCCTGCGCCCTCCACCCGGGATCGGCTGGACACGAAGGTCCGAAACGGTGCCGGTAGAAGTCGACAGGGACGCGGCGACCTCCACGTCGGCCGGTACCCTCTCGAGGCCGCCACCCTCGAAGTCCACGACCACACGTCGACGACTGCGCGGGGGCGGGTCCATTTGGCCGGGGAGGGCATCCCAGCCGATTCGGGTTCGCGCCACGTACGCCTGCGTCTGCCCAGGAACGGCCCCGCCGAAGACCGAGTCCGGCTCCAGGGTTCCGTCGAAGGTCACGATCCGGTAACGGTACCGCAGCTCGTCGCCGGCCCGCGCGGCTCCGTCCGGCATCCAGTAGGCGACCACGTTGTCGTTGAACTCCGACGTCGTGGGAATCTCGAGCAACTCCACCCCACCGGAGCCCCAGTCTCCCTCCGGCACGACCCAGTAGCTGGGTCGACGGTGATAGAGCGCCTCCAGATCCAAGTATTCCGAGAACGCGCGGCTGCGCTGGACGAGACCGAAGCCGACCGGGCCCACGTCCCGCAGCGACGTCACCCGAACGCCTCGACCGTTGGTGAGGGGTCGCCAGATCCACTCGCTCCGGGAGGTGAGCATGAGCAGGCCCTCCGAGTCGTGAACCCTCGGCCGAACGTCATCGACATCCGTGAGCCCGAGTCCACCGTGCAGATACATGCTCGTCAGCGGGGCGATCCCGAGCTTGCGGACGTCGCTTCGGAAGAAGAGCCGGGCATCCACCGCGAGGACCGTCGGCTCGCGAGCGGGCGTCGGCCCGCCGCGGCCAGGGGCCAGGTCGAAGCGGAAGGCACCGGTCACGGAAGGCCCGTCCAGGAGGCCATAGAGGGTGAGCGTGGTGGCCTCGGCGTCCGGCTGGACGAGCCAGAACTCGACGAAGGCCGGGAACTCCTCGCCGGACGGTTCGGCGATGTCCACGGCCAAGCCACGTCCGGAGAGCCCGTATACCTGCCCCGGCCCAAGGAGGCGGAAGTACGAGGCACCGAGGAAGACGACGACCTCGTCCAAGCGCTCCGGGTCGTTCAGCGGGTAGTGGGCGCGAAAACCGGCGAACGCAGAGCCTTCCGACGGCGTCAGGTTGGGATCGACCCGCTCACCGTAGGTGAACAGGCCCGGCTCGAAGGCGAGCCGACGGCTGAGTCCCTGTTCGACGACGTTGATGGCCACGGGAACCTGGCTCGGCCCACCCGGGTGGAAGAGCTGTATCTCGAAGCGACCGACCCCACGCCAGATCGCGCGGTCCGGCCGAAAACGGATATCCCGATACGCCCCGTAGTCGAGCACGGCGGCCGCCCCCACGCCCTCCGAGGCCGGAGCGACATAGGGGGTCAACGCGCGGTCACGCGCTCGCTCGGCGACATGGTCGAACAGGGTCGGTCCGTTCGCCTCCGCTGCCCAGTGCGCTACCGTACGGGGCGCGCCGGCGTCGCCGGCCGCGGCGGGGAGCCCCCCGGAAGGTGGCTCGACCTCTCCGGTATCGGAGCACGCGACGAGTGCCCATACCAAGGTGGTCGTCAGCGCGATCTGCAGGCGATTGGACACGATGAAGAGCGGAAAGTTCGAGGTCGGAGCGAGTTCGATGCGAGCGTTGGCTACACTCCTCGTGGCCAATTCGCTCCTTCTCGTTCCGCTTTGGATCGCAAATGGCGGTGTCCGTCCTCACTTCCTCGCCATCGAAGCGGTTCTCCTCGTGGGCGCCTTTCTCGCGCTACCCCATCGCCCTTGGAGCTCCGTCGCAGCCTGGGTGGTATCGGGTCTCGTCGTCTGTCTCGGCGTGCTTTGGCTCGGTGAGGCGGCCGCTCGGCTGAGCCTCGCCCGCTCGCTCAACCTGTACCTGGACCTACGCCTGCTGTCCTCGGTGGGAAGCCTCTTGAGCGGTGCGCTCGGAACCTTCCGCGGCACCCTGGTCATGGTTGTCGGCGTATCGATCTTCGCGGGGTCGCTCCTCGGCCTCGCGCTGTTGCTCCAGTCACTCCGGACCGACCGCGCGTCACGGGCCCGCTGGGTCGGTGTGGCCCTCGTCGTCGTCGCGCTCGCCCTCGTCCCCGGTCGCTGGCTGCACCCAGCCGGTGTCGCGTTCGGGCTCACGTCCGTGGACCTCGTCCGGGCGCAAGCCGTCCAGCTGCGCCTGATGTTGGGCGAGCGCGAGCGGTTCGCCGCGGAGCTTGCCGTGGCGCCAACCTCCTACCGGAGCCAGGCGGGGCTCTTCACGGCACTCGAAGGGCGGGACGTGATCATGGCGTTCGTCGAATCGTACGGCATGACCGCCCTCGCCGATCCTCGCTATGGGCCCGTCGTGCGCCCGCGTCTCGCCGCGATGGACAGCACGCTCTCCGGCGCCGGCCTCTTCGTCGCGACGGGCCGCCTGCAGGCCCCGAGCCAGGGCGGACAGTCATGGCTCGGACACGGATCGGTGCTCAGCGGGCTCTGGCTCGAAAACCAGCTCCGCTACGACCTTCTTCTCGCGAGCCAGCGAGGCACGCTCGTCGACGACTTTCGGGCGGCGGGGTACCGGACGACCGCGATCATGCCCGCGATCACGCTCGCGTGGCCCGAGGGGGAACGCTTCGGCTACGACGAGATCTACGACCGAGACCGAATCGACTACGCCGGACCACCGCTGAACTGGGTGACGATGCCCGACCAATTCACCTGGTCCTTCCTCGAGCGAGTCGTTCGTTCGTCGCCAGACCGACGGCCTCTCTTCGCCCAACTGGGACTCATCAGCAGCCACGCGCCGTGGACCCCGATCCTGCCCGTGCTGGACGATTGGGACTCGATCGGGAACGGCTCGGTGTTCCACGCATGGGACGGCGCCGGTGAACAACCCGAGGTGCTCGGGAGAGACAGCGACCGCGTCCGCGAGCACTATGCCATGGCGATCGCCTACGCGATCGACGTCATGGCATCGTACGCCGCCCGGTACGTCGACGAGGGTACGGTACTGATCGCGATGGGCGACCACCAACCGGCACCACTGATCACCGGCGACGACGACGCGCGGTCGGTGCCCGTCCATGTGATCGTCTCCGATGAGGCGCTGCTCGCCCCGTACCTCTCCTGGGGATTTCTTCCCGGTACCGAGCCCGACACCACGGGAGACGAGCCACCGCGCATGGACGCCTTTCGCGACTGGTTCGTGCGGGCGTTCAGCGCGCAGGTCGTCGAGGGCCCTTGAAGCCGCGGTCGCGAGGGGTGATGTCTCGAGTCCGCCGCTTGGCGGGGGTCGTCCGCTCACTCGTGGTCTATTGGCGGCCGGGGAGACAGGAGTCGTTGCGCCGCCTCTACGCGCCCTTCGTGGCTCCCGGCGACCTGGTGTTCGACGTCGGTGCACACCTCGGGGACCGCACGGCGGCGTTCCATGCCCTGGGCGCGGACGTGATCGCCATCGAGCCCCAACCGCATATCGTCCCGTGGCTTCGACGGATCGTCGGCGGGAAGCCCGGCGTCGTGATCGTTGCCGAGGCGCTGGGCCGGTCACCCGGCCGGGCCCGCTTGGCGATGAGCGACACGACGCCGACCCTGTCGACGATCTCGCAGACATGGCCCGAGCGGATCGTTCGCGAGAACCCTACGTTTCGCGACGTTCGATGGGACCATTGGGCGGAGGTATCGGTGACCACGCTCGACGCGCTGATCGAGGCGTACGGTGCGCCACGATTCTGCAAGATCGACGTGGAGGGCCACGAAGCCGAGGTCTTGGGTGGGCTCTCCCACCCGCTCGACGCGCTCTCCGTGGAGTTCGTCGAAGGAGCCTTCGACGTGGCCGTGGCATGCGTGCGACGACTCGAATCGCTCGGCCCCTACGAGTTCAACGCCGTGATCGGGGAGCAGCGATCGTTCGTCTTCCCCGACTGGATCGACGGGGCCGCGCTCGTCGAGTGGCTGGCGGACGGCGCGTCGGGCGCCTCGTCCGGTGACCTTTACGCCCAGCGGAGCTTGACGAACCCATGACCGACGAGCACAGCCCGGTCCGTCTCTGGTCGGACCTGACCACCCTGGACGCGGAGGCGTTCGCGGCCGGCGATGCCGTCGTCGTGCTCCCGCTCGCGGCCATCGAACAGCATGGCCCACACCTACCCCTCTCGACGGATTTGGTGATCGAAGAGGGGATCCTCCGCGCGGCGTTCAACGTGCTCGACCCTGCCACCCCCGTCGCGAGCCTCCCCGTCCAGGCCGTCGGCACGAGCGCCGAGCACGAGCGATTCGGCGGTACCGTGTCGTTGAGTCCGGAGACGCTGGTCTCCCTGATCTGCGAAATCGGCGCCTCGCTCGCCCGAGCGGGGGTTCGCCGACTGGTCGTCAGCAACAGCCACGGCGGGAACCGGGCATCGATCGACACGGCGGGCTTGTGGCTGCGACGGAAGCTCGGAATGCTCGTGGTCAAAGCGCATTCCTTCCGCTTTCCCCCGCCGGCCGACACGCCACTGCCAGACTCGGAATGGACGCACGGTCTGCACGGGGGTGCGGTCGAGACATCGATGATGCTCCACCTCCGACCCGACCTCGTCCGGGCCGACCGGATCGCCTCGTTCGCTTCGTTCGGTCAGGAGCTCGAGAAGACGCTCACCCATGTGCGACCGGAGGGTCCGGCCCCGTTCGCCTGGTCCGCCGAAGACCTCGGCCGCGCCGGGGTCGTCGGAGACGCGACCCTCGCCGACGCCGGCATCGGGGCGCGGCTGGTGAGCCATTATGGACGTTATTTGGCGGAGGTGATCCAGGACGCCCACCGATTTCCGATCGAACGCTTGCGGCACGATGACGAGGCGGACCAGGCGGCGCCTGGAGCACCATGACGGCGGACGCGAGCGCCCTCGACGCCGAGCGCGCCTGGGCGCACCTCTTGGAGCTCGAGCCCGGATCGTCGGGTCCGGCAGGACCGCTCACGGTCTCTGCAGACGGCCGGTGGCGCTCCTCCGTCGAAGCCACCGACGAGGCGAAGACCATGCTCGACGTCTTCGCACCGTTACGGGTCCGGGCACGGTTCGTCATCGGTCAGTTGGGCCAGAGCCTGGACGGCAGAATCGCCACGACGTCCGGACATTCGCACTATGTCAACGGACCCGAGGACATCGTCCGGCTCCACCGATTGCGCGCCCTGGTCCAGGCGGTGGTCGTCGGCGCTGGAACGGTCGACGCGGACGACCCGCAACTCACCGTACGTCATGTCGACGGTGCGAACCCGTTGAGGGTGGTCCTCGATCCGAACGCCCGTCTCGACGCACGCCGTAACGTCTTCCGGGACAGACTCTCCCGCACCCTCTGGGTCATCGCCGAAGGAGCGACGTCCGCGTCGACGACGCCCGAAGAGCCGTTCGGGCACTCGGCCTTCGTCGAGCGAGTCGCGCTCCCTTGTGGCGTCGACGGGTTCGAGCCCGACGACATCCTCGAGATGCTACGACAGCGCGACGTGCACCGTGTGCTCGTGGAAGGAGGTGGCGTCACCGTGTCGCGTTTCCTCGCCGCCGGTGCGCTGGACCGGCTCCACGTTTCGGTGGCCCCGCTACTCATCGGCTCCGGTCGATCGTCGATCACGCTGCCCGCGGTGGAAACGCTGGACGAGGCGTTACGCCCTAGCGTGCGACACTTTCTGTTCGGCCGGGACCTCCTCTTCGACCTGGAGCTCCATCCGCGCGGACAGTAGCCAACAGCACCAGTGCGCCAGGCAGACTCGAGATCAGGACGAGTAGGCCGTAGGCGACCGAGATCGCCACCCCGTCTGTCGGGGTGAGCCCCATCGAGCTCCAGAGCGCCGCCGCCGCACCCTCACGAACGCCCCACCCGGCGACGGATATGGGGAGCAGCATCGTAACGAGCACAAGCGGGGCGAGCGGGAGGAGCACGGCCGTGGAGGTGTCGACACCGACGGCGCGCGCCGCGAAGAGGTACACCACGACGTAGCTCGCGACGATCACGAGAGAAGTCGCCACCTGAACCGGGAACGCCGAGCCCCAGAGCGATGAGCGGGCGTCCTCGAGGAAGCGGCCGACCGGATCTGCGCCGAACGCACGGCGGAGCAGGCCGGCCGCGACCCATGCGATCGTCAGAGCGGCCGCGACGAGAGCAGGCAGAACGATCCATGCCGGAATGGAAGCCGCGGGAGCCAGGGACCGAGCGCCGCCGGCCGAGGTGCCCATCAGGACGACGGCCCCCGAAGCAAGGGCGACGCCCGTCATCACCGCCTGGCCGGACGTCCGTTCGAAGACGACCGCGTGGATCCGAGGCGTGCTCACCAGATCGGGCTCTGCCCGAGCGTGGCGCCACGCCCTCGACACGTCGCCGAGCACGCCACCCGGGAGCACCTGATTGAGGAAGGTCCCGAGGTAGTACTCCGAGATCGCTCGACGCAGCGGGATGTCGACGCCCAGACGGGCGGCCGTGAACCGCCAACGCCAGGCCGAGAGAATGACCTGCGCGACCGAAACGCCGAGGGCGGCCCCGACCCATCCCGGCCGAAGTCCCGAAAGGCGCGAGGCTACCTCCCGCGGCTCCAGCAGAAACGAGAGACCCACCAGCGCCGTCACACTGATTCCGAGGCGGACGAGGTACCCGCGCGATGCCTTCGTCACTTCGTGGTGCTCCGGCTCGCGCCGGCGGCGTCACCTCCGCTCTCCGTCGAAACGGTCGAAGCAGGCAGCGCGAGCACGTCCACGTGCCCCACGCGGAGCGCCACACCACGAGCGAGATCCGCGAAGCGCCTCATGGCCCACTGTTCGATCTTCTGCGACGCGTCCGGCCGAACTTCGCGCGCGGCCGCGATCCATCCGAGCACCAACGAATCGATCAACGGAGCGTCGAGCGCCCAGCGCAGCACCCACGGACTCGGGCGTGTCCACACCCTGTACCCCGCCGAGGCGAATGCCTCGGCCGCGAACCCGCCAGCGCGGGGCCCGAGCGCCGTCCCGAGACCCTTGTCCGAGCGTTGGTGCTCGTTGACCGCTTCGAGCACGAGATCGTCGTCCGCCGATGGCTCACCCCACTCCACCACGCCGTCGTAGCTGAGCACGAAGAGGACCCCCGCCCCTTGGCGTACACACCGATCCACCACGGAGTGCACCCAGTCCTCGGAAACCAAATCCAGCAGCGCCGACGCCGTCACGACGTGCGCCCCCTCGAGGGCGTTCAGGCCCGCTCCGCCGAGATCGCCCTGGATCGTCCGCACCGACCCTTGCAGGGGATGGTCGATCCGATCGAGAAGCGATCGATCGTGGTCGACCGCGGTCCACTCCTTGGCCCATGGAATCCGGCGAGACAGGTATCGGACGTTCGAGCCCGTCCCCGAACCGAGATCCACGACCCGTGACCACCCACGGCTCCTGCCTTCCCGCAGAAGGAGCG
>JAOTVL010000154.1 GCA_029863525.1 Gemmatimonadota bacterium
GCTCAGCGCCGCTTTCTCGCTGCCCCGCTCGCAACCCGGAACCGCCATTTGACGCAACATCGTGACACGCCTATGTGTCCTGATCTGTGGGTCGCCTCGCGCGTACGCGCGGGGCATTCGAACAAGCTCTTGCACCCTGAGGTGTCCCATGAGGCGCAGCCTCCTGATTCTCGCCCTGACGCTCCTCCTTCCGGGATTCGTCGCGGCCCAACAGGCCAACCGGACGCAACCGGTCGAAGGCCTTCGCGAAAACCGCGTCCGCGTGCACGCGCTCACCGGCGCCCGCGTCGTCACCGCGCCGGGTCAGGCGATCGACGACGCGACCATCGTCATCCGTGACGGCATCATCGAGGCGGTCGGCCGTGGCGTGTCGGCGCCGTCGGGCGCCCGTGTCTGGGACCTCGACGGACATACCGTGTACGCCGGGTTCATCGACGCATACGCGGACCTGGGAATGGACGATGCGCCCGACAACGGTGACATCGGCCCGACGCACTGGAATGAGCAGGTACGGGCGTACTTCAGCACGTCGACGAGCCTTCAGGACGACGAAGACCGCCGTTCCGCGCTTCGCTCGCTCGGCTTCGGGGCGGCGCTGGCGGTTCCGCGCCTCGGCGTCTTCCGCGGACAGGCCGGCGTCATCGACCTGAGCGACCGCAACGTCCGTGAGCGGATCATTCGCCCCAACCTCGTGCAAACCGTCGCGTTCGGCGCGAGCCGCGAGCTCGGCTTCGGCTATCCGAACTCACCCATGGGCACGATCGCCCTCATCCGGCAGACGCTGCTCGACGCCGACTGGTACGAGAGGGCTTGGGATGCCTACGAGTCGAGCGGAAGGGCCTTCCTTCCGCCCGAGACGAGCGAGGCGCTCGCCAGCCTCGAATCGGCGGCGCACGGCGTGCAGCCCCTGCTCTTCGAGGTCACCGCGGAGGAGGAACACCTGCGCACACGCAAGATCATCGAGGAGTTCGGCGTCAACGCGTGGGTTCGCGGCAACGGGGAGGAGTACAAGATCCTCGACGTGCTCAGCGTGTCCCGCGTCCCCCTGATCGTCCCGATCGACTTTCCGGATGCCCCGGAGATGGACGGGCCCGAGGACGCCCTCGACGCCAGCCTCGGCGAGTTGCGGCACTGGTACCTGGCCCCGGAGAATCCGGCGCGCCTCGCGGGCGCGGGGGTGGAGTTCGCGATCACGACCGACGGTCTCGGCTCCGAGTCCGACTTCTTCCCGAACCTCCGGGCCGCCGTCTCACGCGGCTTGAGCGAAGACGTGGCGCTCGCGGCGCTCACCACGGTCCCGGCGCGCATGGCGGGCATCGACCGCACGCACGGCACGGTGGAGCGCGGCAAGGTCGCCAATCTGGTGGTGGTCGAGGGTGACCTCTTCGACGACGGCGCGGTGATCCGCGACGTGTGGGTCGATGGTGACCCCTACGGGGTCGAAATCCCGGCCCGCGTCGATCCCCGAGGCACCTGGGCCATCGAGTCGATCGAAGGTGGCCAGCGGGCACAGCTCGAGTTGGGTGGATCGCTCAACCGCATGTCGGGCAGCATCGTGATCGGAGGCGCCGAGGTCGACCTCGAGTCGGTCACCGCGCGCACCGAGGCGGGACGAGTGGAGGTATCGTTCCCGACCGATGCCATCGGAATCGAGGGGACTGCGCAGCTCGCCGCCTCGATCGACGAGGACACGTTCTTCGGATGGGCCCTGTTCCCCGACGGCAACACGATGAGCTGGCGGGGGTCGAGGACCGAGGCGGCCTCGGGAGGCAACGGGGCCGGACCCGCACGGGACGTCCCCTCACTGAACTTGCCCAACATCCGCCCGGCGATGGCGTACGGCCGAGTCTCGACGCCCGAACAGCCGGAGAACGTCGTGGTACGCAACGCGACGGTGTGGACCCAGGGTCCGCAGGGCATCATCGAGGGAGCCGACCTGCTCGTCCGACGCGGCGAAGTGGTCGAGGTCGGCGTGGACCTCGCCGCGCCGCGCGGCGCGGTGGAGATCGACGCCACGGGCAAGCACGTGACGCCCGGGCTCATCGACCCACACATC
Source organism: Gemmatimonadota bacterium (assembly GCA_029863525.1). Lineage (GTDB taxonomy): Bacteria > Gemmatimonadota > Gemmatimonadetes > Longimicrobiales > Gaopeijiaceae > UBA2589. Next base: position 2,057 of record JAOTVL010000154.1, read on the forward strand.
CACTCCGGAACAGACGGGACGAACGAGAGCGGCTTCGCGATCGTGCCCGAGGTCCGCATGGGCGACGTCGTCACCCACAACAACATCTGGATGTACCGCCAGCTCGCCGGCGGACTCACCACGGCCCACATCAAGCACGGCTCGGCCAACCCGATCGGCGGACAGAACGTCTTCGTGAAGATGCGCTGGGGCGGACTCCCCGACGACTTGCTCCTCGAAGACGTGCCGAAGACGGTGAAGTTCGCGCTCGGCGAGAATCCGAAGCGGCGCACCGGACGGTACCCCGACACCCGCATGGGCACCTACCAGATCATCGCGGACCACTTCCAGGCGGCCCGAGACTACAAGGTTCGCTGGGACGAGTGGGAGCGGACCGGCGACGGCGTGCCGCCGCGCCGGGACCTACGCATGGAGGCGATCCTAGAGATCATGAACGAAGAGATCCTGATCTCCTCGCACGGTTACCGTCAGGACGAGTTCCTCGCGCTGATCCGGTTGGCGGAGGAGTTCGGCTTCACCGTCCAGACGCTCCAGCACGGCGTCGAGGCGTACAAGATCGCGCCGGAGCTGGCCGCGAGCGGCGTCGCCGCCGCGGTGTGGAGCGACTGGTCGTCGTTCAAGCTCGAGGCGTACGACGCGACGACGTACAACGCGCGCATCCTGCTGGAGGCAGGAGTGGTCACTTCGCTGCACTCCGACAACAGCCAGCTTTCCAGCCGGATGAACTGGGAAGCGGGCAAGCTGCTGCGTACGGGCGTGAGCGAGGAGGACGCGCTCGCGACGGTGACGCTCAACGCTGCGGCGGTTCTGCGCGTCGACGACCAGATCGGGTCACTCGAGGCCGGCAAGGACGCCGACTTCGTGATCTGGAACGGTCATCCGCTCTCGCAGTTCACCAAGGCGGAGCAAACGTGGGTCGACGGCCGGCGCTATTTCTCGATCGAGGAAGACGCCGCGCTGCAGGAGCAGGTCCGTAGGGAGCACGCACAGCTGGTGCAGCTCGTTCTGCAGAGCCGGAACGGGGGCGCTGACCGATGATCACCAACGAGAACGCAACCATGCATTCCATGATGAATTCAGGACGCATTGCGAAGAGGGGCTTTGCGCTCGCCGCAGCCCTGACCCTTGCGCTGGCGTCTGCGGTCCAGGCGCAGGTCCCCATTCCCGCGCCGAGACAGAGCCAGCCGATCGCGCTCCGTGGAGCGACGATCCACACGGTCACCGACGGCGTCATCGAAAACGGAACCATCGTCTTCGACAACGGCATCATCACCGCCGTGGGCGCGGACGTCGCGATTCCGTCGGGCGCGCGCGTCGTCGACGCCACCGGAAAGCACATCTATCCGGGGCTCATCGACGCCTATTCCTCGGTGGGCATCTCGGAGATCGGTGCGGTGGACGTGTCGAACGACGAGCAGGAGCTCGGCGACTTCAACCCCAACGCTCGCCCCAACATCGCGGTCAACGCCGAGAGTCGGCACATCGGCACGTCGAGGACCAACGGGGTGCTGGTCACGCTCACGACCCCGTCCGGCGGGCTCATTTCGGGCCTCAGCTCCGCGATGAACCTGGATGGCTGGACCTGGGAGGAGATGACGCTGTCGGCGGCGGCGGCGCTGAACGTGAACTGGCCGAACCCGAACGCGCGTGGAGGGGGCGGCTTCGGGTTCTTCGGAAACCAGGGACCTCAGGAAGACCGGCCCACGTACGAAGAGCAAATCCGCAGCATCCGTGAGTACTTCGCGCAGGCGCGGGCGTATCGCGGTGCGCGGGCCGGGGGCGGGTTCACGCCCATGGACCCTCGTTTCGAGGCCATGATCCCGGCGCTCGACGGTGAGATTCCGGTGATCGTTTCCGCGGACGGTGTTCGTCAGATCCAGGACGCGATCCAATGGGCTCAGGACGAGGACGTCGACCTGGTCATTCGAGGAGGGCGTGACGCGATCCACGTCGCCGACCAGCTCGCTGAGCTGGATATTCCGGTGATTCTGACCTCGACGATGGACTCGCCCCGCCGGGATTGGGAAGGCTACGACGCGGCATACGCCAGCGCGGCGCGGCTCCACGACCGAGGCGTGCGCATCGCGATCTCGGGCGGAGGCGGTGCGGCCTACACCAATCGCCTTCCGTACGAGGCGGGCGTGGCGACCGCCTTCGGCTTGCCGGAGGACGAGGCGATCAAGGCGGTGACTCTCTATCCCGCCCAATTCATGGGGATCTCGGATCGCGTCGGATCGCTCGAGCCGGGCAAAGACGCGACGCTGCTGATCACGACCGGCAACCCGCTCGACTACCTCACCGACATCGAGCAGGGTTACATCGAGGGGCGCGAGATCGACATGCGCGATATCCACCGCTTCTTCTTCGAGAAGTACATGGAGAAGCTACGGCAGAAGCAGCGCGTCATCTCCTGAGGCGCACTCTACCGCTGCGCTCAGCGCAGGGGTCGAAAAAAGGGCGCGGGGGCCAGTCGGCTCCCGCGCCCTTACTGTTGCCCAGATGTAACGCCCCTGCCTACAGGGTCGGATAATCCGTGTACCCCTCTGGTCCCGTCGTGTAGAAGAGCTCGGGTCGCGGCTCGTTCAGCTCGGCCCCCAGCTTGAAGCGGGTGAGGAGGTCGGGGTTTGCCAGGAACGCACGTCCGAATGCGACCAGGTCGCCCCGCCCCGCCTCCAGATCTTCATTGGCGCGCTCGAAGTCGTAACCTCCCGAGAGGATGAACGCGCCGCCGAAGATCGAGGAGAGCCGATCCTTGAACGGTGCCGGCACCTCCGGAGTGCCCATCGACGAGTGGTCGACGACGTGGACGTAGGCCAGGCCGATTTCGTCGAGTCCCCGCACGAGCGCTACGTAGGTCTCCTCGATCTCGTCGTACAGGGGCATCTCGTTGAAGACGCCGAACGGCGAGATGCGGATCCCCACGCGATCCCGTCCGATCTCCGCGGCGACCGCGCCAGCGACCTCGAGCGCGAACCGGATGCGGTTCTGGATCGAGCCACCCCACTCGTCTTCTCGGCGGTTCGTCGCCGGATGGATGAACTGCTCGATGAGATAACCGTTGGCACCGTGCAGCTCCACGCCGTCGAAGCCGGCCTCGATCGCGAGGCGGCCGGCCGTGACGTACTCGGCGATCGCCTCGAGCACCTCGTCCGACGTCATGGCATCGGCCACGGGGATCTCGAGCTCTCCCTCGCCATCGACCCACATCTTCGTGCTCTGGAGCGGAACCGCGGAGGGCGCGAGGACCCGCGCTCCCTCGGGAAGATTCGCGGGGTGGCTCACGCGCCCCGTGTGCATGAACTGCATGAAGATGCGCCCGCCCTTTTCATGAACTGCGTCGGTCACAGCCTGCCACGCCGCCCTCTGCTCCTCGTTGAAGAGCCCAGGGATGCGTGGGTAGCCGAGCCCGTTCGGAGAGGGCGACACGCCCTCGGTGATGATGAGTCCGGCTCCGGCACGCTGACCGTAGTAGGTGGCGTGGAGCTCGTTCGGCAGGTTCCCGATCGCGCGAGAGCGGGTGAGTGGCGCCATGACCGCGCGGTTCTTCAGCTCGACGCCACCCAGGGCGAAGGGGTCGAAGAGCGAGGCAGTTCCTACGGCCGATCTGTTGGACATGGCTAATCTCCAGAATCTATCAATGATTGACATGACAAGGTTTGGTCAGTCAAGAACCTACACTGATTCGAGCGATCGGTCTAGAGCGCTGTGGTCGGGGCGTCGCCTACCGAACCGGCCCGCCGATCCAGCGCGCGCCGCCGGGCACACCCGCGGGCACGTTCGGGCGACGATCGCGCCAATACGGCTCGGGTAGGGTGCTCTGCTCCGGCCACACGGTCGACGGCGTCGTGGACTCCCAGAGCCGGCCGTTCTTCATGACGTGCGACACGGCCCTGCTGTTGCGCAGGTTCTCCAACGGATCGGCGTCCAGGATCACCAGGTCCGCCAGCTTGCCGGGCTCGATGCTGCCGATGTCGTCCCCGAAGCCGATCGCCTCCGCGCCCATGAGCGTGGCCGCGCGCAGCGCGTCGTGATTGTCCATTCCGGCCGACGCGACCGACCAGAGCTCCCAATGCCACCCGACGCCGTGGAGCTGCCCGTGGCCCCCGATCCCGATCCGCCCACCCGCCTCGACGAGATCGCGCAGAAACCTGGCATGCTTGTAGAAAACGTGCTCCTCGACTCGGAACCACCCTTCGCCCCGGGTGCGACGTGCCCCTTTGGCTTCCAGTTCGTCATACGGCGTCCACGCCGCCAGCAACTCGTCCCCGAAGATGTCCTCGGTGGCGTAGTAGTACTCCTCCGCCCAGGGCCCCCCGTACGCCACGAGCAGCGTCGGCGTGTAGGTCGTCTGCGTCGTGCGGTAGAGCTCGACCAGGTCTCCGAAGAGCGGAGCGATCGGGAGCGAGTGCTCGAGACCCGGATACCCGTCGATCGTGTGCGTGAGGTTGAGCTTGAAGTCGAGACCCCCCTCGACGGTCGGCATCAGCTCCAACTCGCGCGCGGCCTGGATCAACCACTGCCGCTGCTGGCGGTCTCCCGCCATGTACATCTTGAAGGTGGTCAGGCCGTAGTAGCGCTTGTACCGCTCGAGCACCTCGCGCGCCTGCTCGAGGCTGCGGATGTTCTCTCCACTGAAGACCCCCGGCCCGGTGTGGTAGACACGCGGGCCGATCATCTCCCCCGCCTCCACCATGTCGTGGTAGGTGAGGATGTCCGTGCTCGCGGTCTGCACGTCCTGCGTCGTGGTGACGCCGAACGCGAGGTTGGTCAGGTACTGCCAGACCTGGTTCGAGTGGACGTCCGTGAGCAGCCACTGGGTGTGGTAGTGCGTGTCCACGTAGCCGGGCAGGACGACCTTTCCGGTCAGGTCGATGACCTCCGCTCCGGCGGGAACGGCGACCGAACCCCGGCGTCCGACCGCGGCAATCCGATCGTCGGTCACCACGATATCGGCGTCGTCGATGATCTCGTCGCCGTTCATCGTGATCGCCCGGGCTCCTCGAAGCACGACGGTGCCACGGGGGATGTCGCGCGCGTACTCGACCTCGATGCGATACTCCGTGGCTCGATACCCCTCGTCGTCCTCCTCGTCTTCGTCCTCCTCCTCGGCCTGCTCCTCTTCCTCCACGTCCTCCGCCTCCTCGGCGGCTTCCAGCGACA
>JAOTVL010000155.1 GCA_029863525.1 Gemmatimonadota bacterium
CTTGGTGTACCGCAGCCTCAGGGCCGTGAGCGACGCCACGTTCCAGGTGCGGCTCCTCGACATGACGTTCATCGATGCTTCCGGGCGCACCGAGCCCGAATCCCGCATCGCGTTCGTCATCGAGGAAGACGACGCATTGGCCGCGCGCTTGGGCGCCGTCGTCTTCGAGCTCGAGGAGGGTAAGCATCTTCCGACCGCGGCGTTCGAGCCATTGTCGCGCATGACGACGGCGGTCGCTCAATACATGGTCGGGAATCCCGATTGGTCCGACGTTGCGGGTCACAACGTGGAGATCCTCGACCGTGACGGCGTGGCCGTGGCGGTCCCGTACGACTTCGATTTCTCGGGCCTCGTGGATGCGCCGTACGCGACGCCACCTCCGGAGTACCGACTCGACTCTGTGCGCGAGCGTTACTACCGAGGGTGGTGCGAGAACCCGGTGGTCACCGCCGCAGTCTTGAGTCGATTCCGCGCGGCTAGGGAGGAGGTCCTGGACGCGTGGCGCACCGAACGGCTCCTACCGGACGCCGGCCGGGCCCGGGCCGTCCGCTACCTGGAAGAGTTCTTCGACGACATCGAGACCGATGGGCGGGCCCAACGCCGGTTTCTGCGCGACTGTCGGACACCCTCTGGGTAGCCGCGTGGCCGCCCTGTCCGGGCCGCCGCATATTGTCCCCCGTCTCGTCGGTGGCACCGGCCCGCGGGCCGATCTGATTTCGGAGCGTATCATGAAGCGCGGACGTTTCCTTGTTCCTGGCCTTTCCGTGTGGACCCGCGTGATCCTGCTCGCCTGGATCGGCGCCTGCGCGACCTCCGTTCAGGCGCAACAGGGTCGGATGACGACCGAGCTGGCGCTCGACGTCCGTTCCCCCCAGGTGGCCGCCATGACGGAGGACGGCATGCGGATCGTGGTGACGGCGAGCTCGAGGCGTGGCCGGCTCGACACCGACCACGGGCGCTACGGCGACCCGACGTACGTCGCCCCCTCGACGGTTTCCGCGATGGTCATCGACACGCGGACTGGCGCACGTACCTGGCTCCACGAGGCACCGGCCCAGGTGAGCGACTTCACCTGGTCGGCCGATGGTCGCCGACTCGCGTATCTGCTCTACGATGGTGCGGCCTTCCGGCTCCGACTCCACGAAACGGCCTCCGGACGGACGAGGGACGTGGCGCTCCGGACGGACCGACCGATTGCTTCCTCGTCGCCGCTTCTTTGGACGCCGAACGGGGAGCAGGTGCTGCTCACCCTGCGTCCGGACGGATGGGCCGAGCGTGCCCGTGAGGCTTTCTATGCGCTCACCGAGGCGCCCGTCATCGTTCAGGACTCCCGTAACGACTTCTTGGCGTGGGACCGCGTCCGCAACATCGCGAACGAACAGATCTCGGCGCTGGTCTCCGTCGGCGACGGGAGCGTGCGAGAGATCCTCGAGGACGCGGTGCCCGAGGACGTCGGGTTCAGCGCGGACGGATCTCGAATGACGTACTCGACGTCGACCCGGACCAAGACGTCCTACACACGCCGCGACGGCACCGAGTACGGGCTCTTCTACTTGGAGCTGGATGAGGGCGAGCCCGTCGAGCTCGTCGAGCCGTCCGAAGAGCGTGTGAACGTCGAGTGGAACGAGGAACGCACTGCGTACGCCTATTCGAAGGAGGGTGCCGTCTTCGTGCGTCGCATCGGTGAAGACGAGCCGCGCGAGGTCACCGAGGGTTTACGCGGCACGCCGGGCGACACGACCGAGGTCGAGTTCTCGGTCGAGCGTTGGAGCCACGACGGTGGTGACCTGCTCCTTACGTCTTCCGACGGCTGGTACGTGTTGGATGTCGACCAGGGCGAGCTCCGCACGCTCCTCACACTCGAAGAGGACGAGGATGCGCGGCCTCGTCGTGGGGTCGAGCGTTGGACCGAGGATGGACGCTACCTGTACTTCAGCTATTCGGCCCCAGATCGGTGGGAGCGTGGCTTGAAGCGGCTGGATCTCGCTTCCGGCGACGTGACCGAGGTGCTGGTCGACGAGAACCTCTACGGAGGGTGGAGGATCTCTGCGGACGGCGGGACGATGGTGTTCACGCGTTCGGACGGCGATCGCCCGGCGGATGTCTGGGTCACCGACGGCGGACGGTCCGACGCGCGGCGTCTCACGGATTTGAATCCGCAGCTGGCTGATGTCCCGCTCTCCAAAACCGAGCTCGTCGAGTACCTGGATATCGACGGCAACACGCTCTACGGCATCCTCTATTACCCGATCGACTACGACCCGACTCGAGCGTATCCGCTCGTCGTAGAGGTGTACGAGCGCTTCTTCGACAACGGGTACAACGAGAACATGAACCTCGTCACGGCGCGGGGTTGGTTCGGCCTGAGACCGTCGGTGGAATTCGAGGAGGGGTACCCGGGCGAGGCGTGGCTCAAGGCCGTCCCCAACGCCGTGAACACGCTCATCGACAGGGGCTTGGTGGATGCGGACCGGGTCGGAGTCTACGGGCAGAGCTACGGCGGATACGCCACGAATCTGCTCATCACGCAGACCGATCGCTTCGCCGCCGCTGCCAACGTCTCGGGGAAGGTGAACATGGTCTCCTTCCTCGGCGACTCGCCCAAGATCACGACCCGCAACTACGCTGCGGCCGAGGTCGGACAAGACCGGATCGGGGCGACGCTCTGGGAGCAGCCGCACAAGTACATCGAGCACTCGGCCGTGATGTTCGCGGACCGAATCGATACGCCCCTGCTGATGCTGTCAGGGGAGGGCGACTGGAACGTTCCGGCGACCAACCAGCGCGAGATGTACTACGCTCTGCGGCGGTTGGGGAAGGAGGTCGTCTGGGTTCACTATACCGCGGGCGGACACGGTGCGGGCCGCGCGAGCAGCGAGGCCGACTTCCATGATCATTGGCGGAGAATGCTCGACTGGTTCGCGGAGCACTTCGACGAGGCCGGGGCCGCCGCGGTATCGGAGGAAGGCGGGCTGCCGGGGTGAGGCGACGCACGAGAACGTGGGCGCCCGCTCAGCGGATGCCGAACGTCCTTCGCAGCGCCTCCCGGGCGGCCCGGTAGCCACACATGCCGTGCACGCCACCCCCCGGTGGACGGGACGCGGAGCAGACGTAGAGCCCCGCGGTCGGGGTGCTCCACGGCGCGAGCGCTCGACCTGCGGGGCCGAACGTCTGGGCGAGTGTGAGGGCACCGCCGTTCACGTCGCCCCCCACCAGATTCGCGTTCGACGCCTCGAGCGCCAGGGGACCGGAGACCGTGCGCGCGAGAATGCGGTCGCGAAAGCCGGGGGCGAAGCGCTCGACTTGGGCCTCGATCGCGTGCGTCGCGTCGCCCGTCCACCCGTTGGGTACGTGACAGTATCCCCACGCCACGTGCTTTCCCTCGGGCGCGCGGGTCGGATCGAACAGCGTGGGCTGTGAGAGGAGAACGAACGGCCGCTCCGCCACGCGGCCGTCCCATGCCGCCCGTTCGGCGAGGGCGATCTCCTCGAAGGTGCCCCCCACGTGGACCGTCCCGGCTCGTCGAACGTCGGGGCTCGTCCAGGGAATCGGGGCGTCGAGGGCCCAATCGACTTTGAAGGCGCCGGGACCGTAGTCCCACTCGGCGAGCGTCCGACGGTACGCTCCCGGGAGCCGATCCCCGGCGATCGCGGCGACCTGGCGGTGCGTCAGCGCCAGGACCGTGGCGTGCGCTTGTGGGAGCTCGTCGAGCGCACGCACGCGCACGCCCGTCTCGATCTTGCCGCCGAGCGAGCGGAGCAGCGAAGCGAGCGCAGCCGTGATCGCGCCGGCTCCCCCCTTGGGGCACGGCCAACCGACCGCGTGACCCGCCGCCATGAGGGTGATCCCCACTGCACCCGACAGGGGCCGGTCGAGCGGAAGCGCCGAGTGGGCGGCATTGCCGGCGAAGAGTGCCCGACCCCGTTCGGTGCGGAGCCCGCCGGCGAGGGACACGGTGGAGCGAACGGCGCGAAAACCGAAGCGCGCCATGAGCGCTGGGTCCCGAGGCACGCGCGTGGGTGCATCGAGCACGTGATCGATGAAGCTCGGCCACATGCGCACGAACGGCCCGATCAGACGGCGGTAGGGCGCCGCGTCTCTTCCGAGGCTCGTCTCGGTCGTGTCCACCCCGCGAGCGAGCACCACGGCGCGGCGGTTATCCAGCGGGTGGGCCAGCGGGAGGTCGGGGTGCACCCACTCGAGTCCGTGCTGGTCCAGCGGGAGGCTCGCGAAGAAGGGCGAGCCGACCCCGAGCGGGTGGACCGCCGATCCCATGTCGTGTCGGAAGCCGGGCAGCGTGAGCTCCGCCGTGCGGGCCGCCCCGCCGACGTGGTCCTCGGCCTCCAGGACCAGCACGTCGAGCCCGTTCTTGGCGAACTCGATCGCTGCGGAGAGACCGTTCGGGCCGGCTCCGACGACGACTACATCGTGGGGCACGTCACTCGGGTGGCGATGCCTCCGGAGGGGGCGGAGCGGGCTCTCCGAAGATGAGCTCGTCCAGACGCACGATGAGCGCCGCCAGCACCCCCTGTGAGGAGCGGGTCGGAGACTCGAGTAGGACGACCGCGATGTACTTCCGCCCGTCTCGCTCGACCAATGCCGCGTCGGCGTGGTAGTTCTGCCACGTTCCCGACTTCCGATAGATGACCGATCTTGGCCGGGCCTCCTCGAGTCCGAGAACGAATTTGTGATGGATCGCCGGGTCGGCGAGGATCGTCTTCATTTCCGCGGATGCCCACGGGCTGACCAGCTCGCCCCGCTCGATCATGGAGAAGTAGCGGGCCACTTGCCGCGCGGTCGCGCCGTGCGACGTATTCGCGATCGGATCCCGCCTCCAGACCCCGAGGCCGCCGAAGCCACGCCCGACCCACAGCCCGCCTCCCCTTCGGCGGTCGTAGAGCTGATGCCGAGGATCCTGAAGCGTGCGGGCGATGTTCTGGAACCCGACGAGCTGGATCATCTCGCTCGAGATCGCGTTGTCGGAGTTGCGGATCATGCGCTCGAGCTTGGCGCGGAGCCCCGGTGTGTACTCGAGCTCGCCGCGGTCGATTTGATCGAAGACCCCGACGAGGATCGCGATCTTCGGGAGGCTCGCCGCGTACCGCATCCGGTCGTCCTCCCATCCCGCGTAGACCACGCGGTCGGGATCGGTGATGTCGACCAACGCCACGGACAGCCGCCCGTCGCGCACGAGGCCCCGGTAGCGCGGGCGTTCGAGAACCGCGCGCAGCTTTTGTTGCAGAACGGAGTCCTTCGGCGGGAGGGTGAAGCTGGTCGGGCGCGCGCCCGATGCTGCCGAGGCGGTCTGCGCGTGGAGCTGCGGGCCGGGTGTCGTGGCGACCGCGAGGACGAGAAGGGACAGCGTCGTGCACGCCCGTCGGATGGAGGTCAAGTCAGGGTTTGGTAGGATGGTGGGAAGCGATGAGCCGTTCGATTTGCGTGGCGATCTCGCTGTGCTCGCCGGCCGAGTTGACCTTGAGCACGTTCGACATCATGGACACGAGATAGACGCGGGGATTCTCCGCGCCCGCCGGAGATTCGACGATGGCCACGGAGTGCATGAGGTTCTCGACGTTCCCCATGTACTGGCCGCAGACGAAGCCTTCCTCGGGCTGGCAACGGTAGAGTGAGCCGGACTTGAAGTACACCGCGGCCTGGTCCAGCGCGGGCGAGAACGAGTAGCGGTAACGACGCCGCGTGTAGTAGGTCAGCCGCTTCATCTCGAGGCTGCTCCACTCGTCCACGAGCCGACCCTGCTCCATGCGCATCAGCCAACGCACCAGCGCCCGCGGCGTGGAGTGGCTTCCGCGGCCCGGGATGGCCCGCTGCGCGTTTCCGGTGAACATCGTTCGGATGCGCAGGAGCTCCGGATCGATCCCAGCCTCGAGCAGCGGCTCCTCGATGACGCGGATCGATCGATCCGTCAGCTCGGATTTCGGGGTGTCGCGGAAGAACGCCTCGGCCTGCTCCGGGGTCGGAGGGTAATTCTCCCGGAATTCGTCGATCAACATGGCTTCACGCCATACGACCGACCCGGCCGAGTTCGAACTGGGAGACACCATGTGGTCGACCCACTCCCAGAGCGTGAAAACGTCGTCCGCGCGCACGGTTCGGTGCGTCACCCTCGACCAATCCGGGGCCACGACGGGCACCTCGTGCGTGTTGGGCATCGCCCACGCGCCCGCCACGACATCGGTCTCACGCAGGAGTCTCTCGCGAGCCGGAATGTCGTCGGGATGAAGCTCACGGAGCTGGTGGAAAAGCGCGGTCATGACCAGCAACTTGCCCACGCTCCCGGGAATGTACCCTTGGTCGTGACGGATTCCTGCGTACCGTGGGTTCGAGGGATCCGTGATGTCCAGGATGGCGACGCGATACGACGGGTGCCGCCGCCCGACGATCCGCTCCATTCCCGCCAGTAGGGCCGAGTCCATGGGGGTATCGGGCCGGATGTCGAACGAGTCGGCGACCCCCGCGAGCCGGAGGCGGATCTGGTCGCGCGACAGGCGCGCTCCCGGTCGGATCGGGATCGATCCCGGCATGCTGCCGTCCAGGATCATCGAGTAGGCCCTGAGCCGTCGGATACCGGTGTACTCGTATCCGTCCAACGGGTAGGGGGCGGACTCGGCGGCGCCACCGAGGGCCACCGCGAGCCCGAGCGCCAAGGCGAGTCCCACGAGGCGCTTCTTCACGAGCCCTCCAAGCGGGTGGACAGATCTACGGTGCGGTCGGCGTTTCGCAGCGCGGCCGCGTCGAGCGCTTCGAGTCGTGCGTATACGTCGCTGTTTCGGAATCGGATGAAGGGGCGTATCTGGAAGAGCCACAGCCGTCCCTCCAGGAAGCCGTATTCGATGTCCCACGTCGTGTCGGCGTCCGGGGTGCCGACCATCTTCCCCTGCCAAGCCTCCACGACCGAGCGAAGCTGCGCGAGCTCGGCCGGCGCCAGGAGCACTTCGGGGCGGGAGGCGGCGACCCAGCGCGTTCCTCCGGGCACGACGACTCGCCGACGTGGAGCCTTCGTCTGGGAGAGAAGGCGCACGCCGCCGTCGGGCTCGAGCAGGAGCGTCTCTGCGTCTTCGCCCTCGACCGCGCCCCCGACTCCTTCCGCGGCCACGACGGTGAGGTCGCTCGGTCC